>CAZSHV010000083.1:0-11075 GCA_964606815.1 uncultured Bacteroides sp. | reverse complement strand
TCATCACACGAACAACTCTGCTCAATGGCTGACCGCCTCAACGTTAACATATTTTGTGGGACAGGCTCTTAATAACCTCCTCCGAGAGCCTCGTAGAGGCTTACCAGGGCAGTGAGCGCGTCGCCGCGGGCCTCAACGAGTTGGTTGGCGTAATGCAGGGCGGAAATCTGCGAGTTTTGCACGTTGATAAAGCTCGTGAGACCCTGCTTGTAGAGGTCGATGGAGAGGGAGAAGGCCTCGTTGGCCGTGTGCAGGGCTTGCTCGGCGATCTCTATGTAGCGCAGTGCGCCGAGGTAGGAGGTGATGGCGTTGTCGACCTCCTGGGCTGCAGCCAGCACGGTGGCGTTGTAATTGTCGATGCCTATGCGCATCTGCTCGCGGGCGCTCACCATCGACGCGCGGCGAGAGAGGCCGTCGAAGAGGGTCCACGTCAGCGTCGGGGTCACGGACCAATACATGGAGTGGTCGCCGAAGAGGTCGCCGAGCTTATGGGCTTGTGTGCCTATGCTGCCCTGAAGGGCCAGGGTGGGGAGGAAGTCTTTCTTTGCCACACCCAGCTGTGCGGCGTAGACGGCCAGCTGGCGTTCGGCTTCCACGATGTCGGGGCGGCGGCGCAGCAGCTCGGCAGGTGTGCCTGCTGCCACGATCTGGCGGTAGTCGGGCATGGGAGCCGCAACAGCCAGCCATTGCGCGCTCTCGCCGGGCATCTGGCCCGTGAGCACGGCTATGGCGTTGATGGTGGAGCGTATGGAGGTCTCCACGTTGATTTTGGATGCTTGGGTGGAAAGGTAGGTGGTGCGGGCCTGGGCCACGTCGAGCTTCGACGACAGGCCGGCCTCGTATCGGGCCTCTGTGATCTCGAGCACGCGCTTCTGCGTGGCTATGTTGGCGTCTATGACGTTGGCCTCCGACTGCATAGTGCGCAGCTGCATATATGCCTTGGCCACCTGCGCTGCTATTGCCACCTCCGCGGCGTCGCGCTCGGCTTTGGCCACCTGCTCGGCGGCTTTCTTGCCCTTCGCGGCCGTGGTGATCTTGCCGAAGACGTCAACCTCCCAGCTGGCCGAGAGGCCGGCGGTGAAGCTTGACACCTCCGACGACGGGTCGGCTGTGACGCGCCCCGAGGTGTGCGATTTGTTCCACTGCGCCTCGGCCTGAATCTGCGGGTAGTAGGCGCTGCGTGCCTGCTGCAGGGCGGCGTGGGCCATGTTGATGCGGCGCGCGGCCTGGCGAAGGTCGTAGTTGTTGGTAAGGGCCACGGATATCAGCGAGTCCAGCGTCTGGTCGTGGAAGAGGCTCCACCACTGGTCGGCCGTGGGGTCGGTTTGGATGTAAGGGGAGTCGTAGTGCCAGCTCTCGGGCATGTCGGTAGCGTCGAGAGGCTGCTGGGCCGCGGCGCAAGCCCAGATGGCACACGTCGCTATAAAAGCGAAGTAGCGTGGTGCGGACATAACGAAGCAATAAATAAATAGTCTGCAAAAATAACAAAAAAATCGCAAAAAAGTTCCCTAATGCCCATAAAAAAGCCCGATAAACCTTTCGGAATATCGGACTTTGATGTTATAAGCGCGGGATTTCTCCCGGCCTGGGATGCGAAAATCAGCGGATCACCTTGGCGGTGGCCACGCCTGTGCCGCTGAGGGTGTCGGCGCTGACGCGGGCCACGTAGGCGCCGCTGCCCACGTTGAATTCAGCATAGGCAGAGTTTCCGTCGGCAGTGACGATGGCGGTGCCCATGAGGGTGCCCACCATGTCGTAGAGCTCGATGCGGGCCTTGGCGCACTCCTCGGGGAGGCTTGCGCGCACGGCCACGCCGCTGGGGGTGGCGTAGGCAGTGGCTTCGAGCTGCTTCACTCCTATGCTTGCGTCAGACACGCCTGTGAGGATGCCCTCGGCCATGAACAGAGCGTGGTTGATGCCCTCGGTGCGACTTACGGGGAACTTCACTGCTGCCTCCTTGGTGGTGGGATCCTGATAGATGGAGACAGTCTTGTCGGTGGCCGGAGCGGCGTCGAAGGCTGTGCGGTCGGTGTAGCGCACCACCTTGCTGCCGTCCACGCTGCTGTATGTCTCCTCGGGGAAGTCCACGTTGAGCATGGGGAAGTTCAGCGTCAGGCTCTGGGTGTCGTCGGTGGCAGGGCTTGCCTTCTTGGCACGGCGAGGAGCCGCGGGGGTGTAGCCGTGGTGGGGAGTCTCGATGATGATGAACGAGGCGCCGTTAGCGCGAGTCTCCACGTAGACCTTGGTCAGGTTATAACGACCGCTCTCGATGGACGAGGCGGAGGTGTGGTCGTCGTCGAAGAGATAGCCGGTGGCCACATCGCCATCCTCGCCCTTCATGTAGACGGTCATGATGATGTTGTCGCGGTCGATGTCGGAGGTCGAGGTGCATTTGCTGGCGTCGTAGGTGGGAATCACTGAGCCGTAGCGGGCGAAGTGGGGGATGACGCTCAGCGGAGCGTTGTAGTCCACCTTCGAGCCGCCCTGGTAGGTGCGGAAGTTGCGGCCGGGGTTGAGGTCGATCCATGTTGTGCCGGCCTCGGGGAAGGTGATGTCGCGCTTGGTGGCAGATCCGCCCCAGTTATAGTCGTTGTTGTTAGGCTTGACCACAGGAGCCACGAGGATGTCCTTGCCCCAGTAGTACTGGTCTTTGCAGTTGAAGAGGGCAGTGTTGTCGGGGTCGTAGAAGGCCATGGGACGAGCCAGAGGCGTGCCCTTGGTGGCGTTCTCGTAGGCCATGGTGTAGGCGTAGGGGAGCATCTTGTAGCGCAGGCGGATGGCGTCGCGCACCTCGTTGAGCACGCCGCTATAGGCTGCCTCGTAAGGCTCGGCCACGTTCTGCGGGTGCCAGGGCACGTCGGTATGTGTGCGCAGCTGGGGCGAGAATGCAGCGAACTGCACCCAGCGCAGGTACATCTCGGGGATGTTGCCGCTGCCGCTGGCGTTCTGGAAACCGCCCACGTCGCTGCCCAGGTATGCCATGCCGGACATGCCGGAGGAGAGCAGGGCGGGAATCTGCACGGCCAGGCCGTTCCAGGAGCGGCAGATGTCGCCCGTCCAGGGGAAGGTGGAGTAGCGCTGCATGCCGGATGTGCCGGAGCGGGGCATGATCATGTGGCGACGGTCGGGATATTTCTGCACCATGCCCTCGTGGGCTTTCTGCACCCAGAGCAGGCCATACTCGTTGTGGATGCGGGCATGGCTCTCGCCGTTGGCGTGCATCACGTTTTTATTGCTGGGGTTGTCGAGGAAGTGCTCGGGCTCGCCGAGGTCAAACCACCAGCCGCCGATGTTGCTGAAGTCGTCGTTGGTGTAGACCTTGCTGTTCATCCATTCGATAGCGCCGTCAGCCGTGGGGTCGATGAGAGCGCCGTTGCCGATCCACTCCATGTTGGGGCAGTCTTCGGCAAAGAGGTAGCCCTTGTTGCGCATCTCCATGCAGTTTTCGTTGCCGCCCTTATAGCTGAAGTAAGGCTCGGTGATGAGGATGGTGTTAACGCCGCCCTTCACCTCTGTGCCGTCTTTGGTGAAGCCGTTGAGGAAGTTGTCAACCATCTCCTTGGGATTGGGGAAGTTCACCTCGTCCCATTTCAGACGGCCCATGGCCTGGGCAAAGGCGTCGCCAATGGGAGCGCCCTGCCAGTAGATGTCGAGCACGATGCCGTCGAGGGGGATGTTGACGCCGCGGATGTTCTTGATCACGTTCTCGCTCTCGTTGCGGCTCTTATAGCCGAAGCGGGAGGTGATGTAGCCCATGGTCCAGAAGGGAGGCAGATCCTGGCGGCCGGTGACGGCAGAATAGTTCTCCATCACGCCTTCCATGTCGCTGTTCTCGCCGCCGGAGAGGAAGTAGTAGCTCACTGGGCTTTCGCTGGCTGACTTGTACTCCAAGCTGCCCACAGCGGGGTGGAGGCTGGAGTCCAGGAAGTGGTCGTCGAAATAGATGCCGAAGCCCAGGGGCGATGTCACCATGGGGTTGGAGATGTTGTGGTTGTAGCTGCTGTTGCTGTCAGGCCAACCGCCCGTCTGGGTGTGGTTCATGTAGATGGTCTTGCCGGCCACGTTGGCGTCGGCCACATAGCCAGCGCCGTAGAATGCGCGAGTGCCGGGGGCGAGGAAGTGCTGGTAGACGTCGCCGGAGCGGTTGTAGTTGTTGTCCTGCACCAGCACCACGCCCTCCAGGTTGCTGAAGCTCAGGCCGGTGTTGCTCTTCATAGCCTTGACGGTGAGCTGCGAGGTGGAGAATTCGTAGGCATCGTCGGCTTCGTTGATGGTGAACTCGCCCGCTGGAGTGCCGGAGATGGAGGGCGACACGCGCTCGGGGTGAGTCTCGGTGTTGAGCACCTGGAACACCTTCACGGCTCCGTCGCCGTAGAGAGTAAGCAGGGTGTAACCTTTCTCAGACACAATCTTCACGCCGTTGGCTATGCTTTCCACGCTCACAATAGCGCCCACGTAGGACGAAGGCTCGGGGTCTTGTTGCTCGGGCGTGTAGGTCGACTCTTCTCTGACGTCGTCCGTGCTCTTGACCACCCATACTTTGCCGTCGGTCCAGTCAAGGTTCTTGGTCTGCTTGCCGTTGTTGTTATTATTGAAGATAAGGTGGTCGGGGGTGGAGCTGGTGGGGTTTTTCCAGCCGTAGTATTTGCCGTCGAGCACACCGTCCAAATGCACCATCTTATCGCCGGCCCATGAAGCAGAAATTTCTTCGCTCGGGTTGACCCATACATAGATGTAAGGCCAGCCCCAAGTGTCGTCTTCAAGGTGAAGCACGGTGGCGTACTTCTTGAACTCGTCGGCGGGCTCAATCACGGGGTCATCGATCACTGGGATGTCATTGGGCGTGTAAGTGCCTTCGGAGCCGATCACGGTGCCGTTGAGCACCCAGATCTTGCCCTCTGCCCAGGTGAGGTTGCCAGTCTTATTGGCATCGCCCTGGTAGTTGAAAATCAGGTTGGTGGGGGCAATGCCCTTGGTGTTTTTCCAGCCGTAGTAGCCGGGATGGCCATTGATGGGGTCCATCTCGGAGCCGGGCCATGTTTTGGACACGATGGATCCGCCTTCAACCCAAACGTAGATGTTAGGTGTGCTCCAGCTGCTGTTGTTCAGGTGCAGGATGCAGCTGTAGTCCTTGAACTCTTCAGGCACATCCACAGGGTCGGGGTCTTCCTCCTCGTGGTAGGGATTCTCAGGGTCGAATACGCCCTGGTCAGTCACAGCTCCTTTGCCGCTGCTGCCCTTGTACTCGTGGCCGTTGGTGGGTGCGGCGTTATAGTCGCCAGTCTGGGACGTGCCGCCAGCGTTGCAGAATAGGAAGCCTGTGACGGTGACACCCTCCGGGAAGGTGAATTTGTAGACGTTCGCGCCTTCGATCTTAGTCATCGGTTCGCCGGGCCATGCGGGGCCAGACGAACCCCAGTAATAGATGTTGACGCTCGGCCAGCGGGAGTCAGAGTTGTTGTAGTAGATTGTAAGGGGCTCAGTAGGATCGTCGGGATTGTTGGGGTCGACGTACGGGTCGTAAGAGCCGTTTTGCTTGTAGGTGGCTTTGTCGTGATACGTCATGTCGCCACCGCTCACTTTGTTGTTACCGTTTGCGTCGCAGATAATCACGTTCGCGGGGACGGTCTTTCCGGCCGGGAGTTCCCAGTACCATTTCCCGTCTTTCTGCTCCATTCGGTCGCCGGGATATGTGCCGTTCGAGTTGCAGTTAGAACCTCCGTTCCAAGCCCATACGTACGGCGGGTTGAGGTTGTTGCCGCTGTAGTAGATGTAATGGGCTGCATCGGCTGCTGCGTGCGTGCAGAATGCCACAAGCATCACAGCCAGCGCAATTAGTTTTTTCATTGGCAATAAATGTGATTAGTTATTATGTAATTATGATATTATCTCGAAATAAGGTAAAATCACGCGAATTTACGAAAAATTCGCTAAGAGCGCGCTTCTTTGGCGGGAAAACTGCGGTAAGCAGCAACAGAAAATCCGCCCCGGGCCATATTTCAGGCTCGGAGCGGACTGTATCATTGGTGTCCCTTAGGCCGCGCTGCGAATATTCAGCGCACGGGCAGGGAGGCTTCGTCGGGGATTACACCCAGCGGGTGAAGGCGAAGTCCATGCGGTGGGGCAGGGCGGGATTCTTGGGGTAGAGGCGGATGCCGTAGCGGAACACGCCGGCGTCGAAGGCCTTGGTGTCGAGCTGGAAGGTGAGCACGTTGCCCTCTTCCTTCACGACCTTGAATTCCTCGGTGCGGACGAGCTTCTCAGCGCCGTCCTCGATGCGGTAGGTCACCTTCTCGACGCCCAGGTCGCGGCCGATGCCGTTGGTGTCGACAATCACCTCGATCTTCAGGGGAGCGCCGGTGACGCTGTTGTTGGCGTCGAACTGCGTGCGCACGTCGAACACCTTGATGCCGTCCCAGAGCTGGGCCACTTTCTCCTTCCAGGCCACGATTTCCTTGGCCAGGGCGCAATCCTTGGCGGCGAGCTTGTCGTAGCGCTTAGCCTCGGGATCGTAGAAGCGGGTGATGTAGTCCTCGATCATGCGCTGCATGGTGAAGTGAGGAGCGATGTCGCCAATGGAGCGTTTGATGTACTGGATCCACTCGGGGGAGTAGCCCTTGGAGTTCTTGGCGAAGTAGAGGGGGATGATCTCGTTCTCGAGCATCGAGTAGATGGTGGCAGCGTCAAGCTTGTCCTGCTGCGACTGGTCGGTGAAGGTGCGCTTGTCGGTGAGAGCCCAGCCGGCCTGCTCGTTGAAGCGGTAGCCTTCGTACCACCAACCGTCGAGCACGGAGAAGTTGAGCACGCCGTTCATCTCGGCCTTCTCGCCGGATGTGCCGGAGGCCTCGAGGGGGCGGGTGGGGGTGTTGAGCCAGATGTCAACGCCGGTCACCAGGCGCTTGGCAACGACCATGTTGTAGTCCTCCAGGAAGATGATCTTGCCCAGGAACTGAGGCATGCGGGAAATCTCCATGATGCGCTTGATCAGGTCCTGACCGGCGCCGTCGGCGGGGTGAGCCTTGCCGGAGAAGACGAACTGCACGGGGAACTGCTCGTTGTTGACGATCTTGGCCAGACGGTCGAGGTCGGTGAAGAGCAGGTGAGCGCGCTTGTAGGTGGCGAAGCGGCGGGCGAAGCCGATGATCAGAGCGTTGGGGTTGATCTTGTCGACGATCTTCATCACGGCCGACGGGTCGCGCTGCTGTGCCAGCCACTTCTCGCGGAAGTCGCGGCGCACGAAGTTGATGAATTTCTCTTTGAGGGTGCAGCGCATCTTCCAGATCTCCTCGTCGGTGCATTTGAAGATGCCTTTCCAGGCCTCGGGGTCGCTCTGGTGGCTGAACACCTGCTCGCCCAGATGCTCGGTGTAGAAGGCTTTCCACTCCGATGCGGCCCAGGTGGGCATGTGCACGCCGTTGGTCACGTAGCCCACGTGGCTCTCCTCCCAGCTGTAGCCCTTCCAGATGCCGGCGAACATCTTCTTGGACACCTCGCCGTGCAGCCAGCTCACGCCGTTGGCCTCCTGGCAGGTGTTAAGAGCGAAGACGCTCATGGAGAAGCGCTCGTTGGTGTTGGGGTTCTCGCGGCCCATGTTCATCAGGTCGTTCCAGGAGATGCCGAGCTTGGCGGGGTATTCGCCCATGTATTTGCCGAAGAGGCCCTCGTCGAAGTAGTCGTGGCCAGCGGGCACGGGGGTGTGGACGGTGTAGAGCGACGAAGCGCGCACCAGCTCCAGAGCCACGTTGAAGCTCAGGCCCTGCTGCACGTAGTCGACCAGGCGCTGCAGGTTCAGCAGAGCGGCGTGGCCCTCGTTGCAGTGGTAGAGCTTGCTGTTGATGCCCAGCTTCTTGAGCATCAGCACACCGCCGATGCCGAGCAGGTACTCCTGCTTGATGCGGTTCTCCCAGTCGCCGCCGTAGAGCTGGTGGGTGATCACGCGGTCAAACTCGCTGTTCATGTCGAAGTCGGTATCCATCAGATAGAGCTTCATGCGGCCCACGTTCACGCGCCAGATGTGGCTGTAGATGATGCGGCCGGGGTAGGGCACCTCCAGGATCATGGGCTGACCGTTGGCGTCCATCACCTGCTCGATGGGCAGCTGGTTGAAGTTCTGGGCCTCGTAGTTGGCGATCTGCTGGCCGTCGACGCTCAGGCTCTGGGTGAAATATCCGTAGCGATAGAGGAAGCCCACGGCCGTCATGTCCACGCGGCTGTCGGAGGCCTCTTTGATATAGTCGCCGGCGAGCACGCCAAGGCCGCCGCTGTAGATCTTGAGGCAGTTGCAGAGACCATATTCCATGGAGAAGTAAGACACGGAGGGGATGTCGGTGCGCATGGGCTGCGCCATATATTCTTTGAAGTCAGCGTATACTTTGCTGATGCGCTTCATCAGCGCCTTATCTGCCATGATTTCGGCCATGCGCTCGCTGGAGAGCTGCTGGAGCACCATCACGGGGTTCTCGCCCGTGGCGCGCCACAGGTCGGGGTTGAGTTCGCGGAAGAGGGATTTGCCTTCGCTGTTCCAAACCCACCACAGGTTCTTTGCAAGCTCGTCGAGGGGCTTGAGGTCAGCGGGGAGCTCGGCTTTAACAGTAATGTCGCGCCATACGGGGGCATTAGTGTTACTTACAGGGAGTTTCATACTGAATACTTATTTTATAGTGTTTCTGTTTCTGTTATTTGGATTCCTGCTCGCGCTCATGGGCGTGGGTCAGGGCTATGGCGTAGGCCTCGTCGTAGAGGGCCATGAAGAGCTGCCAGCGAGCCTGATCGGCTGTGGCCGAGGCGGCGGCGCGGATGTTGGCCATCTGCTGCGCGGGAGCGTCTACGAGCGTCTTCAGGTCGTGGGCGATGGCCTCCACCACCTGCGGGTAGTTGAAGTCGCTGCGGCTCTCCACGCTCACGCCCGACACGGCAAAGCCGTTGGCGCCCGTAGAGAGCACCCACTGGCCGAAGCCCGAAAGGCTGGTGGTGATGGTGGGGATGCCGAAGGCCACGCTCTCAAGCGGCGTGTAGCCCCAAGGCTCGTAGTAGGAGGGGAAGACTGTGGCGTCAATGCCCGGCAGCATGTCGTAATAGGCCGCGTTGAGGATGCCGTCGTCGCCGTTGAGGTAGCAGGGCACGTAGACCATGAGCGTGCGGCTGTCGGGGGCGTTGGCGAAGTCCAGGCCGTGGATGCGTGCCAGGATGGGGTCTTCGTGATAGTTGTGCAGGGTGTGGGTGATCACGGGGTCGGGCAGGGTAGCCACCGCGCCCGCTGCCATGGCCTGCTGCAGGTCGGCGCGGGGAGTGTTGACCCATGCGGGCACAAGCACCAAGGCCAGCACGCGTTTCTGGGGCGCCAGGTGGCCGAGGGTGTGCACAGCGTCGAGGTACATGTCGATGCCCTTGTTGCGATATTCGCAGCGGCCGGAGGTGGCGATCACGAAGGTGTCGTCATCCTTCAGCTCCGCGCCTGTGAGGGCACCCACGGCGGCGAATAGCCGCTGGCGGGCTTCCTGGCGGGCCTTCTTGTACTTGCGCGGGCCGGGCACGAAGTCGGCCTCGAAGCCGTTGGGCGTCACCACGTCGGGCTTGCGGCCCAGCAGCTGCTCGCATTCGCGGGCGGTCACGTCGCTGACTGTGGTGAAGCAGTCGGCCTGCATGGCGGCGGCCTTCTCCAGCGAGTGCTTGGCCTCCATGTTGAGCTCGCGGGCCATCTGGTCGCCGTTATAGCCGGGCAGATAGTCGTAGAGGGCTTTGCCGTTGCCGCATATGCTGCGGCCTATGCTCGTGGCGTGGGTGGTGAACACGGTTGCCACAGCGGGCACCTCGGCCTTGACGTAGAGCAGGGCCATGCCCGTGGTCCATTCGTCGAAGTGGGCTATCATGTTCTTACCCTGGTCGGCGCCGTGGAAGCGCGCCAGGTCGGCCACCACCATGCCGGCGGCGTGAGAGAAGGCGCAGGCCTCGCCGTAGTCGCCGTAGGCATGGAGCGAGTCCACGCCGTAGAGCTGCCACATGCGGCCGAAAAGCTCGTTGTTGAGGGGGTACATGCCGTCAAATTTCACAAGCACGGCGATAGGCTTGCCGGGGATGTCCCAGCGGCCCACGCGCACGCTCACACCCTGGGGCAGCTGCAGCTGCGCGCGCCAGGCTTTCAGGAGCGTCTTCTGCTCGATGAAAAAGGGCGAAGGGCGATCTTCAGTCCATACATCCGGACCGATGAAGATCACCTTATCTTTATATCGGTCCTGAAGGGTTTTCGCCTTAGTGGAGAGCACCGTGTAGATGCCTCCCACCTTGTTGCAAACCTCCCAACTGGTCTCGAAAAGTAAGTCAAACTCTACCTTTTTACTGTTCATTTAGTAAGGTTAATACGTTTTCGGGCGCAAAGTTACGAATAAAAATCCAAGTACGCAAATTTTTCACCCAATCCGCCCAAGCGCGCCTCGACACATACAAACTCGCGTACAAACCCCGGACGCATCCGCGCCATCACTGGCATGCGTGTCAAGAAGTAGGCGCGCATGTTTGATAGCATAATTCTTACATAAAAAATGGTGGGTAGGGGTTCCCTCCGTCATCCGTCAGAGGTTAATTAATTGGTCGCCAGTGTGTTAACTCGCAAAATCTGACGACTCGCTGATTATCAAACGGTTACGCCTTCAATTCATAATTCATAATTCATAATTCATAATTCATAATTCATAATTCATAATTCATAATTCTTGCCATGGGCAAGCGCTTGCGCGATAACTTGGCTACGCCAAGCGCTTCGCTATGACATAATTCCGTTGTCGGGGCGTTTTGGCGGTCGCACCGTCCGCAGCCCTACAATTTGGAGATACGCCTATGTGAAAATTTTCCATTAACACTTGTTAAATTCTTAAACGCACGATCTCCACAAAGCGCCGTTAACTCATTAAACCAACTGGCTAATGCTCAACCACATAACGCCAACTGATTAACTAACACGTTGATATTCAGCGAGTCGTCACTTTTGTGAAGCTATATCGCTATGTATCAATGCCTTAAAGGTTGACGGATGACGGATGACGGAGGCACCCTCCCTCTTTTTGTTGTTTTTAGACCTA
>CAZSHV010000082.1:0-11230 GCA_964606815.1 uncultured Bacteroides sp. | reverse complement strand
GCCACCTGTGGCGACCGCTAGGATGGATAACGCCAACAAAACCAACGAATTGCTTCACTGCGATAACGCCTACAGGGTTGAATTATGTTATCGCGAAGCGCTTGGCGAAGCCAAGAATTATGAATTCTGAATTACCCCTTGTATTGCTCATACGCCTTCTTCAGGCGGGTGTGATAGCCGCGCTTGGCGTATGACGGTCCGTTATAGCCGCGGGCGAAAGCGGCCCAATTATGCTCGCGCAGGGGCTTGTCCAGGCCCGTGCTGCGCAGAAAAGCGATGAACAGCTCTAACTGCTCGCGCTCGTTGGCGCTCATGCGCTCCACGAACTCCTCCGGGCTCTCGCACCCGCACTTCTTCCAGTTGAAGCCTCCGATCTGGAACATCCCCCAGAACGTGCCCTGGATAGCCGAGAGAGGGTGGATGGTCATCGCTGCGTCGAGCCGCGCCTGCTGGGCGGCCTGATAGCTGCCGTAGCGCTTGCGGTTGGGGGCAGCGAACACCACGGGGTGCGTCTTGGCGTAGCGCGATAGGTTCACGCCGTTGCGCTTGGCCATGGAGCGGAACATTGACAAATCGAAGTTAATCAGCGGCTTGCCCTCTGTCCAGAATCCTTGATGCTGCTTGCCGGCCTCAATGTCAACCACAGCATGGATAGTGGCAGCGTCGACGCCTAACTCCTCGGCGGCCTCCTCGAAGTCGCGCTCGGTGAGCCGATAGCCGCGGGTATGGGATGCCACCACGCTGTCGGCCGCGAGACTGCCCGTCTGCGCCAGGACTACCGCCGCGCTATCAGCCGCGCTGGTGATTTTCTCGGCGGCGCCGATGCTGTCCGCCCCGCACGCCGCCATGGCGCACGCAGCAATGAGTACAAGTATGTTCATGGAAAAGAAGGGTTTTGGCACGTGCTGAATCACAGGCACTAAACAAAGAAATGAAAACCCCTCCGCCAGGGGCGGGAGCGCCTATGGCGGAGGGGTGTGATGTTGACTAAGCGCCACGAATAGGCGGCGCTTGCGGGCACCGGGCGGCTTACTTCTTCAGGTCGGCCACCTTGGTGATGATGAGCTTGAGCTGCTCCCAGAAGCGCTCCACGGCGGGGATGTGCATGCGCTCGGAGGGGCTGTGCACGCCCTGCAGGGTGGGGCCGAACGACACCATGTCGAGGTTGGGGTTCTGCTTGAGGAAGAGTCCGCACTCCAGACCGGCGTGGATAGCTGTCACCAGAGGCTTGATGCCGTAGAGCTCCTCGTAGGCGTCGGCGGCGATCTTCATGATCTTGGAGTCCATGTTAGGCTCCCAACCGGGGTAGCCGTCGCCGTGGGTCACGTGAGCGCCGGCGAGGGTGAAGACGGCCTCCACCTGGTGGGCGAGCTCCCACTTGCGGCTCTCGATGAAGGAGCGCTGCGAGGTGGTGACGAGGATCTGGTGGTTGGGCTGCATCTTCACGGAGGCCAGGTTGGTGGAGGTCTCAGTGACGCCCTCGATGCTGCGGCTCATGGCCATAGCTCCGTGGGGGGCGCAGAACAGGGCGCGCACCAGGCGCGAGGTGGTGTCGCTGTCAACGGCGAAGTCGGGGCGCTCGGCCGTCTCG
Organism: uncultured Bacteroides sp.; assembly: GCA_964606815.1. Taxonomy (GTDB): domain Bacteria; phylum Bacteroidota; class Bacteroidia; order Bacteroidales; family Muribaculaceae; genus CAG-873. Next base: position 9,639 of record CAZSHV010000082.1, on the reverse strand, counting down.
AGGGTGATCTTGAGGGTCTTCTCGATGTCGCCGTACTCGCCCTGCACGTCGGCCACATACTGGTTGAAGGCAGCCACCACGTCTTCTTTCTTCGACGTGTGCACACCGAAGACGGCATGGGCAGCGCGGGGGATGGCGTTGCGCAGGTTGCCGCCGTCGATCTCGCAGAGCGACACTTCGTGCTTGAGCATGACGCGGAAGAGGAAGCGGGCCAGCTGGCGGTTGGCGTTGAGGCGACCCAGGTGGATATCGCTGCCGGAGTGGCCGCCGAGGCCGCCGGAGATGTCGAGGCGGAAGTAGTGGAAGTCGGTGGGGGCCATGGCGCGGTTGTAGGTGAAGGTGGCTGTGGTGTCCACGCCGCCGGCGCAGCCTACGAACACCTGCGCGTCGTCCTCAGAGTCGAGGTTGAGCAGGATGTCGCCCTTGAGCATGTCGGGGCCCAGGTTGTTGGTGCCGGTCATGCCGGTCTCCTCGTCGACTGTGCAGAGCACCTTCAGGGGACCGTGCACCAGGTCGGGGTCGGTGATGGCGGCCAGGGCGGCGGCCACGCCGATGCCGTTGTCGGCGCCCAGGGTGGTGCCGTCGGCGTGCACCCACTCGCCGTCGACGATGGTGGTGATGGGGTTATTGTCGAAGTCGAAGTTCTTGTCGTTGCTCTCGCACACCATGTCCATATGGCCTTGGAGGATGATGGTGGGAGCTTGCTCGTGGCCGGGGGTGGCGGGCACGCTCATCAGCACGTTGCCGATGGGGTCGGTGGTGACTTCTACGTTGTGCTTGTGGGCGAAGTCAATGAGCCACTGGCGTATCTTCTCCTCCTTCTTCGAGGGGCGGGGCACCTGCGTGATCTCGTGGAAGATCTCGAACACGCGGCGCGGCTGCAGGTCTAAAATTGTCATAGCGGGTAGGCGTTTATTGGTGATTCTGGTTTAATAAATATTCAACAAAAAGAAATAATGTTAAAAATCGCGCTTTCACGCCCCTAAAGGTACTAAATAAAATTCATATATAGCAAATATTCGCAGGGATATTTGTATATTTGCACACGATTCAGACCCCTAAACGCCCATTCCCCCGCCCCATGGCCACAGTCATCATAGCTATAGTGCTCGTAGGCGTCGCCGTGGTGCTCCTCGGCGTCAGGGTGCTGTTCGTCAAAGGCGGCAAGTTCCCCAACGGCCACGCACATGCCAACCCAGAGTTGCGTCGCCGCGGCGCTAAATGCCCCTCCTCTGATCTTTAAGCAATTATCAACACCCTTTACGAATAAATGAAAAAACTGTTCCCCGCCCTTTGCATAGGCCTGGCCATCGCTGCCGCCTCCTGCTCCGGCGACAAGAAAGCCCCCGCCGCCGCCCCCGTAGCGGCCGAGCCCCACGAGACCTCCATCAACATCCGCTACGTGGTGCTTGACTCCATCTACAAAAACTATACCCTGGCCCAGATCACGGCCTCCGAGGCCCAGACCATGGCCATGCAGCTGCAGACGTTCCAGAGCCAGCTCGCCGGCCAGCTCCAGAACCAGGCCGCCCAGATACAGAAAAAGGCCGAGAGCAACGGCTACCTCACCCAGGCCAGCTATGAGGCCGACATGAAAGCCCTCAACTCCCGCCAGACCGCTTTCCAGAACCAATACGCGCAGCGCGAGGCTAAGGCCAACCAGGAAATGGCCATCAAGCAGCAGGCCCTGGTTGACTCCATCAACAACTTCATCATCGAATTCAACAAGGATCGCAAATACGACGCCATCCTCCTCAAGGACGCCGGCCTCTACTTCAACCCCGCCCTCGACATCACCGACGAGGTGGTAGAAGGCCTCAACGCCCGCTATCAGGCGCCCGCCGCTCAGAAGACCGACGACAAGAAGTGATAGCCCGCGGGCTGCCGCTCTCACCCCCACACCACGCCGCGCCCCATCCACCATCGGGCGCGGCGCGATTTTTCTAACCAGCCGCATGCAGCATACACATATATAATATATGTGCCCCGCGCGGCGACCCCGCCAATCATCATCATCCTCCCCCACGCTAACACCCCACCCCTGACCTATGCGCAGACTAATACTCGCGGCCCTGGCCGCAGCCCCGATCTCGGCCCTGGCATGCACCAGCCTGATCGTTACCCCCGGCGCCTCGGCCGACTCGTCGTCAATCGTCACCTACGCCGCCGACAGCCACGTGCTCTACGGCGAGCTTTACTCCCAACCCGCGGCCACGCACCCCGCCGGCGCCATGCGCCCCGTCGTTGACTGGGACTCCGGCGCCCTCCGCGGCGAGATCCCCGAGGTCGAGACCACATACGCCACCATCGGTAACATGAACGAGCACGGCCTCACCATCGCCGAGAGCACCTGGGGCGGCCGCCCCGAACTCGAGGGTAGCGGCCTCATCGACTACGGCTCGCTCATCTACATCACCCTGCAGCGCGCCCGCACGGCCCGCGAGGCCATCAGCGTCATGACCGACCTGGTGGAGCGTTACGGCTACGGCTCCGAGGGCGAGTCCTTCTCCATCGCCGACCCCTCCGAGGCCTGGATCATGGAGCTCATCGGCAAGGGCAAGGACGACCCCGGCGCCGTGTGGGTGGCCCGCCGCGTGCCCGACGGATACATCAGCGGTCACGCCAACCACGCCCGCATCCACCAGTTCCCGCTCTCCGACCCCGAGACGCTCTACCACCCCGACGTCATCGACTTCGCTCGCCGTCAGGGCTATTTCTCCGGCGAGGACAAGGACTTCGACTTCTCCCGCGCCTACGCCGTCTACGACATGGGCGCCCTGCGCGGATGCGACGCCCGCGTCTGGGCTTTCTATAATAAGCACGCCTCCGGCATGGACTCCTACCTGCCCTGGATCACCGTCGGCGAGGGCGAGGCACTCCCCCTCTGGGTCAAGCCCGACCATAAACTCACCCATGCCGACATGAAATGGATGATGCGCGACCATTTCGAGGACACTCCCCTGGACATGACCAAGGACATCGGCGCCGGCCCCTTCGACGTCCCCTACCGCTGGCGCCCCATGACCTTCACCGTCGACGGCCAGGAGTACACCCACGAGCGCGCCATCGCCACCCAGCAGACGGGCTTCTCCTTCGTATCATCCATGAGCGACGCACGCCCCGAGGCCATGAAGGGCATCCTGTGGTTCGGAGTCGACGACGCCAACACCTGCGCCTACGTGCCAGTCTTCAACTCCACCACCACCGTGCCCCACTCCCTGGCCCACGGCAACGGCGACCTGCTCACCCTCTCCTGGGATGCCATGTTCTGGGTCAACAACTACGTGGCCAACCAGGCTTATAACCGCTATAGCCAGATGATCCCCGACATCCGCGCCGTGCAGGGCCAGCTCGAGGATGCCATGACGGCCGACGTCGCCGCCGCCCAGACCGCCGTGGCCGCTATGCCCTATGCCGAAGCCGCTGCGCAGCTCCAGGGACTCACCGACCACTGGGCGCAAAAGGTCACCTCCGACTATAAGACCCTGGGCGACTATCTGCTGGTCAAATACCTCGACGGCAACATCAAGGCTGAGGAGAACGGCGCCTTCAAGCGCACCCCCACAGGCATGCCCGCCACGCCCAAGTTCGGCGGATACAACGACCGCTACTTCCGCTCCATCGTCAACGAGACAGGCGACCGTCTCAAAGTTGTCCCCGTAAAATAACCCCCTCACCCCCACCCCTTAACCATGAAAGAATCATTCCTGTTCCTTGCCGACGGCTTCGAGGAAATCGAGGCCCTCGCCACAGTCGATATCCTCCGCCGCGCCGGCATGAAGGTCTCCACCGTCTCCATTGCCGAGAAAACCGTCACTGGCGCCCACGGCGTGGCCGTCGAGGCCGACTGCCTGTTCGCCGACGCCGACTTCACCCATGCCGACTGGCTCATCTGCCCCGGCGGTATCCCCGGAGCCCCCAACCTGCACGCCTGCGAGCCTCTGAACGACCTGCTCCGCACCCACCACAAAGCCGGCGGCAACATCGCCGCCATCTGCGCCGCCCCCGCCATGGTGCTCGCCCCCCTGGGCATACTCCAAGGCCGCGAAGCCACATGCTACCCCGGCTGCGAACAGGGCTGCCTCGACGGCGGAGCCACCATGCGCCCCGACGCCGTCGTTGAGCTCCCCCACCTCATCACTGCCAACGGCCCCGCCACGGCCATCGCCTTCGCCCTCACCATCGTCAAGCAAGCCAAGGGAGAGCAAGTCGCCGCCGACACCGCCGCCGCCATGCTCTGCAAATAGTAGGGCCGCTCGTTGCGGCCGCCGCAATGGATAACGTAAATAAAATCAGGGAATTGTAGGGCCGCTCGGTCGGAGCGGCCGCGGAAACACCCGCGATGCGGAGCAAATTGTATGGCCGCAAATTTGTTGCGGCCGCCGCTACACCAGGCGATGCGATAAAACCCACATATCGCAGAATGTACGTCATCTGCGCCAATTGCGTTAGCTGTAGGGTCGCCCCCGTGGCGACCCTAGTTCTTTATTTAGCGGGCGCACCGACCAACCCTACAATAGACTGGTTTTCATAGCATTAACTTCAACGGAGCCCACGGAGTGGGCGGGCGCAAGGTAGCCGGGTGAAAACCCGGGGTCAGGAATGCCCCAAGAAAAATCCTCCTCCCCGCTTGGGGAGGGGGTTAGGGGGTGGGGCGAATCGATTATGCCAAGGTGTTATTTTGCGTTTTCCGACAAAATGATATATCTTTGCATGTGCATTTGAAAAAGCTTTTTCGCTAATGAAACGTTTCCTTCTTTCCGCCGCTGCGGTGGTGGCCCTTACGGCCCAGGCGCAGGTGGCTGACGCCGTGGCCGCAGGCTCGCTCGCCCGTGCTTGCGAGATGTACCGCGACCAGAATTTCCACGGCTGCCTGGACCAGCTGCAGGCTCTGGACCCCTCCGCACTCACAGGCGCCGAGGCTGAGCACGCCCTGCTGCTACGCGGCCAAGCGTGGCTGCGCGTCGACAAGGCGCAGGCTCGCGCCGTCTTCGCCGACTTCTTATCTCGATATCCCGGTTCGCCATTAGCCGCCCAGGCCCGCATGGGGCTTGCCGACTGTGCCTATGGCTACGATTATGCCCGCGCCCTGGAGCTATACGACCAGGTGTCGGCCTCCGCGCTGCCCCCGCGGATGCAGGACGCGCTTGCCTACCGCCGCGCCTACTGCCTGATGTCGGTGGGGCGCCCCGCGGAGGCTCTCGAGGCCTTCGCCGCCGTGCCCGCCAAAAGCGAATATGCGCAGGCAGCTCTTTTCTATCAAGGCTATATCCTATATTCCGAAGGTCGCTACCGCGAGGCGGCGCCCATGCTGGAGCGCGCCCAGACGGCCGACGAGCCGGGCGTGATGGCTCCGTATTATCTGGCACAGATTTATTATAGCGAGGGGCAATACGCCAAGGCCCTGGACTGCGCCCGTCGCATGCTCTCCGCGCCCCGCTCCGCGGCCGACGCCGAATGGCGACCCGAAACGGAGCGCATCGTGGGCGAGTGCCTGTACCGCGAGGGACAGACCGCCGAGGCCGTGAAATATCTGCAGCGCTACGTGGCAGCCACACCCAACCCCCAGCCCTCGGCCCTCTACATACTGGGCCTCGATGCCTACGACAACGCCGACACCGACGCGGCCCTGCGCCTGCTGCAGCCCGTGGCCGAGACCGAGCCCAGCGCCATGCAGCAAAGCGCTCTGCTGATCGTGGGCCAGTGCCTAATGGAGCAGGCCGACTACGACGCCGCCATCCTGGCCTTCGACAAGGCCCTGCGCATGGACCACGACCGCGATGTGCAAGAGGCCGCTTACTACAACTATGTGGCGGCTCGCGCAGGCGGCGGACAGGTGCCCTTCGGCAGCGCTGTGCAGACTTGCCAGGACTTCCTCAAGGCCTTCCCCGAGAGCAGCCACGCACCTCAGGTGCAGGAGTTCATCATCAACTCATACCTCACGGAGAATAACTACCAGGCCGCCCTCGACGGCATCAACGCCATGCCCTCGCCCAGCCCCGCCACCCTGGCGGCCAAGCAGCAGGTGCTGTACATCCTGGGCGCGCGCACCCTGCAGGCCGACGACCCCGAGGCCGCCCTGGCCCTTCTGGACCAGGCCCGCAAGCTGGCCCGATACTCCAAGGACACCGACCGCGAGGTGTCGCTGCTGCGCAGCGAGGCCAGCTACCGCCTGGGCTCTTACCCCGAGGCCGAGCGCGAGGCCCGCGCCTATCTGGCCTCTGCCCCTGCCAAGGCCCAGAACCGCCCCGTGGCTCTCTACGACCTGGGCTACGCCCTCTTCGCTCAAAAGAAATACCCCGAGGCCGCGAAGCACTTCGCCGCTGCCATCGACACCCCCGACGCCCTGGGCGCGGAGACCGTGGCCGACGCCTGGAACCGCGTGGCCGACTGCCTCTACTACCAGAGCGACTTCGCCGCCGCCCAGCAGGCCTACCAGCGCGCCTACCAGGCCAACCCCAAGGCCGGCGACTACGCCCTCTTCCAGCAGGCGCTGATGCAGGGCTACAACCGCCAGTTCGACCAGAAGCTGCAGCTGCTCACGGCCCTGCGACGCGACTTCCCCGCCTCGCCGCTGATCCCCGACGCCATGCTCGAGATCACCGAGTGCCACATTCAGATGGGCCAGCCCGACAAGGCCATCGCGGTCTACTCCGAGCTCATCGACGCATACCCCGCCACCGCCCAAGGCCGCCAGGCCTACGTGCAGATGGCCCTGACCATGCTCAACAGCGGCAACCGCTCCGGCGCCGTCGAGGCCTACAAGAAAGTCATCACCGCCCATCCCACATCCGACGAGGCCGCCTACGCCGCCGCCGAGCTTAAGCGCATAGCGGCTGCCGACGGCACCCTGCCGCAGTATATGGAATTCCTGGCCAGCGTGCCCAGCGCGCCCCAGATTGACGCCGACGAGGCCGAACGCCTCACCTTCGAGAGCGCCGAGCAGGACTACATTGAGAACGGTCGCACCGAGCGCCTATCCGCCTACCTGCGCACCTACGCCGACGGCTCGCAGCGCGCCCAGGCCCTGGGCTACATGCTCGAGGCTGAGACCGACGCCGGCCACGAAGACGCGGCCTACGACCTCGCCTCCGAGATCGTGAGCCGTTACCCCGACTCGCAGCTGGTGGAGAACGCCCTGCAGACCATGGCCGAGACCGAGATGAACCGCGGCATGGGCCACGCCGCCCTGCGCTCGTGGAAGCAGCTGGCGCAGAAGGCGGGCTCGCCCTCCACTCAGGCCACGGCTCGCATGGGCATCATGCGCACCGCCCGCGAGCTGGGCGACAACGACGAGCTGCTGGCCGCTGCCGACGCCGTGCTGGCATCATCCGCCACCGGCACCGACGACCATATGGAGGCCACCTACAGCCGCGCCCTGGCCCTGCAGCGCGCGGGCAGCCACGACGAGGCTCGCGCCGCCTGGAGCACCATCGCCAAGCAGACGGGCAGCCTCTACGGCATCAAGAGCGCCGTGGCCCTGGCTCAGAGCCTCCTCGACGACGGCATGCTCGACCAGGCCGAGCAAGAGGCTCAGGCAGCCACAGCCTCAGGCAGCCAGCACACCTACTGGATCGGCCGCGCCTTCATCGTCTTGGCCGACGTATACACGGCCCGAGGCAACGACTTCAAGGCCCGCCAGTATCTGCAGTCGCTCCGCGAGAACTATCCCGGCCAGGAACCCGACATCTTCTTAATGATAGACCAACGACTCTCGAAATGAAACGCATCTCTATAGCACTCATCTGCGCTGCAGCTGCCACGGCGGCCGCGGCGCAGGATCTGGTGAAGGAAATCGACGTGGACCGCACCATCGTGCCCGCCGAGCGCGAAGCCTCGCGCCCAGCGCAGCTCTTCCCCAGCGTCTTCACCCCCAAGGTGGCCCCGGCGCGCCTGGCCCTGGCTCGCTACAGCCAGCCCTCGGCCATCATCCCCCAGGCCAGCATGCTGCCCCCCGCCGTGTGGGGCCAGACCGTGGAGCGCACACCCTACCGCGGATATGCCGCCCTGGGCTACTTCCCCATATACAACCTCGGGGCCACGGCCGGCTACCGACTCATCGACACCGAGGCCACAGGCCTGGGCGCATGGGCCATGTACAACGGCAACAGCTACAAAATCGACGGCCCCCAAGACAAGACTTCCATCAAGAACAACTTCGTCACCGTCGGCCTCAACGCCCGCCACAACTTCTCTGCCGCATCTTCGCTGACGGCCGAGGCATCCTACCGCCTCTCGTCGTTCACCAGCCGTCTGGCCGACTACGACGTGCAGAAGGCCAACGACTTCCGCTTCTCCGCCGCTTGGGCATCCCGCGCCGGGGCGGTGGACTATAGCGCCAAGGTCGGAGCCGAGCGCTTCGCCTTCAGCGACGCACCCGCGCCCATCGAAGCCCCCGCCCTCACCGACGGCCTGGGCCAGACCAACCTCAAGGTGGCGGGTAAGGTGCTCTACAACCTCACCGACGCCCTCAAGCCCGGAGTGGAGGTGGACTTCGACTATCTGACCACCAACCACTACCTGTACATGAAGATTGCCGACCCCGCCATGGGCGACGCCCGCTTCGGCGTGCTCCACGCCCAGCCCTTCGTACAGCTGCGCGGCGGTAGCTTCAGCGGCCGCGTGGGCGTGAACTTCAGCGTCGGCACGGCATGCGCATCCGGCCTGAAGGTGGCCCCGGTGGTACGCCTGGCCGTGGAGCCCAAGGCTCCCTTCAGCGCCTATATGAGCATCACGGGCGGCATGGGCCAGAACCGCGCCTCCGACATGCACCAGCGCGACTTCTCCTACGTGCCCCTCTTCGCCATCGGCACCTACAACATCCCCTTCGCCACCGAGGCCGGCGTGACCCTCGGAGCCTTCTCCGGATTCTCCGCCACAGCCCGCTTCCGCTATGCCAAGGCCGACAACTACGCGTTGCCTTGGTTTCAGGATGCCTGCAACCTCGACCCGCAGTGCTACGACTTCGACATCTCCGGCATCATGGCCGGCGTGGAGCTCAAATATGAGCACCGCCTCGGCACGGCCCGCGCTAGCTTTGACATCACCAACTCCAGCGACACCGACCCCGGCAAAGGCTGGTATGAGTGGGGCGACCGCGCCAAGCGCGCCTTCAAAGTGGGCCTGGAGGTCTACCCCATCGACAAGCTCACCGTGGGCATTGAGTACGAGAACCGCGGAGGCCGCCACACCTTCTGCTCGCTCAACGAGTACCGCCCTGCCGTGTGGACAGCCTACGAGCTCGGCTCAATCTCCAACCTCAACCTCAGCGCCAAGTACGAGCTGACGCCCGCGTTCACCGTCTTCCTCAACGCCACCAACCTGCTCGACCACCGCTACAGCTACTCCTCCGCCCTCGAGGCCCCGGGCATACACGGCCTCGCAGGCGTGGCTCTGAAATTCTGACTTCTTTATCGCATGACAAAGGGCTGCTCCGTAAATGGGGCAGCCCTTTGTGTATTAGAGCCTGTCCCATAAAATATGTTAACGCTGAGGTCGCATATCTCGGAGGGATTTTGGAGGCGCCGGGAGGGAGCAATGCCGGCGCATTGTGACCGAGCGGCGGCTCCAAAAGCGCCCGAGAGATGCGAGGCGGAGGTAATATATTATCCCTCAGTGCGTTAATGTTATGTGAAACGT
>CAZSHV010000081.1:0-11249 GCA_964606815.1 uncultured Bacteroides sp. | reverse complement strand
CTGTGTGGCATGGAAGCCGGAGATGGCACCGCAGGCTATGGACACGAACATCATGGGGAATATCATCGCGGCCCCGTCGGCGCGGCGGCAGTGCAGACCCTCGGCTATGCCGTCGGGGATGGTGAAGCCTCCGAAGATCATCACGCACAGCAGACCGGCTGCCATAAACAGCAGCGCGGCGCCGAAGATGGGGTAGAGGCGGCCGATGAGTTTGTCGATAGGCAGCAGCGTGGCCAGCATATAGTAGGCGAAGATAAGGCCTACCCACAGCAGGCGGTCGTCAGCGTTCGGGGTCATGTCGTCGATGAGTCCCGCGGGGCTGATCACGAACACCGCGCCAACCAGAACCAGCAGAATCACCGACCACACGCGCATCACGGCTTTGATCTTTGGACCCAGCTCGCGACCTACCACCTCGGGCAGCGAAGCTCCGCCCTGGCGCAGCGATATCACGCCGGAGAGGAAGTCGTGGGTGGCGCCGGCGAAGATGGTGCCGAACACTATCCACAGGAACGCCGCCGGGCCGAACATGATGCCCATGATGGCACCGAATATTGGGCCAAGGCCTGCGATGTTGAGGAATTGGATCAGGAACACGCGCCACGGCGACATGGGCACATAGTCCACGCCGTCGGCCATAGTCACGGCCGGGGTGGGGCGCTCGGGGTTTATGCCGATCACCTTCTCAAGCAGCGCGCCGTAGAGCAGATAGCCCACCACCAAAGCGGCGATGGCAATCAGAAATGACGTCATATATTATATATAATGTGTATTCCACTGCTTATTTCGACAGGTTCTGGCGCATTTCGGTGTCGGCCTGCACGTTGCGCAGACGGTAGTAGTCCATGATGCCGAGGTTGCCTTTCACGAAGGCTTCGGCCATGGCGCGGGGCAGCTCGGCCTCCTGCTCGATCACCTTAGCGCGTGCCTCTTCGGCCTTGGCCTTCATCTCCTGCTCCAGGGCTATAGCCATGGCACGACGCTCCTCGGCCTTGGCCTGGGCGATGTTCTTGTCTGCGTTGGCCTGGTCGATCTGCAGGGCTGCGCCAATGTTGCGGCCTATGTCGATGTCGGCGATGTCGATCGAGAGAATCTCGAACGCGGTGCCTGAGTCGAGGCCCTTCTTAAGCACGAGCTTGGAGATGGAGTCGGGATTCTCAAGCACCTGCTTGTGGCTCTCGGCCGAACCGATCGACGACACGATGCCCTCGCCCACGCGGGCCAGCACGGTGTCCTCACCGGCGCCGCCCACGAGCTGGCGGATATTGGCGCGCACAGTCACGCGAGCCTTGGCTATGAGCTGAATGCCGTCTTTAGCCACGGCGGTGACGGGAGGCGTGTCGATCACCTTGGGGTTCACGCTCATCTGCACGGCCTGGAACACGTCGCGGCCGGCCAGGTCGATAGCCGTGGCCATTTTGAAGCCCAGGTCGATGTTGGCCTTGGAGGCAGAGACGAGGGCATGCACCACTTTCTCGACGTTGCCGCCGGCCAGATAGTGGGCCTCGAGGGCGTCGCGGTTCACGTCGGTGAGGCCGGCCTTGTGGGCCTCGATCAGTGCACGCACGATCACAGAGGCGGGCACTTGGCGGATGCGCATGAGCACGAGCTGAATCAGGGATATGCGCACACCGCTCACGCGAGCCGATATCCACAGGAAGAAGGGGCAGTAGTAGAAGAATATTCCTAAGAATATCAGAGCTGCCACTAAGATGATGATTAATGTAACGTCCATAAGGATTGGATATTAAGTAATGATTGATTCTGAGATTTGTCGCCGATGGGGCCTACTTTGTCAGCAGCTCCAGGGCGCGGCGATAGGTGGGATTAAAGTCGTTGATGGCTCGGGCATAGCTGCCGTTCTCGTATAGGTCGCGGGCCAGCAGACCCTTGAGTATGGCACGCAGCAGTGGCATCGACCGCACCATCTGCTCCTCGTTGGGCTCTATGCCTTCGGCTTTGGCTTTCTCAACCATGCTGTCGATCAGCTCCTGCGGCACTTGGAAGGCAGTCTGGAACGCGTCGTCGTTGGGGTATGCCTTCAGCAGCTCGTCGCGGTGGGTGTCCACATAGCCCAGAGTGAGAGAGTAGGGGATGCCGCGGCTCATCACGTCGCGGTAGTAGGGCGAATAATAGGACGTGTCGACAGGCACGAATTCGTCGGGGATAATGCCTCCGCCGCCGAACACGGGGCGGTGCTTCTTGAGCGTGTAGAACACCTGCGTGCTGTCCACGCGGATGCTGTCGCGGTGGAAGAGTTCGCCGCTGTCCATGCGCGAGAGCTGGTCAAGATAGTACTCCTCTCCGTGGCCTTTCTCGTAGGGGCGCTGGATGCAGCGGCCCGAGGGGGTGTAGTACTTCGACACGGTGAGGCGAATCAGCGAGCCGTCGGGCATAGGGAAGGGACGCTGCACCAGGCCCTTGCCGAAGGTGCGACGGCCCACCACCGTGCCGCGGTCGTTGTCCTGCACAGCACCGGCCAGAATCTCGGCGGCCGAGGCGCTGCTCTGGTCCACGAGCACCACCAAGGGCCCGTCGAAGCGCGTGTTCATGCGCACAGCCTCATATTCCGCCGCGTCGGCGCGGCCGTTGGTGCTCACCACGGGTGCTCCCGTGGGCAGGAACAAGGAGGCCACTTTCACGCCGGAGCCCAGATAGCCGCCGCCGTTGCTCTCGAGGTCGAGGATCAGCTTCTTCATGCCCTGGCGCTTAAGCTTCTCGATGGCGTCGCCCACCTCCTTGTCGCTTTCCTCGGCAAAGCGTGTCAGGCGTATGTATCCCACGCCGGGGGCGGCCATGTAGGCCTCGTCCACGCTGTGGATAGGGATGTCGTCGCGCACCACGGTGAAGTCCAGCAGCTCCGGCACGCCGGGGCGTTTCACCTTCAGGCGCACCGTTGTGCCCTTGTCGCCGCGGAGTATCTTGAGGATGCCGCTGTTGGGTATCTTCTTGCCGGCTATCACAGAGTCGTCGGCCTGGATGATGCGGTCGCCGGGGCGTATGCCCACTTTCTCCGACGGGCCCATGGGGGTGGTCTGCACCACATACACCGTGTCGGTGCTCATATTGAACTGCACGCCGATGCCGGAGAATTTACCCTCCAGGGGCTGAGTTAGCTCCTTGGTCTCGGCGGGCGTGGAGTAGGCGGAGTGGGGGTCGAGGGTCTTGAGCATGCCGATGATGGCCTCCTGGGCTATCGAGTCCTCTGACACGGGCTCCACGTAGAAGTTGTTGATGATATAGTACGCCAGCCCCAGCTTTTGCTGCGCCGTGAATTCTTCCGGTGTCTGGGCGGCGGCTCCCGCGCAGCCTATGGCGGCCAGGAGCAGGGCGATAATGGTATGTTTCATAGATCTGATTTGCAAAAATGTTGGGTAATAATCTGTGGCGTGGGCAGCAGGGCCGACACGTCCTGGCCGTGGGCCATCAGCTCGCGCACCAGCGAGGAGCTTACATGCGCCAGCGCGGGGTCGGCGGCTATCATCACGGTGTCGATGCCGAAGATGGCGCGGTTTGCGTCGGCCATGTCGCGTTCGTACTCATAGTCGCGCGCGCTGCGCACTCCGCGCAGTAGCACCGTGGCGCCGTATTCTCTGGCGGCCTCGGCTGTCAGTCCTTTCCATAGGTGCACGCTCACGCGGGGGTCAGCGGCATACAGGTCGGCAATGGACTGAGCCCGCTCCGCGGCCCCCTCCGCCGCAGCGGGCTTGCTGGGGTTCACCCCCAGGCATATCACCACGCGGGAGAACATCGCCAAGGCCCGATGCACTATGTCGGCGTGGCCGATGGTGAAGGGGTCGAAGCTGCCAGCAAACAGCGCACCGCCCTGTGGATCAGGCAAGTTCGGAGTCATCTTCTATCACAAGGTTATCGATGATAAAGTTCTGGCGCTCGGCGGTGTTCTTGCCCATATAGAACTCCAGCAGCGAGGCCACATGGTCCTCGCGGCGCAGCGTCACGCGGTCCAGACGCATGTCGGGGCCAATGAAGTCGCGGAATTCGTCGGGCGAGATTTCTCCCAGGCCTTTGAATCGGGTGATGTCCGCGTCGTCGCCGAAGTGGGCGATGGCCGCCTCGCGCTCGGCGTCGTTGTAGCAATAGAACACCTGGTTATCGCCCTCCTTGTGGCGTTTGCCCTGGGCCTTCTTCGAGCGCACGCGGAAGAGCGGCGTCTGCAGCACGTACACGTGGCCCTTCTTCACCAGCTCGGGGTAGAACTGCAGGAAGAACGTGAGCAGGAGCAGGCGTATGTGCATGCCGTCCACATCAGCATCAGTGGCGATGATGATTTTGTTGTAGCGCAGCGAGTCTATGCCGTCCTCCACGTTGAGCGCGGCTTGAAGCATGTTGAATTCGTCGTTGCGGTAGAGTATCTCTTTGGTCAGTCCGTAGCTGTTTTTGGGCTTGCCTCGGAGCGAGAACACGGCTTGCGTATGCACATCTCGGATCTGCGTGATAGAGCCCGCGGCGCTGTCGCCCTCGGTGATGAAGATCGACGACGCCAACTTCTGCTCCTCTGTGCCGCGCGAGTCGGTGAGGTGTATGGTGCAGTCGAAGAGCTTCTTGTTGTGCACGCTATTCTTCTTGGCCTTTTCGCGGGCCAGCTTGGTGATTCCGCTCATGGCCTTGCGGGCGCGCTCGCTCTCCTGCACTTTCTTCAGTATGATGTCGGCGATGTCGAGGTTGCGGTGCAGGTAGTTGTCAAGCTCCACCTTCACAAAGTCGCCCACGAATTTAGCCACGGTAGGCCCCTCGGGCCCGACGTCGCGGGAGGTGAACTTCACCTTGGTCTGGCTCTCGAACTGCGGCTCCTGCACGCGGATGGCGATGGCGGCCACCATGCCCGTGCGCACGTCCTGCGGCTCGAAGTCTTTGCCGAAAAATTCCTTGATAGCGCGCGACACTGCGTCTTTGAATGCTGCCAGGTGCGTGCCGCCCAGCTTCGTGTTCTGGCCGTTGACAAAGGAGTAGAACTCCTCCCCGTACTGTTTGGCGTGAGTGAAGGCAATCTCAATGTCCTCGCCGCGCAGGTGGATGATGGGGTAGAGGGGCTCCTTGTCCATGTTCTCGGCCAGGAGGTCTGCCAGGCCCTGGCGCGATATGTAGCGCTTGCCGTTGAGTATGAAGGCCAGCCCGGTGTTGAGGAACGAGAAGTTCTTCACCAGGGCCTCAACGTATTCAGGCCTGTACCAGAAATTGGCGAACACCTCCTCGTCTGGCACGAACTCCACGCGGGTGCCGTTGGGCTCGTCGGTGGGCTCCACCTCGCGCTCTTCGAGCAGCACGCCGCGGCTGAATCGCGCGCTCTTCTTCTGCCCGTCGCGGATAGTGCACACCTCGAATTCCACCGATAGAGCGTTCACTGCCTTCAGACCCACGCCGTTGAGGCCCACCGACTTCTTGAACGCTTTGCTCTCGTATTTGCCGGAGGTGTTCATAACCGACACGGCCGGGATCAGGCTGCCCAAAGGGATGCCGCGGCCGTAGTCGCGCACGCACACGCGGCGGCTGTCGGTGATGTCTATCACCACCTGCTTGCCGTAGCCCATGGCGTACTCGTCGATGGAGTTGTCGATCACCTCCTTCAGCAGCACGTAGATGCCGTCGTCGGGGTTCGAGCCGTCGCCCACCGCGCCGATGTACATAGTCGGGCGCTTGCGCAGGTGCTGCTGCCAGTTGAGAGTGGTGATGTCAAATTCTGTATAGTCGACCTCCGGGTCGGCCCCGGGGGTGATGATTTCTTCGTCGCTCATTATTAATAAGGGATAATATAGCCGCAAATTTACTAAAAACTTGCGACATTTCCACCCCCGCGCCCCCGAAAAATCGCCCCTGCGCGGCGGGCAGCCGAATGCGCGGCCGTTTTTCTTGCAAAATCAAGGCAAATTTTGTAAATTTGCGCGCATCTTATTAACATTTTCGACACTGATGAACAAATTTCCGCAATATTCTCATCTCAATCTCTCTGATATCAACAAAGAGGTGCTCGCCCAGTGGGAGAGCGAAGGCCTCTTCGAGCGCAGCATGACCGAGCGCGAGGGCTGTCCCTCTTTCGTCTTTTTCGAGGGCCCGCCTTCGGCCAACGGCATGCCGGGCATCCACCACGTCATGGCCCGCACCATCAAAGACATCTTTTGCCGTTACATGACCATGAAGGGCCACCACGTGAAGCGCAAAGCGGGCTGGGACACCCATGGCCTCCCCGTGGAGCTGGGCGTGGAGAAGGCTCTTGGTATCACTAAAGAGGATATCGGCACCGACCGCATCTCTGTCGACGAATACAACGCCGCCTGCCGCCGCGAGGTCATGAAGTACACCCGCGAGTGGACAGCCCTCACCAACATGATGGGATACTGGGTGGACCTCGACAACCCTTATATCACCTACGACAATCGCTATATCGAGTCCGTCTGGTGGCTCCTCTCGCAGCTCTACAGCAAGGGCTTCCTTTACAAAGGCTACACCATCCAGCCCTACAGCCCTGCCGCCGGCACGGGCCTCAGCACCCACGAGCTCAACCAGCCCGGCTGCTACCGCGATGTCAAGGACACCACCTGCATCGCGCAGTTCCTCATGCTCGACCCCAAACCCTCCATGACGGGCTGGGGCGAGCCTTACTTCCTGGCATGGACCACCACCCCCTGGACCCTCCCCTCCAACACGGCCCTCGCCGTGGGCCCTGCCATCGAGTACGCCGTGGTGCGCACATTCAACCCCTACTGCGGCGCTCCCATCACCGTGGTGGTGGCAAAGGCCCTGCTCAACTCTGTCTTCAACCCCGCTGCCGCCGAGCTTAAGCTCGAGGACTATAAGAAGGGCGACAAGCTTGTGCCCTTCCAGGTTGTCGACACCTTCAAGGGCGACGAGCTCGTGGGCATGCGCTATCAGCAGCTCATGCCGTGGGTCAACCCCGGCGAGGGAGCCTTCCGCGTGATCCCTGCCGACTATGTCAGCACCGACGACGGTACAGGCATCGTGCACATCGCCGGCACCTTCGGCGCGGACGACCTCCGCGTCTCCCGCCAGAGCGGCATCCCCCCGCTGCATCTCATCGACCGCGACGGCAACATCCGCCCCATGGTGGACCTCACCGGCCGCTTCTACCTCATCGACGACCTTGACCCCGACTTCGTGGCCAAGATGGTCAACGTCGAGGAGTATACGCCCTGGCAAGGCCGATATGTGAAGAACGCCTACGACAAGGACGCTACCGACGACACCCCCACGCTCGACGTGGACATCTGCATGTATCTCAAGCAGCGCGGCATGGTGTTCAAAATCGAGAAGCACGTGCACAGCTATCCCCACTGCTGGCGCACCGACAAGCCCGTGCTCTACTATCCCCTCGATAGCTGGTTCATCCGCACCACGGCCGCCCGCGAGCGTCTGATGGAGCTCAACGAGAGCATCAAATGGAAGCCTGCCTCCACGGGTTCGGGCCGCTTCGGCAAGTGGCTTGAGAACCTCCAGGACTGGAACCTCTCCCGCTCCCGTTACTGGGGCACTCCGCTGCCCATCTGGCGCACCGAAGACGGCTCCGAGGAGGTCTGCATCGAGAGCGTTGAGCAGCTCTCCGGCCTGATCGACAAGGCTGTCGAGGCTGGTCTGATGAAGGAGAACCCCTACACTTCCCGAGGTTTCGTCCCCGGCCTTTATACTAAGGAGAACTACGAGAAAATCGACCTCCACCGCCCCTATGTCGACGACATCGTGCTCGTCTCGCCCTCCGGCAAGCCCATGCGCCGCGAGGCCGACCTCATCGATGTTTGGTTCGACTCTGGCGCTATGCCCTACGCCCAGATCCACTATCCCTTTGAGAACAAGGAGGCCTTCGACGCCGGCGAGCTCTTCCCCGCCGACTTCATCGCCGAGGGCGTGGACCAGACTCGCGGTTGGTTCTTCACCCTCCATGCCATCGCAGGCATGATCTTCGACAAGGCTGCTTATAAAGCTGTGATTTCTAACGGCTTGGTGCTCGACAAGGACGGCAACAAGATGTCGAAGCGTCTCGGCAACGCCGTCAACCCCTTCGAGGCCATCGAGAAGTTCGGCTCCGACCCTCTGCGCTGGTACATGATCTCCAACTCCTCGCCTTGGGATAACCTCAAGTTCGACGCCGAGGGTGTAGCCGAGGTGTCGCGCAAATTCTTCGCCACGCTTTATAACACCTACAACGGCATCTTCGCCCAATATGCCAACCTCCACGGCTTTGACCCCTCCGCGCCGCAGGTGCCCGTGGCCGAGCGTCCGGAGGTGGACCGCTGGGTGCTTTCCGCGCTGGCATCCCTCGTGGCCACCGTCGAGACGGCTCTCGACGATTACGAGCCCACCCGCGCTGCCCGCGCCATCGCGCAGTTCGTTGATAATGACCTCTCTAACTGGTATGTCCGCCTTAACCGCCAGCGCTTCTGGGCTGGCGAGATGACGGCCGACAAGCTCGCGGCCTACCAGACGCTCTATACGTGCCTCGTCACCGTGGCCCAGCTCATGGCGCCCTTCGCGCCCTTCTATGCCGATAAGCTCTACCGCGACCTCACGGGCGGCGAGAGCGTGCACCTCGCGCTCTTCCCCAAGGTCGACGCGCCTATCGACGTGGAGCTGGAGCAGCGCATGGCCCTGGCCCAGACTGTCACATCTCTTGTGCTTTCGCTCCGCCGCAAAGCCAACATCAAGGTGCGCCAGCCCTTGAGCCAGATCATGATCCCCGTGCAGGACGCTCTGATGCGTTCGCGCCTGGAGGCCGTCAAGGATATCATCCTCGGCGAGGTCAACATCAAAGAGCTCAAGCTCACCGACTCCACTGGCGCAGGCGTGCTCGTCAAGCGCATCAAGCCCGACTTCAAGAAGCTCGGCCCCGTCTTCGGCAAGCGCATGAAAGCCGTGGCCAAGGCTCTCGCTGAACTCTCGCAGCAGCAGATCGCCCAGCTCGAGGCCGAGGGTTCCATCACCTTCGACGTCGATGGCGAGGCCGCCACTGTACCCGTCGAGTGCGTGGAGATCTTCTCCGAGGACATCCCGGGATGGCTCGTGGCCAGCGACGGCCCCGTCACCGTGGCCCTCGACATTGAGGTCTCTCCTGAGCTCCGCCGCGAGGGCATCGCCCGCGAGATCGTCAACCGCGTGCAGAACATCCGCAAGAGCCGCGACTATCAGATCTCCGACCGCATAAACCTCCAGTTCCAGATCAATCCCCAGACCGAGGAGGCCATCAAGGAGTACGCCCCCTACATCGCCCAGCAGGTGCTCGCGCTCAGCATCGAGCAGCTCCCCGAGCTCGCCGGCGACGACGTCGAGGTGCTCACCATCGACGATATCTCTCTCCCCACCAAAGTCACCCGTCCTTAACCCCACCACGCTATGTCCGAAAAGACCAGATACACCGAGCAGGAGCTCGCGGAGTTCCGCGAGCTCATCGAGAAGAAGCTCCAGAAGGCCCGCGAGGAGTTTGACAGCCTCCGCGAGACTGTCATGAACACCTCCGGCGTCGACGACACATCGCCCACGTTCAAAGCCCTCGAGGAAGGCGCCGACACCTTGGAGAAGGAGCACGCCGCGCGCATGGCCGAGCGCCAGCGCAAGTTCATTCAGAACCTACAGGCTGCCCTGGCCCGCATCGAGAACGGCACCTACGGCATCTGCCGCATCACCGGCAAGCTCATCCCCCGCGAGCGTCTGCTCGCCGTGCCGCATGCCACAACCACCATCGACGCGAAGCTCGGCGAAAAGAAGAAATGAAGATATCTAAAGGTTGGTGGGCCATATGGCTCATGCTCCTGATCGTCATCATCGACCAGGCGCTGAAGCTCTATGTCAAGACCCACATGTACTGGGGCGAGACCATCCCCGTGCTCCCGTTCTTCGAGCTGCGATTCGTTCAGAATCCCGGCATGGCCTTCGGATGGCAGCTGGGAAGCAAGCTCTTCCTCACCATCTTCCGCATCTGTGCCGTGGCGCTGCTGAGTTGGTACATAGTCAAGCTCTGTCGCAATCCCAAGGCGTCCCTCGGCTATATCTCATGCTTCGCATTGATCACAGCAGGCGCCGCCGGCAATATCTTCGACTGCGTCTTCTATGGCGAGATTTTCAACAATCCCTATCCCCCACAGATCGCCCAGTTCGTACCCTGGGGCACGGGCTACGGCTCCCTGATGCAGGGCATGGTGGTGGATATGCTCTACTTCCCTCTCTTCTCCTTCGTATGGCCTCAATGGGTGCCTTGGGTGGGAGGCGACACGTTCTCGTTCTTCGACCCCGTCTTCAATATCGCCGACGCCGCCATCTCCGTTGGCATCATAGCCCTTATCCTCTTCTATCGCACCCAGATTCTCACCATGGGCGAGGATTCTGACGCTGCTGAGCATAAGAAATCCTGACCCCCGCAGCCCCCGATGTCCACGATTCGAAGCACATATGCAATTATATGCCGCTTGGCCGCGCTGGCTATCCTCGCATGTCTGGCGGCATGTTCGTCCGTGCCGTCTGATGTCATTCCGCCTTCTGAAATGGCGTCTCTCGTGGCCGACACCCACCTCGCCGAGAGCATCGTGGACTATAACCCGAGCGATTTCCCTACAGACTCATCTCGTGTGGCCTTCCAGGCTGAGGTGTACGGCGCTTACGGCTACACGCCGGAGCAGGTCGATGCCTCCCTGCAGTGGTATGGCCGACACCTGAGGCTCTATAACGAGGTCTACGAGCAGGCCATCGCTATCCTCGAGGACCGTCGACGCAACGTCGGCGCCGAGGCCGCCGCCATAGCCAACAGGGTCTATGCCGGTGATAGCGTAGACATCTGGCCGCTGCCCCGTCATGTCGTCATTAACCCTCGCTCCCCCGCGCAGGGTGTCCGCCTCGACATCCCTGTGGACTCTACCATGCGCCCCGGCGACGTTTACACCTGGCGCGCCAAGATGCTCAACACCGAGCCCAACGTGCAGATACGCTGGTCTATGCTCGCCGTCTATGACGACGGGTCTGTTGACACCTACTCGGCATCAACCAACATCGGCGCTTGGCGACAGTTCGACTTCGCCACCGACTCCACGCGCCGCCTGACGGCCCTGCGCGGCGCGGCCATGCTCGAAGGTCCCGCCACTGTATTCACCCTCGACAGCATCTCCCTCGTCCGCCGCCGCCTTGACCCTGCCAACTCCCACATCCACGCAAAAAATAAATCCTATCGGGCCCCCAAGCCCTAAGAGCCTGTCCCATAAAATCTGTTAAAGCTGAGGCGGTCAGCCATTGAGCAG
>CAZSHV010000080.1:0-11312 GCA_964606815.1 uncultured Bacteroides sp. | reverse complement strand
GCAGACAACAGGTGAACAATCTTCTCAATAGCGACTTTTTTTACCTGTTCCTCTAAAGGCACAGCGTGATGCAGGCCGCGATGGCTAACAGAAGGCCGACGACGCCGCAGGGCACGATAGTGCGACGTAGCTTCTTGCGCTGGTCGTCGCTGAGGGTGCGCGTGCCATTGCGCTTGAAGTAGGTGTAGACCAATATGAGCCTAATGATGGCAGTCAGTAGCAGTGTGCCGATGCTGAGGTCGAGTAGTATGCTTCCAATAGTATATGTGTCCATGTTGTGTGTTTTATAGTATAACATTTCGATAGCTCGATAGTTTGGTGTGATTTTGTGGTGATGTGTGCAAACCTTTATGCCCGCTCGTGTGTTTCAATGTAAATTCACCATACAACTATTTATATCATGAGATTAAATCGTATCCTTCTCGCCTCTGCCGCTATCGCCGCAGCCGCCTTTACCTCTGTTGACGCTAACGCATGCTCGCGTGTGCTCTACGTTGGCGATACCACCGCCACTGCCAACACCGACGTGCTCCGCATCGTCGGCCGCTCCCTCGACTGGTCGACCCCCATTCCCACCAATCTCTTCGTGTACCCCCGAGGCATCCACAAACAGAGTAACTCCTCCGGCCCCATGATCGAGTGGACATCGAAGTACGGTGCTGTCTATGCCACCAGCTACGACGCCGGTGTGACTGAAGGCATGAACGAGAAGGGCCTCGTGGTCAACGGTCTCTTCTGCCGTCAGACTGTCTATAATAATCCCGAGACAGAGGACAAGCCCGCAATGTCGCTGGCCGTGTTCCCCGCTTGGCTACTTGACCTGAACGCTACCACCGACGAGGTTATCGCTGCCGTTAAGGACCAGGACTTTAAGATCGTGGGTGCTACTTTTGACGGCGGCCAGGTTTCCACCCTTCACTGGGGTGTGACTGACGCCACGGGCAAGAGCGCCATCATCGAGTTCACCAACGGACACATCCACGTGTATGAGGGCCAGGATATCCCCGTGCTCACCAACGAGCCTGCTTGGCCTGACATGAACGCCATCAACACCTATTGGGAAGGCATCGGCGGTGCCAACTTCCTACCGGGCGGAGTGCGCAGCGCCGACCGTTTCGTGCGCGCCTCCTTCTTCGACAACAGTGTGGAGCGCACCAACGACGCTAACACCGGTTTAGCTATCGTTCGCAGCATCCTTTACAACGTCTCGGTGCCTTACCGCTACGAGCGCGGTGATAAGAACCTGAGCCAGACTCAGTGGCGCAGCTTCTCCAACATCCGCGACCGTCAGTACTACTTCGAGAATGTCTCCGACCTCGGTCTCTATTACATTGACCTGAAGAAGTGCAACCTGCGCCCGGGTGCTCCTGTGCTCTACCTCAACACACAGAAGGCTCACGACTACGTTGGCGACGTGACTCACCGCCTTGTGAAGAGCAAGCCTTTCACCCCCATGTACTAAGAGCCTGTCCCATAAAATATGTTAACGCTGAGGTCGCATATCTTGGAGGGATTTTGGAGGCGGCGGGAGGGAGCAATGCCGGCGCATTGTGACCGAGCGGCGGCTTCAAAAGCACCCAAGAGATGCGAAACATAGGTAATCAACAAGTTAAATTTATTTATTATATTAAACTTTTTTCAAACAGTGAAAGATTCCATCGCCTCGGCCATCCATTGGCATATTCGTCCGTGTTCTTCGGTCGTGTACGTCAAGTACACTCCCTCATCACACGAACAACTCTGCTCAATGGCTGACCGCCTCAGCTTTAACATATTTTAGTGGACAGGCTCTAATAACTCTATAATACAAGAATGCCGCTCCTGAATCATCGGGGGCGGCATTAGCTTTATATGACGTGGTGCTATCTTGGAGCGACGCGGTTGAAGAGCTCCAAGTAGCGTCGGAAGGCCTCTCGGTTGTCGAACTGCGCCTCTGCCTTCGCTCTGCAGGCCTGGGAGTAATGCCCGCGGCCGCGCTTTACTATTCGCATCACAGCCCTCGACAGTGCATCCGCATCGCCGGGATGGGCCAACGAGCCGCAGTCGTCGCCTATGATTTCAGCTGTGCCGCCAGTGACGAATCCGGCAGCGGGGGTGCCGCACGCCAGGGCTTCCATAAGCGTGGTAGGATAATTGTCGCCCATCGAGGGGCTGACGAACACGTCGGCCATGCCATAAAGCCCGGCCATCTTCTCGGCTCCCTGCACTCGCGCTCGGGCCTGGATGCCATGTTGGGCCGCTTCTTTGGCTTGCTTTGTTGTAAGGCCTACGGCAAGCACGTCGCATTGCTCGCGGATGCGGTCGGCCAAGTGCATAAGCTCTTGGAACCCTTTGCGCGCTGTCCAGCGTGATGCCGCTGCGAGCACCACGGGGCGTGCGTTCTCGGCCCCTTTGCCTGGTGCGAACACGTCAAGGTCTATGCCGTTCTGAATTACCTCCGTGGACACGGAGCGCAGATGCGAGCGCGATAGTTCGCGGGCCATCCAGTGGCTCACGGCCACGATGGTGAGTGTAGGGATGTCGCTCATCGCCTTGCGCTTGCGAAACAAGTTGGCCTCAGAGCGGTCAAAGAATAACGATGCAGGGTATGATTTCCGCCCAGGGCAACGTCCGCATAGCTGCTGCCAGCGAGTGCAACCGTGCGCGGCAGGGAAAGCGCAGTGGCCAGTGACGGCCCAGAGGTCGTGCATGGTCCACACCACAGGAATGCCTGAGGTGCGAAGGTAGTCGAATAGCAGGGGGTAATTGAGGTAGTAACCGTGCACGTTGTGCAGGTTGATGACGTCGGGGCGGAAGCGCTTGATCTCGTCAATAAGCTCGCGAGTGGCCTTTTCGCTGTGCAGTCCGTGGCTATCTGTGGCTCGGCTAAGGATGGCATGCGCGGTCTCGCCCGCGCGGCTGCCGATGGTGTAAGTTTTGAATGGAAGAGGATCGGGGGATGGGAATCGCGATGCGTGGGCCAACTCCACATCCCACCCAGCTGCATGGGCCGCTTTGGCCACGCCGCTGGCAATTGTGCCGGTGCTTCCGGTGCTTGCCGAGGAGTTTATGACGAGGAGCCGCTTCACGACTTCACTCTTTACCAAGGATAGACTTCTGAATGGCGTCGATGTCGTCGCGCAGCTGCTTCTCCAACTCCATGCGCTCCTCGATCATGCGGCAGGCGTAGTTGACGGTGGCATGGGTGCGGTCCAGGTGCTTGCCTATGCCCACCAGCGACATGTTGCCCATCTTGCGTGCCAGGTACATGACGATCTGACGGGCATCGCTCACCTCGCGCTTGCGCGATTTGGTGAAGATCTTGTCGGGGTTGATGCCGTAGAAAGCGGCCACCCCCTCGGTGATCATCTCAAAGTTGACGGTGCGGTGGTTGATTTTCACCGCGCGCGCCACCACGGTCTTTGCCAGGTCGAGGTTGATGTCGCAGTTCATCACCGTAGCGTGAGCCACGAGCGATACGATTACGCCCTCAAGCTCGCGGATGCTGTCGGTGACGTTCGCTGCTACATATTCTATCACATCATCGGGGAGCTCCACACCGTTCTGACTTGCCTTCAGGCGCAGCACGTTGCGGCGCAGCTCCATGTCTGGAGCGTCAAGCTGTACGGGCATGCCCCATTTGAATCGTCCGAGCAGTCGAGCCTCGAAGCCGTCCATTTCGGCCGGCGCGCAGTCGCTGGAGAGGATGATCTGGCGGTTGTTCTGGTGCAGGTGGTTGAAGATGAAATAGAAGGTGTTCTGTGTGCCGGGCTTGTTGCGCAGGTCCTGGATGTCGTCGATGATCAGCGTGTCGATGCTCTGGTAGAAGTGCATGAAGCTGTTCACTGCATTCTGCTGCTTGCCGTCCTTGGCTCGGGCCATTGCGACAGCGCTGGTGTACTGATCCTCGAAGAGGCGAGCAGTGACGTAAAGCACGCGAGCGTTGGGATTGTTCTCCTTGATTTTAATACCGATGGCCTGAATCAGGTGAGTCTTGCCCACGCCTGTGCTTCCGTATATGAACAGAGGGTTGAACGTCAAGTTCTTGGGATTGTCTGCAATGGAGTTGCCCACGGCCACGGCTATCTGGTTTGACGCGCCCTGGCAATAGTTCTCGAAGGTGTAGCGGGGGTTGAGCTGCGAGTCAATTGGAGCGAGCTCGGCAGCGCGGAAGGGATTGGCCGGTGCAGCAGTGCGACCCGACAGGATCACGGGGCTGGGCTTGGAGCTGTGCTCGGTGACAGCCACATCGGGCACCGGCATGTAGCGGTAAATCAAGTTCACACCCTGGCCGAACACTTTGTGTATAGCAGACTTGATAAGGGGCAGGAATCGCTCCTCAAGCATCTCCTTGTAAAATTCCGACTGCACATTAATCACCAGCGCGCCGTTCTCGAAGCGGTTCAGGGTGATGTCCTTGAACCACGTGTTGAACTGCGCCTCGTCAAGGTTGTCCTTGATAAACTGAAGGCACTGGCTCCACTGCTGTGCGTGCTGGTCGGTCATGGGTTGGGTTACGAAAAAGGAGATGTGATGTTAGGTTGGTTAGTAGCCAAAACGATGCAAAGATACGCATTTTTTTGCTTACAAAAAAGCGTTTCGTTTGGCCTGAATTTCTACGCTAATGCGTAAGTGTAAATATTGCAGAGTGTTAGCAGAGTTCTGTGGAATTGCTTAAAGAAAATGTTGAACTTGCACTTGTAATATATTATTCAACAGATGATTACAAAGATATGCAGCAAGTTTCACATTTTAAAGCGTAGCCGCGTGCTTGGTATGCTTAGGCGGTGAAAAATAGCTGGTTAAGCCGTGAAAATAGAGTATGTGCTATTTAGAATTAGTATATTTTACGAACTTCTGCCACGATGGCGAAATGCTCTGTGGCAGGGGATAGCCACATCAGTCCTTCGCTGAGTTTCCCGTCCTCCACCTTATAGTCTTCGGCGGGGATGTCTGAGACGCCGCGAAGAGGAACAACGCGCATTTGGCCACGGCTGCCTGCGAGCAAGTAGCGGTCAGCAAAAGCACATGCCGCATAGCCCATTGTCTTGCGCAGGTTCACCTCAACGGCCGCATGCAGCTCTCCCTGCTTTGAAATCAGCATATCCACGCCCAGGATGCCGTTGTAGTCCTTCGCCACAATGCTGGATAGCGCTTGTGCCGTGGCTTCTCGCACCCGCAACAGGCTTTCGATTGAGTATAACTCCGCAACTTTTGCGAACCGTTCTCTCTCCGGTGCGAGTAGGTTGCCTTGATAATGTCCGTTGGCGTCGGTGACGAACACCGAAGTGCCGATGAATTGTGCTTCTCCGCCAGCGCATCGAAATAGCATGGCGAAGTCTAACGCGCCGTCGAGGGCCGGCTCCACCATTGCGCTGCCTTGTGAGGAAATAAATCGCTCTGCCTGCTGCATAGCCGCGTCGCTGCCGGATCGCGAGCACACCACTCCGCGTCCGCTGCCCGACCAGGGGGCTTTCACATACACCTGTCCCCACCGCTTCAGCAGGGCCTCGGCCTCCTCGCGGGTGCTCACCTCCACAGCTGGGTCGGGCAAAGACAGGCCGGGAAGCAGCCGTCTCTGCTCCAGGGCTAACAAAGATGCCGTGCGCCGATGCGAAAGGCTTCGCAGTCGGTCAAGCTGGGAGTCAGACGGAAGCAGCTCCGGGGCGCAGCCCTCCCGGGCAAACATCGTTCGAGCGGCTCTCGACCATCCCCAAGGGGAGGGAAGAAAGGAGCACGGCTGGTGATTGTGCAACCTCACGTCAAGGCCAAACTCCGCGGTCTTGCGGTCGTACCATTCTGCGTTCACGCCATAGCACACCACGCTGTCGCCAGCATTGGCATACCAAAGAGGCAGCAGCGCACCTGCGGCGCGCATACGCAAACCAGCCTTAGGGGGCGTGTAATGGTCGAGGTTCGACGCCAGCGCCAGGTCGTTGTCTGGGTTGAAGAGGTGCAGACTGCGCACAGGGCGAGGTTTCAATAGTTGATCAGACCCTTAAGCTTGGCATAAGGCACAGTGTAAACGGGCACACCGCGCGAGCCGGGGGCGATGGTATATTTAGGGTATGTGAACGTCAGTCCTTGACTCGTGAGTCCCAGGCTGTACACCGGAAAGTCCTCGGCCGAGATTTCCTCTTGGCCGCTGTCGCCCAGCCAATTGTTGAGCCACGAAATATATT
The DNA here is from genome assembly GCA_964606815.1 of uncultured Bacteroides sp. GTDB lineage: Bacteria > Bacteroidota > Bacteroidia > Bacteroidales > Muribaculaceae > CAG-873. The sequence goes on along the minus strand of CAZSHV010000080.1, from coordinate 5,151 downwards.
CAGAAGCAGAGGGGTAATCCTCCGTCTTGACAATAACGTCAAGCAGCGCGGCGCGCACATCGGCCACCTTGCCGGGTGCAGCAATGTCCTCAAGGGAAAGCGCGCGATAGCCATCGCGGTCAAAGCTCTGCAGGTCCAGAGCCTCCATAGCGTTAACTGCACCGGCCATGTAGTAAACAGAATAGGTGCTGTAGGTTATGATGCGCGGCGAGACAAAGTTAATCAGCACGTCGGCCACGCCATACTGCTCATGCGCCACGGCGGCAGTATCCGCCTCGATCTCGCGGTACACTCGGCCGGTAAAGTCTGAAGCGATGGACCTCATAGCCTGCTCCACAGCGTCCGCACCCGCAAAGGGAGAAGCCTGAACCGAGTCGCCGTCAAGCATACGCACATAGAGCGTAGACTGCGCGAGCTGACGGGCCGCATACTCCGAGAGCTGCGGGATAGACGGAATGACGTCGCACACCATGTCGATGTACGTGCCAGAGTCAGGCGTGGCCGCATGGCAAAGCAAACGTTTGTACTCAAGCGTTTGGTCATCCTCGGCCCAAGACAAATTTTCAGTGGCGACGACCGTCTGCATGGAATTAGCCATAGAGTCCGGCAACTCCACATAAGCATAACGCGCGATAAAATCAAGCGAGTCAGCATCATCCGCATGCGCACCATCGCCATGACCCGAGCATGAGGTTAAAGCCGCAGCCGCAGCCAAAGAAATGAAGAAATATTTAGTATACATATTTGTATGCGTTAAGTAATAGTTATTGAAATTCCAAAGCTATAGTATGGGGCTGAGGAGGCGGAGGAGGGACTGGGTGAATTTCATCTTGGCGGGGCGTCGGCGCCATCGCTCGGCGTCTACGCGGCTGCTATGGGCCAGGTCGGCTTGGAAGATCTCGGCGGCCTGGGCGTTGACAGCGCGGGAGTAAATCTGCATGTTCGACTCGAAGTTGTGCTCGAAGCTGCGGAAGTCGAAGTTGGTGGAGCCTATGCTCACAAACTCGTCGTCGACGATCACCATCTTGGCGTGTAGCATACCGGCGTCGTAGAAATAAATCTTAATGCCGGCCTGCAGGCACTCGGCGATATAGGACGCGGAGGCTACGGTGAGCATCTTCGAGTCGGCGCGGCGGGGTATCATCACCCTCACGTCGATGCCGCTGAGGGCAGCAGTCTGCAGGCAGCGCAGCAGGCTCTCGGTGGGCAGGAAATAGGGGGTCTGAATATACACGCGCTTCTTGGCGCTGGCAATAGCTTGCTGAAAGAGGAAGGCAACGTTGGGCCACTGCGATGTGGGGCCGCTGGACATGAGCTGCATGACGATGGGCGGCTCCGCGGCGTCCTTCGCCTTGGCTTCTTGCGGCTCCACGGCCGGGTCGGGACGCTCCTCGATAATGGGGAGGCCGATGAAATTCCAGTCGACGGTGAATGAATACTGCAGGGCGGAGACAGCGCTGCCGGTGATTCGTAGATGCGTGTCTCTCCACACGTCGAACTCCGTGCCGCCGTCTATGTATCGGTCGGCGATGTTCATGCCACCGATATAGCCCGTGGTGCCGTCGATGATGCAGATCTTACGGTGGTTGCGCCAGTTGACCTTCGAGGCCAGGTCGGGGAAAGTAACCTTGAAGAACGGGTGAGCCTCCACTCCAGCCTCTCGCATACCCTGGAAGAAGTCGCTGCTGACGCCGAAGCAGCCCACGTCGTCATAAACCACCTTCACCTTCACGCCCGCTTTGGCGCGGTCGATGAGTATCTGTCGCACTTCGCGGCCAGTGGTGTCGTCGGAGATGATGTAATACTGCAGCAGTATATAGCTCTTTGCAGCAGCAAGGTCACGCTTAAGAGCGGCGAACTTTGAGGCACCGTCGGTGAATATCTGCACATCGCCCCCGGCATGGTACGACGCATCGGTGAGCTTGCGAGACAGGTGAATCAAGCGCTCCGACTCAGGGCTGAGCCCCAGCGACTCCAGGCGAGGCGGACGCGTGCTCTCGCGCTTTAGCTTGCGGCGGTCGCGGCGCGAAATCATGCGGGTGTTTCGCAGGCTTCGACCGAACACCAGGTACAGCAGCAGCCCTACCACAGGCAAGCACAGGAGCACGGCAACCCAGGCCAGCGATCGCACAGGGTTGCGATTCTCGCGCACCACCAAGGCGCTGAGAGCGAGCATCACCAGCATGTATGGCAGCCACACGAACCATGGAATATGCAGATCGAAGAATGCGAACACGGGCGTCGGGTGTTTACTTATTTCTCAAGTTGAACGGGCATGCGCTCCCACAGCCAACCCGGCAGCAGGCTCCACAGGGCTGTCAACGCGCTCCAGCGCCAGTCCACGACGCACACACGGCTACCCTTAATGATAGCGCGCTCGATGCGAGGGGCGGCGTAGCTGACGGCCATGGTCATGGGGTAAGCTCGGTTAGGGTCGAGCAAGTCTGTGCGCACGAATCCGGGGCGAATGTCAGTGATTCCCAGGTTGACGCGCTGCATCCTCGCCAACTGCGCCAGGGCCTGCAGATAGGTCTGCTGATAGCGTTTGGAAGCGCTATAGGCCGCGGCTATGCCGATGCCCTTTGTCCCGGCCACGGAAGTGATGGCAGCGATCCTGGCGCGCTGGGCGGGAGCGCAGCGGCGGAAGTACTTATACGCGGCAGAGACTATTGCAGTGAAACCTGTGACGTTGACATCCACGATGCGGCGGTCGAGAGCGGGGTCGAGGTCGGGATTCGTGAAGCCCACACCCGCGGCGAAGACGAGAGTGTCCATGCCTCCGTTCTGCTCAACCAGCTCGAGGAAACGCTCGGCGGCATCGGGTGCCGTTACGTCGATTTCCTTATACACGATATGATTGGGGCTCTTAGCGGCTATTTCGCGGAGTTTATCAGCGCGGCGAGCAGCTATGCCCACCTTCATACCCGCTTGCGCAAAGTCAAGAGCAAGCTGCCGGCCTATGCCGGAACTGGCTCCTATGATGATGACGCGTTTCATGAGAGAGAGAGTTCAGTTTGATTCGGAATCGTTAACGACGGGGCGTGCTCTTAGGGGCAGCGTGTAGAATATAGAGAAGCTGCCGCCGATAGAGCTGGCGCGTGAGCCATAGCCTGGCACATACCAAGGCTTGCCATAGGCAGGCGAAGGCTCGTGGAGGATGGTGTGATAACGGAATGTCCAGCCTGCGGAGATGGGACCGAAGAGCTTGACACGCAAGCCCGCGCACACCTCGAGCCAGCCGACGGTGGCGCTCTGCGTGGGGATGGTGGGACGCACTGTCACACCCCAGTCGGGCGACGTGACGGTGACGTCGGTGATGTCATAATTGAACGAAGAGAAGCCGTAGCGCACCCCGGCGAGGAATTGATAGTCGGGCGTGGAGTTGAACAGGAAGTTATAGTCCATGCCGAGCTTGAAGTATACGCTCATGGGCGTGCGGTAGGTGAAGTTGCCGCCGCTCGGGGTGTTCTTGGCATTGCCGAGGCCCACCTCGAAGGCAGGCATGAAACGATTATGGAGGCTTAAGTTGGCCGAGAAGCCGATGAGGCCGTAATGCTGGCCGAAGGCGCGCATGATGGGGTCCCAGATGTCGACGCCCACGCTGGCGCTGTGCAGCAGCGGGAAGGACATGCGCTTAGGGACTTTGATGGCCGTGGAGTCGCGCCACTCGCGGCCAGTGACGGTGTCGACGTATACGACGTTGCCCTCCGCGTCGTGGTAATGCTTCATCGCGGCGCGCATTTTGGCGGCCATGCGAGCCGTGTCGTCCTTGAACTCGTTGACGGGCTGCGTGGCCGTGGCGGGGGTGTTGACAGGCGTGACGCGGCGCTGGGCAGCAGCAGCAAGAGCCACGAAGGCAAGCAGGAATAATATTACACGGCGGAGCTTCACGGCTGATCGGGACTTGCTATGGATGTGCGGAAATAGATGAGCATACGCTCCACGTCGATGTTGGAGACGACGGAGTCGGTGAGCTCTACCTCGTCGATGAGGTGAGTGGTAAAGCCAAGCGACGTGATGCAATAGCGCATCACCACCCCGCATTCATCGGAGGCGAAGTAGGGCTGCGAGGTGTAGCCGAGGGTGATGGTGTCGTTGAGCTCTGGATAGTTGAGCTCGCGGTAGCGGTACGCGATAACCCACTGGGTGACATCTTGATCGGGGCGCAAGGGCAGGTAGACATTGCTGATTCTCGCGCCGGGGGTGGCGGCGATGACGCTGTCGGTGGATGTGCCCGTCACGGCGTAGACCTCCAGAGAGTCGAGCGAAATCTTCTTGCCTTCGCTGTCACGGAAGCCGGCGAGGGGCACAGAGGCTCGATTGTCGTAGCATGTGGCATTGGTGCACGACTCTACCGCCATGGCCACGACCATTGCGCAAAGGGCTGCGAGTATGAGCCAGGGCTTACGCATCGGCGGCGGGGAGGTTGATTTCATCTTCAATCTCGTACTGGTTGCGCAGCGAGGAGTTGCGCACGATCAGCTCACCCACGAATCCGGCCAGGAACATCTGGCAGCCTATGATCATGGTGGTCAGAGATATGAAGAAGTAAGGGGAATTCGTCACCAGCGTATATGGATCGCCATGGTACATGTGCCAGAGCTTCATGCCCCCCACCACAGCTGCAGCGATGAAGCCCAGTAGGAAGAGCAGCGAGCCGATGAGGCCGAAGAAGTGCATGGGCTTTTTGCCGAAGCGGCCTGTGAACCAGAGCGTGGCCAGGTCAAGGTAGCCGTTGACGAAACGGTCGAGCCCGAACTTGGTCTTGCCATATTTGCGTGCCTGATGCTGCACTACCTTCTCACCAATGCGGGAGAAACCGGCCAGCTTGGCCAGATATGGGATGTAGCGATGCATGTCTCCGTGCACCTCGATGTGCTTCACCACCTTCTTGCGGTAAGCCTTGAGGCCGCAATTGAAGTCGTGGAGGTTGTGAATGCCGCTCACACGGCGCGCGGTGGCGTTGAAGAGCTTGGTGGGTATGGTCTTCGACAGAGGGTCGTAGCGTTTCTTCTTATAGCCGGAGACGAGGTCGTAGCCCTCGGCGGTGATCATGCGGTAAAGCTCGGGAATCTCGTCGGGGCTGTCTTGCAGGTCGGCATCCATGGTGATGACCACGTCGCCCTCGGCGCGAGCGAAGCCCACGTTCAG
>CAZSHV010000079.1:0-11487 GCA_964606815.1 uncultured Bacteroides sp. | reverse complement strand
GAATAGATAATGATTTTGATTGGTTTTGAAGAACAGCCCGCCCCGCGCGGGCTTTCTCGTTTCTATCCCCCCGACAAATTTCACCGAAGAAAACATCAACGAAATCATCACCCAATTCGCCGGACGCATGGCTCATACGACCGCAGAAAATTTGACGAAACTTTTACAAATACAGTATTTAAACATCGCTTAAGGCAATTTGCGCTATTTATGTATTAAATATTCACAAAACAAGAGTATGATTTAAAATATTTTCTATATTGAAAAATAACCTAAAATCTTTTTGAATAATTTGCATATATGAAAAATATAGTCTATATTTGCACCGCAATTATTAAGGAAGCTATATGGAAACATCTATTAAAAGAAAGAGATTCGAAAAAGTAGCTGGAACGCGCGTGCAAAAAGTAATTGATTTTCTTAATCTCTTACAGAATTGCGCAAATCGTAACAACTACCAGTATACCGAAGAAGATGTTGAGCATATGTTCAACGAAATCGCAAAAGCGCTTAAGGAAGCTCGCGCCAAGTATGCATCAGAATTAAGTAGGTCAAACAAAACGGGTTTCTCATTCTCAAACAATGGATAAATCTAAAGGCTGCAAATGGTTTTTTGCCGAGGCTCCTTTAAATCAAGATCTCGGTCCTAATGATGCCAAGTTTGAAATATTCAAGGCGGACATCAGTTCTCTCGTGCGTGAATCTATTCAAAACTCGATGGATGCAGTGGATGATGATTCCGTACCCGTAAGAATGTCATTCCGGATCTGCTCATTCCAACGAGATGCCTTTCCGAGCTTTTTTGCTCTTCGCGATCATATAGACGGATGCATTAAATACTGGGGAGACGAAGCAAAAAATGTATTTTTGCCTATCCGTGAAGCGTTAGACCTTTCTTCAGGCAGAGACCGCCTATATTATATTGAGGTGTCTGATTCTAACACATCAGGCATGGATTACGAGCAGGGGAATAATAAAACGAAATTCCATGGTTTTTTACATTCCACCGGAGCGTCTAACAAAAAAAGTGCAAACAGTGGTGGTTCTTTTGGAATCGGCAAAGCTGCGTATTTTGCGATGTCTCCAATAAGGACTATATTAGTGTCAACTATGACACAAGACGGCAAACGTGCATTTCAAGGAGTATCGATGCTATGTACTCACGAAATGGAAGACGGGTCATTGAAAACCCCTACTGGATTTTATAGCACGAACAATGAACACCCAATAACGGATGCCGATTCTATCCCTTTACCATTTCGACGAGATGAACCAGGCACAAACATAAATATCATTGGCATTCAACTGAACCCGCAGAACTCAGTTGAAGAAAAGCAAGATATTTATGAAGAAATGAAAAAAGCAGTCATGCAAAATTTTTGGCTGGCCATTTATAATGACCGGCTTGACGTGACTATCGGAGATGAAACACTAACTTCATCCAATATCGTTGAATATGTAGAGCGATTTTTTCCCGAAATAGCCGATAACAGAAGAAAGGGAAATATAAATCCACGTCCATACCTTGAGGTTGTCCGTAGAGCTACCCCAAATAATAGACAGTTCATATTAATCGAGAAGAGCCTGCCGCTTCTTGGAAAAGTGAAACTGTATATCTACCGCCATCCTGAAGGACGCGGTCATATCAAATACTTCCGCATGCCAAATATGATGGTTAAACGAGAAAAGTTGCCGGCGGCCAACAATTTTTTTGCTGTATTTATCTGTGACAATCCAGATGGCGACAAAAAATTAAAAAAACTCGAAACAGTCGCTCATGACGATTGGGATGCTGCTAACTGGAAACCAAGAGAGGTCGATGGAAAAATCTCACGAGAAGCCATTGCTGTTGTCAATGAATTGCGAAACTTCATAACTGAGAGTATCGACTCCGCCTTTGGCAACAATCAACAGGATACAATCGAAATAGAGGGTCTTGACCGTTATCTCTATATCCCTACAGCTTCAGAAAATGATATGATGATGTCTGACTCTCAAGCGTTGATGTCCGAACCTACCGGAGAATTCAAAGAAACTGGACCCTCTCCTACTACGGCAATATCAAGCGAGCCAATAATAATTGAGCAGAAGCCGACAAGCGCTATGTCTACTGGTAAAGTTTTTATAGGAACAATAACATGTGCTTTGCAGTCTGAAGACGGCAAGCTACATTCGGGCCGCGGCAAACGTCCAAAACCGGAACCGTCTCCTAAACCACATCCAATACCTGGCCATGAAAGGAGAAACACGGAGAGCGAAGATGGTCTTGAAGGTATTTTTTCGCGAGAGGTAGATGTGACATTCCGTGCTATCACACAAAAAGAGAAAGGTCAATATCTTCACTATCTGGTAATCAATTCGCCCGAAGATATTACAAAAGGCCGAATTGTAATTGAGACCGGCAGAGAATACGGAAAATCCGAACAGCTTAAAATAGTGGATACATCAAGCGGTACGGCAAAAAAGAATATGCTTGTCGATGTTCAGCTTGCGAAAGGCACAAATCTCATTATAATAAGATTTGCAGACAACATGAGTCATACAATATCATTAGCAGCTTATGAAGATAGATAGCAACCTTTCATTCCCTTATCCCGTACTTGGCATAAGAAATGATATCAGGCCGGGCTTACCTGAAGATTCTATTAAATTGGAAGAAACGACGTCAGACTCTTATAACTATGGATTCAGGCTAACCCTAAAGTTTGAGAACCAGACAATCCAGACATTAATAGAAGAGAGTAAAGCAGTTTATACTTGTGTGGCTGATTGTGCCAGGACTTCGTACAACCATTGCTTTTCAAGCAGTAATAATGAGATAGAATTTTCTATTCCTCGGAGAAGCGTATATGGTCGCGTCAATCTGTATGTTTATGTCACTGCCATAACCGAGATTCAAAATTACGACAACCCAGAAAAGCACGAGGATTTTGAGGGGTTTGTATTCAATATCCAGCCGGGCGAAATTTTGGTGGCTTTCCCTCAAGTAAAGTTCGACACGGATTTAAGAAGTGATATTTTGCATGTGGCTGGAACCTATATGGAAATCCGAAAAGATGACTTAGCAAATGAGACATCATACAGTCTGGAAACTCAAAAAATTGGTATAGTTCTCCCCACCTCACTATATAACATATATAAAAGCCGAATAGGCGAACAAAACGTGCAGATTATTCATTCATCCCTGGCTTTCAATGCGCTTATTTGCGCACTTTATAATCTTGATAATATGCGTGATCGTGATCTTCTATGGGTTCGATGTATCCTTGCACGAATAAACGAGGATGAAAAATTTGCCGCTTATCGCGATAAAATCGAGAAAGCTGATATTCCCAGACTCGCTCAAGACCTTTTGGGCAACCCATACCAACGGTTATTCGACTTCATTCAAACAAGCGAACACTGAGTCATAATTTTAACATGGAAACGTTACAGAAAGAATTTACTCAAAGTTATGTTGAGGAATTGCGCAGCGCACTTCAATATCCTAAAGGTCGCGCCGCCTACCTCTCAGACACATTCACCATCCAAGAAAACTGCACCTTGGTCTTGGCAGGTATAATCCATCCGGAGGGACTCGAAGAGAGAATGCTCGCAGCAGAATCAGAATTTGAGGCAGCGATAATTCTGTATGAAGCATATAAAAATATCTCCCCTCTTTTGGCATCTCGTGATACTTTTTGGGCTTATCTTACGCATGTTGAGCTATTTAAATATTGTAAAAAGAGATGGCCGATAAGTGAAGATGTCAAAGAAGAGTATATCAAAGACCATTACTTCGTGAACACCCAGTCACGAGTAACCCGTAATGCGGTTGCCGCTCTATGGTGGTGGGTGCATTTCAGTATCGATCCGGAAAGAGAAAATCCATATGAACTAACTGAGGTTTTGTTTAAAAACTACTCATTTAGAGCCATATGGTTTTTGGTATTCTTGCGAATCAGAAACGGTCTTTTAGGAGTACTGGAATTCCTGCTTGAAAACCCTGAATTATTCGTTCCTAACTTCGAAATGAAAGGTAGGTTCATTGCCAATTATTTCAATAGGCTTGGTGCCACGAGGGAATTATCGGCTTTACCTCGTGATTTCTTTAAACAGGAGTGTTACAAATTCTTAGACTTAATTCGGTCAATAAATACGGAGGAGGATTTAAAGAAAGCGCAAGGAATTGATTGATGAGGTAATACTATAAACGCGATTTCAGTTTAAGGTGCGCATCAGAAAAGATGAATCGGCAACTTGTTTAAGCTGCCGATTCGATTTTTTCAGTAGTTCGATTATCCTGAATTCGCATGTCATAATACTGATGGCGAAGAAGGAAGAATCTTATTGCAGGAAGCGCAGGGGGTGGGAGGAGGCAGGGGCGGGGGCGGCGCCGTTGACCCAGACGCGCTCTACGCGGCTGCGCTGCTGCAACCCGACGTAGGGGGTCCAGCCGCAGGGGGAGAGGACGTCGGCGTCGGTGATCTCGCGGGGGGCGGCCTGGGTGTCGATGAGGGCGAGGTCGGCGTAGTAGCCTTCGCGGATGTAGCCTCGGCGGTCTATGCGGTAGACGTCGGCGGGGGCGTTGCAGTAGGCGCGTTCTGCCACTTCGGGGCCCATCATGTCGATGAGCAGGGGAAGCGCGAACTGTACGCTGGGGGCGCCGCTGGCGGCGGTGAGGGCGCCTCCTTGCTTGTCTGCCATGAGATGCGGGGCGTGGTCGGTGGCAAGCATGTCGATCTGGCCGGTGAGGAGGGCCATGCGCAGGGCCATGCGTTGCGCGGGGCTCTTGACCGAGGGGTTCATCTTGATGCGGGGGCCCAGGCGGGGGTAGTCGGCGGGGGTGAAGAGCAGGTGGTTCATGGTCACCTCCGAGGTAATGAGCTTCTGGGCTATGGGGGTGTCGCAGAGCTCGAGGAGGTCGAGCTCGGCGGCTGTGGTGATATGGCAGATGTGGAGGCGGCGGCTGTGCGCGCGGGCGAGCTCCACGGCTAGGGCGGATGCTTCGTAGCAGGCCTGGGCGGGGCGCATGCGGGTGTGCATCTCCACGGGTATGTCGTCGCCGAACTCGGCACGCAGCTCGGCTTCGGCCTGGGCGATGATGGCTTGGTCTTCGGCATGCACGGCTATCAGCGCCGGCACCTCGGAGAAGACTCGACGCATGGCCGCGTCGTCGTCGACGAGGAGCGAGCCGGTGGACGAGCCCATGAATACCTTCACGCCCGGCACCTGGGTGTAGTCGGCGGCGAGGAGCTCGGGGAGGTTGTCGCCCGCGGCACCGAGGAAGAAGGCTGTGTTGACGGCGGCTGTGGCGGCTGCGATGTCGCGCTTCTGTTGCCAGAGCTGCAGAGTGGTGGTGGCGGGCCTTGTGTTGGGCATGTCGATGCACGATGTGACGCCTCCCGCTGCGGCCGCGCTGGTCTCTGAGGCAATGGTGGCCTTGGCCGTCATGCCGGGTTCGCGGAAGTGCACGTGGCAGTCGATGGCGCCGGGCAGAAGCACCATGCCGCGGGCGTCCACCATCTCGGCGCCGTCTACGGCCGGGGGTTCGCCATGGCCGCAGCGGGCTATGAAGGGAGGGTCGATTTCCACCCAGAAGTCGGCTTCTGGGCTGTCGGGGCGCCGGGCTCCGTGTATTATGGTCTTGCGAGGTGTGGTCACTGGCGCGGGGATCAGGAGCGGTTCTTAAGATGAAGGCCGCCGGTGAGGCTTTGCCAGCGCAGGCGCAGTACGCCCGTGAGGGCTTCGCCGAAGATGCCGCCGCTCATCTTGCTGGTGCCCTTGACGCGGTTGACGAAGACGATGGGCACCTCCGCAATGCGGAAGCCCGTGCGGTGGGCCTTGAATTTCATCTCAATCTGGAAGGCGTAGCCCTTGAACTGTATGGCGTCGAGGTCGATGCCCTCCAGGGCGCGGCGGGTGTAGCAGACGAATCCCGCCGTGGTGTCGTGCACGGGCAGTCCGGTGACCATGCGCACGTATTTCGAGGCGTAGTAGGACATGAGCACGCGCCCCATGGGCCAGTTCTCCACATTCACGCCGCGGCTGTAGCGCGAGCCCACAGCCACGTCGGCGCCATCGTGCTTTACGGCATGGTAGAGGCGCAGCAGATCGGCGGGGTTGTGCGAGAAGTCGGCGTCCATCTCGTAGATGAAGTCGTAGCCATGCTCCAGGCTCCATTTGAAGCCCGCGATGTAGGCAGTGCCGAGGCCCAGCTTTCCGGCGCGCTGTATCAGGTGCACGCGGCCCGGATGCTCGGCCATCTTACGCTTGACGATGTCGGCGGTGCCGTCGGGCGAGTTATCGTCGACGATCAGCACATCGAAATCATGCTCCAGGGCGAGGACAGCCTCGATGATGTCAGCGGCGTTCTCGCTCTCGTTGTATGTAGGGATGATCACCACGCTGTCGCGCGCTGGCGAGGGGGAATCCGTCACGGTCATGGTCAAAGAAGAGTTTAATAGCGCGAAAGTAGTGAAAATTTTCCACCCGCGCCGCCCCGCAAGGCAAAAAAGTCGTAAAAAATCGGCGACATCGCCGCGGGGGGCTAATCGGTGAGGAGGAAGGTGGTGGTGAGGGGGTAGTGGTCGGAGCCGCGGGTGTCGCCGCGGCGCATGCGCACGGGGCGCAGCTGCCCGCGGTAGAGCATGTGGTCGATGCGCACGTAGAAGCGGTTGGCGTTGTATGTCACCATGGGGCCGAATCCCACCTCGGGGTAGACCTGCCGCAGGTGGCTGTCGCGCTCCAGCGCATGCAGGGCGTAGCCGCCGTTGGGCTCGTTGAAGTCGCCGCAGACGATGACGGTCTCCCCGCCGTAGCGGGCAATGTAGCGCTGGAGGTCGTCGACCTGCGCGGCGCGCTCGCGGCTTGCCAGGGTGATTTTGCGTAGGATGTCGCTGCGCAGCTCAGAGAGGGTGGAGCGGTTGATGCGGTCGGGGTGCAGCATGTCGCGGTATAGCTTCTTGTCCTCGCCAGTGAAGTAGAGCGAGCGCAGGTGCACGGTGAAGAGGTTGATGACGCGGCTGTCGACGTGTAGCCGCCACGCGGCCATGTCGCCCGCGCCGCCCTCGGTGTTCTTGAAGTCAAGGGGTATGGGCTCGATGGGATATTTCGAATAGACCTTCTGGAAATACGAGCACACGGCCTGGTAGGGATAGCGGGCGTCAAGGCTGTCGACCTGCGACTGCTTCACTCGCGTGCGCTCGTCGCGCTTCATCAGGAAGTACTCCTGGATGCACACCACGTCGGGGTCGTCGGCCAGGATGTACGAGATCTGGGGGTTGACGGGGCTGTGGTCCTGGGGCTGCACGAGGAATGCCATGCAGTTGTATGTAAGCACGCGCAGGGCCTTTTGGTCGGCCTTTGGCTGGCGGCGGGGATAGTTGAGGGGGCAGAAGTCGCCGATGGCCCCGGCGCAGAGCAGCATGGCGATGCCGGGGATGAAGGCCGTGCGGCGCCACCACAGCAGGTCCATGACGAAGAGCACCACCACTGCCAGCAGCGGCGCGGGGAATGCCATGGCGACGATGACAGCCGCGGGGCACGAGCGCGGGTCGACTGTGCCCGCATATGCGCTGGCGCACAGGCCTAAGGCAGCCAAGACGTTGATCGTGACCACCAGGGCGTCGAGCACGCGCAGCAAGGGGTGTCGGCGCTTCTTAGGCTCGGCGGCAGGCAGCGCGGTAGGGGGCGTCTTCGTAGCGCGCGGCGCGGGCGATTTCGCAGAGGAAGAGGGAGGTGTCATCGGCGGTTGAAACGTTGTGAGAGGTCAAACAGGCGCTGGCGCTCGTGGGCCGAGAGCGAGCTGTAGCCGGAGCGGCCAACCTTGTCGAGCAGGGCGTCAAGCTGGGCTTCGTCATCCAGATAGTCGAGCCCTCGCACAAGGCGGGGCTGTTTGCGCCGACGCCTCGAGCCGGGCAGGGCGAAGAGCCACAGCAGGGGCGCCGTGATGTCCACGCCGCGGCGGCGCAGCAGGGCATAGGCCACGCCCACCACTGCAGCGGCGCCGTGGGCCACGCGCTCGGCGTTGTCGGACACAAGCACCACGAAGAACACGGCCGCGGCCACCGCTATCCATATCAGCTTCACCTGCCCGAAGAGCAACAGCCCCACCCGGCGCTCAGGCTGGAGCACGGCCACCGCGCCCACCACGGCCATCACCGCGCACGACGCGCCGAGCATCCACCGCGCCCCCATGGGCCACAGCGCGAAGGCCAGCGCGCCGCCCAGGCCGCCGAGCACGTACAGGGCCACGAGCCGCCGGCCGCCCTGCGTCTGCTCGTACACCTCGCCGAAGAGCAGCAGCCACAGCATGTTGGCCACCAGGTGCAGGAAGTCGAGGTGGGTGAACATATACGTCAGCGGCGTCCAGGCTCTATGGGCTATCGCGCTCCAGGCCGATGGCATCGCGAAGAGCGACACCCACGCGCCGCGCAGCCCCGCGGGGGCCAGCAGGTAGCCCAGGCCCACGACGGCCCAGACGATGATGTTCACCGTCATCAGCCTCGTGGTGGTGGATGCCCATAGCCACCGCGACCAGTATTCGCGGGCAGTGTTGTCCATCTGGGCGCGTCAGAAGTATCGGTTGAACGTGCCGCTGCGCTTCCAAATCATGGCTATCACCAAGCCCACGAGCATGCCGCCCAGGGCCGTGAAATGCAGCCAGAAGGCGCCTTGCGAGGCAGTGGCGTAGTAGATCTCAAGGGCCACGGTGAGCATGGCCAGATATTTGGCCTTGATGGGCACAGGGGGGAAGAGCAGGCGAATCTCGCGCTCGGCGAAGATGAAGCCGTAGAGGAGCACCACGCCGTAGACTGCGCTGTTGGCCCCGGTCATGACGAAGCGCTGCAGCATGGCTATCTTCATCAGCAGCGGGTCGAGGGGCGAGACGTCGGCGGGAAGCATGTCCATGTAATGGTTAAGGGCTATGGCCGAGGCCGCCAGGCATATCAGGCCCGCCCCCGCGCCACACGACAGATAGTAGAACAGAAACCGCTTCGAGCCCACGGCGCGCTCTGTGTCTGGCCCGAAGAAGAAGAGGAACAGGGCGTTGAACAGCAGCGCCAGCAGCCCAGTGGGGATGAAAAAGTACGTCAGCAGCTGCGCGGGGTTGAAGCCTCCGGAGGCCAGCGTGTGCAGACCGCCGTAGTGCACCATAAGCGAACCGGCGCGGGGCACCAGCAGCGCCAGCAAGCCCACGGCCAGGTTGATGGCTATAAGGTGCTTCGTGGCCGGCGGCATCAGGCGTATGTATTGTCGGAACATAAGGCGTGTTTTTGGGGATGGGGTGTGGAAATTTGAGGTGGCTTCGCCTCCGAGATGCGGATTCAGCGCTTGATCTCGACGCGCACTGTGGCGATGCGGTGGTTGTCCATGCTCTGGATGGTGAAGGTGCAGGGGCCGAAGGCGATGGTCTCTTTTACGCGTGGGAAGTCGCCCTTGATGTCGAGCAGCAGGCCCGCGAGCGTCTCCGCGTCGGCCATATGGCTCTCGAAGGGCTCCTGGGGTATGCCCGTGATGCGGAAAAAGTCGGTCAGCGGGGCGCGGCCGTCGAAGTCGTAGACGTTCGGGGCGACGCGGCTGAAGAGCTTGTCGTCGTCGTCATATTCGTCGTAGATATCGCCCACGATTTCCTCCAACACGTCCTCCAGCGTCACCAAGCCCTGCGTGCCGCCGTACTCGTCGATGACGAAGGCCATGTGGATCTTGAGCTTGCGGAAGTCCTCCAGCAGGTCGTCGATATTGCGGCCCTCGGGCACATAGAAGGGCTTGCGCAGCAGCGTGTGCCAATCGAAGCCCTCGGGGCGGGAGTTGACGTACGGCAGCAAGTCGCGCGAATAGAGCACGCCGGCGATGGAGTCCATCGTGTCGCGGTACACGGGCAGGCGGGAATAGCCCGTGTCAACCACAGTTCGCATCACCTGGTCGAAGTCCGAGTCATAGTCGATGCCCATCATCGACAGGCGCGGCGTCATGATCTCCGACGCCGTCTTCTCGCCGAACTCCAGGATGTCCTTCAGCATCTGCTTGTCGGCCCCGGCAGCGTCGTCGGCGATGTTCAGGGCCTGCGAGAGCTCGTCGGTGGAGATGTTGTGATGCTGCTTGGTCACCACCTTGTTCACTATCGACGTCGATGTCACCAGCATGCGCGACAGCGGCGCGAACAGCTTGGTGATGGCCATCAGCGTCGGAGCCGCGAAGCGCGCCCACTGCACGGGGTAGTTGTTGGAATACAGCTTCGGCAGTATCTCGCCGAAGAGCAGGATCAGGAAGGTCAGAAGCACCGACTGCAGCACGAAGCTCAGCACCTCGTTCATGCCCTCGAACACAGGCCCCAGGGCGTAATTCGTGAGCACGACAATCGACACGTTCACCAGATTGTTGCAAATCAGGATCGTGGCCAGCAGCCGCTCGGGCATACCCACCAAGGTGCGGATCGTGGCTCCCCGACTGGGGTCGGACTCCTCGATCTCGTCGATTTGCTCGTCGGTAAGCGAAAAAAATGAAATCTCGCTGCCCGAAATAAAGCCCGAAATAACAAGCGCCACCACTGCCAAGAGCAGGGCAGCCACCTCGGCGGAGCCTAACTGAATGAGAGCGAGAATAATAGCAGCCTGCGGAGTGGCAGGTAAAGGATCTGTGTCCAAGATTGAGAGGTTGAGTTAAACAAAAGAGCGATGCCACCGGGGCATAAGCGCCAGAGCCATACGCGCCGCGAATTTACGAAAACTTTTTCTTATACCCTCGCTCCGCAGGCAAAAAACCACATCCCTGCACTCACCTTTCAGTCTGGCATCCAATAATAGAACGGCTTGGCGCGCCGGAGCGCCACCCACTCGCGCAGCTCAGGCAGTGTGCGCACTCCTCCGTCGATTACCCCCTCGTAGTATTCCACTCCGTGGATTTCCTCGCCATCGGGCGTCTCGAACTTCAGCTTCAGAATCGCCTCGCGCATGGGAGCGTCAAGGCGCGCCTTGATTCGGTCGGCCATCTGCTCGAAAAAGCCGTCGTAACGGCTTCCTGCCTCTATGTGGATCACGTCGATTTGCCATGTTTCACCGGGAGCCATGTTGAAGGTCACATGCCAAGCCACGCATCGCTCATCCGTGTGCAAGCCGTTGATGCACTTCACCTCCGCCACCCTGGGGTCCGCAGCCATTCGAGCCCCCACGGCGAAGCTGCTCTCAATGGTGATACCGGATGAATACACATGCAGGTCGATGTCGCGATGCTTGGCGATGAGCCCCATGCGCAGCGACCCCACCAGACGCACCTCCGCGCCCGCCTCGCGCCAGATATCAGCGATGCCCGAGGCGGCAAGCACCTCACGCGCCCTCGCCGCAGCTGCGTCAGAAAGAACCAAATAATCCATAATACAAGGTGTGAAAAGTTAAATCTGCGAAGTTACGCCAAAACCCCCGAACCACCAAATCCCCGCTTCCCCACACCAATAAGAGCCTGTCCCATAAAATATGTTAACGCTGAGGTCGCATATCTTGGTGTGAT
>CAZSHV010000078.1:0-11535 GCA_964606815.1 uncultured Bacteroides sp. | reverse complement strand
AAAAACACCCTGCTGCCGCCGCCGCCGCGGTCGTGGAGGGTGCGTCCCACGGCCTGTTCGGCCGCCATGACGCCCACGATGCGTTGCGAATAGTAGGGCCGAACGGTCGGTTCGGCCACGGTAACACAAACGTTGTCAATGCGTTAGCTGTAGGGTCGCCACCTGTGGCGACCGCCGAAATGCCCGCCGGACGGATTACCTCGCCCGCACTACCCCGCGGCCACTCCGACCGAGCGGCCCTACTATTCGGGGAATTGCTGCCGTTGTCGTTGTCTTCGCGGCCGCATCGAACATGCGGCCCTACAATATGGGGGAATGCGGGTGTCGCCGATGCCGTTTCCTCGGACGCTCAAAATGAGCGTCCCTACATCCTGGGGATATTTAGAGTGGTATCTCTTACGTAATTGTTTGATAATCAGTAAGTCGTCAGTTTTTTAGTGCTAACGTATTGGAATACAACAGATTAACGTCTGACGGATGACGGAAGCCACCCTACCCACCATTTAGCTCATGAAATAGCCCGCTCCGGCGGGCGGGGCGGGCTATCGGCAATCTATATGTCAAATTCTTAAGGATGCGGTATCAATGGGCCTCGGCGTAGAACTGCAGCAGGCGGCTGCGGAGTATCAGTTCATAGCGTGCCTGGATGAGCTCGGCCTGCGTGGTGAGGGCTTTGGTCTTTGCCTGCTCGTACTCGCTGGGGGTGGCTCGCCCAAGGTTGTATTTCTCCTGCATAGAGTCGAAGGCTGCTGCTGCCGCGCGCTCGGCGGCCTGCGTGGAGGTCAGCTTCTTCTCCGCGCCCACGGCCTGGTAATAGGCCTGCTGGATGGCTCGGTAGAGCTGCTGCTCGGCCTGGTCAAGCTCCAGCTGCGCGTTGGTCTGCTCCATGCGGGCTCGCCGGACGTTGTGGGGTGTGGTGAGGCCGTCGAAGATGGGGATGTTGAGCGACAGGCCGAAGTAAGTGGAGTAGTTGTTGCGCATCTGAGTGCCGAAGGCCGCGTTCTCAAAGCCGGAGACCTTGTAGTATGAGCTTCCGAGGCCCGCGCTGAAGGAGAGCGAGGGTAGGTAACCGCTCTGGGCCAGCTTGACGTTGCTGTCGGCAGCGGTGATACCGCGGCGCGCGGCCTGGATAGTGTGGTTGTGCTGCAGGGCACGCTCGTAGGCTACCTCCGCGGGGATGATTAAAGTCTGCTCGTCGGCCAGTGGAGCGATGTCGAAACCCTCCGCGCTGGGCAGCTGCAGCAGCTGGGCAAGATCAAGCAGAGCCAGCTGTGCGTTGTTCTCGGCTTGGG
Source organism: uncultured Bacteroides sp. (assembly GCA_964606815.1). Lineage (GTDB taxonomy): Bacteria > Bacteroidota > Bacteroidia > Bacteroidales > Muribaculaceae > CAG-873. The sequence goes on along the minus strand of CAZSHV010000078.1, from coordinate 10,243 downwards.
TAAGGTTCATGCGGTCAGTCTCCAGCTGCGAGATAGCGTCAAGAAGGTCGGCCTCGGCCACCTTGCCGGCCTCCACCAGAGCCTGGCGGCGGTGCAGCTCATACTCCGAAAGGCTCACCTGCTGCGCTTGCACCTGGCAGAGCTCTTTGTCGTATAGCACCTGCAGATAGGAAGTGATGACGTTGAGGGTGATGTCCTCTTTCGCAGCCTCGTACTGCTCGGTGATCTGGCTGAGGTTGGCCTTCGCGTAGGCTATCTGACGCACCGTGCGCATGCCGTCGAACACGGGCAGCTGCAAGTTTGCGCTATAGGAGAAGCTGGAGGTGTTGCGGTCCGCGTAGATATTCTCGGAGGTGAGGCCGCGGCCCAGGTTCCACGACTGGCTGAGGCCAGCGCTGACGTTGGGGAGGAATCGGGCCTTGGCGTCGGAGACGGAGAGCTGAGCCTGGTCTTGCTGCACCTGGCGCATCTTCAGGCTGATGTTATGCTCCAGGGCATAGGCCACGCAGCTGTCGAGCGTCCACGTCTGCGCCCGGGCCACGAGGGCGCTGATGGCCACCATCAGTGCCACTATGGGGAGGATGATTAGACGGTTCATAGCGGGGTGGGGTTTACTTTTCGATAATCTTATTGCCGCGGAGGCGGTCGCCTGCGCTGAGTCCACTCTTCACCTCGATGCTGACGCCGTCGCTGACGCCGGTGGTGATAGCCTTGCGCTCGAAGGCCTGGGGCTGCTCGCTGGTGAGGACATAGACGAAGGTGCTGTCGCCCTGATATTCAATGGCTGCCTCGGGGATGGTGAGAACGTCGGCCACGCGCAGCAGCGACACCATAGCGTTGGCGCTATAGCCGGCGCGGAGCGTCACGGAGTCGGGCACCTGCATGGAGGCCTTCACCTCGAAGGTGTTGGAGCCGTTCTCCTCGGTGCTCTTGGGGGAGATGTACTCGATGATTCCCGTGGGGGTGAGGTCGCTCAGAGCGCCCACGCTGTAGGTGGTGGGCATACCCTGGCGCAGCAGGCCCACCTCGGTCTCGTCAACCTTGCCCACGAACACCAGCCGACGCATGTCGGCGATCTTGGCCACGGTGGTGCCGTCGTTCATGGTGTTGGCTTGGATTACGGAGGAACCGACCTTCACGGGCACCTCCAGAATCTGGCCGTCGATGGTGGCTCGCACCAGCGTGTTGCTCTGCTGGGCGTTGGAGGTGGAGATACCGTCGCGCACGATGGAGAGAGCGTCCAGAGCGCCGTCCAGGTCCTGCTTGGCCTTGAGCATAGTGGTCTGCTGCTGCTCATACTCCTCGCGGGCCACGTACTTCTTCTCGTAGAGCGACTTGGTGCGCTCGTATTCGCGCACGGCCTGGTCATAGCTCAGGCGTGCCTCGCTCACGCGGTTCTGGGCCGAGGAGAGTTCGCTCTCGTTGGGGATCACCTTGATTTTGGCAATGATGTCGCCCTCGTGCACATAGTCGCCGGCCTCCACCAGCACCTCGGAGATGATGCCGGAGATCTGGGGCTTGATTTCGATTTCGTCGCGGGGCTCGATTTTGCCTGTCAGCACGGTGTTGCGCTCTATGGTGCCCTCGCTGGCGTCGAGCACCTCATATTGGGTGGGCTTCTCTTTGGAGTTGTTGTAAAGGAACACGAACGTGCCCACGAACACGGCGGCTACCACCACCCAGAGAAGAATCTTGAAAAACTTTTTCATCGCTGAATACGTGTGAAGTGTGGATTACAGATTAATTAGTTTTCACGCTTGAAGCGCCGGATGTGCTGCTGCTGACCTTGTCGGTCTTCAGACCCTTTGCATTGACGCTTGAAGCGCCGCTGGCCTCGAGCACGGCTTTTTGAGCTGTGCCGCTCACAGTAACCCCGGAAGCTCCGCTTGCATCGGCTTTCACCACAGCTGCGTCGATGACCGTGGCAGTGACGTTGGAGGCTCCGGAAGCGTCCAGGTCTACGTTCATGGCCTTTATGGTCGACACGGTGGCTGTGCTCGCTCCCGTGGCCTCGATTTCCACCTCTGTGGCTGTGATAGAGTTGCCTTTGAACGTTGTGGCTCCGCTGACCTCAATGTCGAGGTTGGTGGTGGAGAGGGATTCGAAGGTCATGGTGCAAGCGCCGGAGAGGTCTATGCCGGTGAGGGTGGCCGAGCCAATCTCAAGCGTCACGTTGGGGCTGGGGCTGAAGTGCATGTCGGGCGTCTCGATGCTGGCCACAATCTCAGCGCCGTTTTGCTTGAATCGCACGTAGGGCATCACGTTGTCGGGGGCCGTCAGGCGAGCGTAGCAGGAGTCGGTCTGCACATAGCGCACGTTGATAGCGTTGTTGATGTCGATGCTGGTGAACTGGGTCACGCTCAGGTCGCGGGTGGTCATGGAGACGGAGGGCTCTACGGCATTGCCGCCGCCGTTGACGCTCACTTTGCATGCTGCCAGGCTCAGAGTCAGAGCCGCCAGGGCAAGAATTCGAAGGGTTTTCATAATTGGTAGTGTATTGTTTTATTGTTTCTATTTATCGTTCATTGCCTCCACGGGCTTGATGCTCATGGCCTTGAAGGCGGGGATTGCTCCGGCGCCTGCGCCGAGCACTATGAAGAGGGCGAGGATGGTCAGCGACTCGCCGAAGGAGATTTGGAAGCTGACAGGGGCGTCGCCTATTCCGGCCGCGGACACCAGCCCCAGTATGGCCACTGCGAAGCAGACACCGGCCAAGCCGGCTATTACGGTGAGCACCGCGCTCTCGGAGAGAATCTGCCAAAGGATGCTGCGGGGGGTGGCGCCGATGGCGCGGCGTATGCCGAACTCCTTGGTGCGTTCCTTGACGACGATCCACATGATATTGCCCACGCCTATAATGCCGGCCAGCAGCGAGCTGAAGCCAACGAAGAGCAGCAGTACGTCGATGCCCGTGAACACCTTGCCAACCATCTCGAACATCTCTGACATGTCCCAGAACATCACCGCGGCATCGTCGTCGGGCGATATGGGGTGGTTCTGCCTCAGGGTGCGCATGATGCTCTCCTTGTAGTCGCCGGGCTTATAGCCGTCTTTGAATACAAGCATCATGAATCCGAACTTGTCGCCGTAGTTGTAGGCTCGGCCCATGGTGGAGAGGGGGATGTAGACAGCGTCCTCGGGGTCGGTGCCGGAGAAGTTGATGTTGCGCGAACGGGCTCGCATGACGCCCACCACGCGGTAGTGTATATTGTCAATCTCCACAAACTTGCCTATGGGGTCATCGCCGCGAAAGAGGTCGTTGGCCACATTTTCGCCGATTACGGCCACCTTGCGATCGCCTGCCACGTCGGTGTCGTTGATGAATCGGCCTGCCGAGATGACGGGGGGCATGGCTACGGCGAATCCAGGCTCTACGCCCTGCACGGCTCCGGTCTTGCTGCGGGTGTTATATCTATATGTGGTGCTACGCTGCAGCATGGGTGAAGCTGCCTCGATGCCCGGCACGGAGGCGAGGATGTTCTGCAGGTCGGTGCGATCGAGATTCCAGCGCATGCCCTTACGGAAGCCCTTGTAAGGCACCGTGGTGCGCGAGGGCATGACCATCAGCGAGTTGGCCGCCACGCCGTCGAAGTTGGCTCCCATCAGCCCACGCAGGCCGTGGCTGCCGCCCCAGAGCAGGGTGAGCATGGCTGTGCCCCAGAAGATGCCGAAGGCCGTAAGCAGCGTGCGCGTCTTGTTGCGAGACAGCGTGGCTCCGATTTCGCGCCAGTTGTCTATGTCAAATATTGGTAGCATATATGGCAGTATGATAGGGGGTTCAGTATCAGTTCTTATTCTTCGCTAAGGGCCTCGACAGGCTTGATTTTCAGGGCTCTCATGGCCGGGAACAGGCCAGCGAGCGCTCCTGCTACAATCAGGGCAAGCGTCACTTGCAGGGCCACGTGAAGGTCAACCTGCGGCTCCAGATTGAAGTCGGTGCCGGCGAAGGCGTAGCGCACACCCTCGGCTATCAGCGTGCCGCCCACAATGCCTATATAGCCGAACACTGTGGTCATCACCACGCTCTCGAGCACCACCTGCGTGAGGATGTTGCGGGGCTTCGCGCCTATGGCGCGGCGTATGCCGATCTCGTGGGTGCGTTCGCGCACGCTCACAAACATGATGTTGCTCACGCCCACGATGCCCGTGATCAGCGTCAGCACGCCTATGATCCACATCGTCATGTTCAGGTATCCCAGGCCGTTGAGGGTGCTCTTGTTGTCGACAAGCCTGTTGTAGTGATAGATGGCTCCGGGGTCGCCGTCGGCTATGTAGTGGCGCTTGTAGAGGATGCGCTTCACCTGCTCGTCGACTTCCTTGGATTCCTCCTCGGTGGTGCCCTCGCGCAGGTGCACGGTGATGCCGTCAACATCGCCGGAGAATCCGTTCAGGGCCTGGGCCGTGGAGAAGGGCATGAAGACGTCCTGTCCCCAGCGCGACTCTGCCACGCCCACCACAGTCAGGGCCACGCCGCCGGCGTTGACAGTGCGGCCCACCACGTCGGTGGTGTCTGCAAAGAGGGTGGAGAGGCTGTTAGCGGGGAGAATCACCACCTTGCGCATCTCGCGGTCGTCGGCCTCGTTGAAAGCGCGCCCGGCTATGATGTCGCGGTCGAAGTCGCGGGCAAAGGTGCCGGTGCACCACGTGGAGGGCAGATAGTCGCGCGGAGTCGACACTTCAGACCTGAAGTATGTCCGAGCTGTGACTTCGTCGAATGCGGGGTGGGTGATCATGCTGATGGCTTTGACGTCGGCCTCGTCGAGGTTGATGTATCGGCCCTCCTTATAGCCCGCGTAGGGCATCGAGGTGCGACCGCCGTAGTAGTCAAGCTGATTGATGTCGATATCGGCCGAGTGCTGTTTATACTGCGCGATGACGCCGTTGGACACCGACAGCAGCACGATCAGCATCAATATGCCCCAGGCCACGGCCACGCCCGTCAGAAGCGTGCGCAGGCGGTTGGTGCGCATGGTCTGCCATATTTCAGAGAATAGGTCAAGCATCGTAGTTTCAGTGGATGAGTGGAAGGGTGGATGAGTGGAGGAGAGGGAAGAATGAGTTAGACTATTAGTCCGTCTTTAATGCGGATCAGGCGGTTGCACTGCTCGCCCACGGCGGGGTCGTGGGTCACGATGACGGTGGTCATGCCCTCGGCGTTGAGGTCGCGGAATATCTGCATCACCTCCACAGATGTCTTACTGTCAAGCGCGCCCGTGGGCTCGTCGGCAAGGATGAGCTGTGGCTTGGTGATGAGAGCTCGCGCTATGGCCACGCGCTGCTTCTGTCCGCCTGATAGCTCGCTGGGGAGGTGGTGGGCCCAGTCGGCCAGACCCATCTTGTCAAGCTGCTCCATGGCTCGGCGGTTGCGCTCCTTGCGCCCCACGCCCTGGTAGAAGAGCGGCAGGGCAGCGTTCTCGAGCGCATCCTTGTAGGGGATGAGGTTGAAGCTCTGGAACACGAAGCCGATTTTGTGGTTGCGCAGGCTGGCAGCCTCGCTCTCGCTCAGGTCGCGAACTAACTGGCCGTCGAGGAGGTATTCGCCGGTGTCGTAGGTGTCGAGTATGCCCAGGATGTTGAGCAGCGTCGACTTGCCCGATCCCGACGCTCCCATGATGGCCACGAGCTCGCCGCGGTCGATGTCCAGGGATATGCCTTTGAGCACGTGCAGGGGCACCGCGCCGGGATAGGTCTTGTTGATGTCGTGGAGGTGAATCATCGTCATTGTATGGTGATTGTTTTGTCAGTGCTGATGTTGATGCCCACGCGCTGGTCGTTGCCATGGACTTTAACCTCGCCCTTGAAGGCCGGGGGCAGCGACAGGTCGCTGATCTCCTCGCGGCCTCGCAGCAGGGTGAAGTCAACAGCGTCGAGGCTGCAGTCGCCCTGGTTGAAGCTTACGCGCAGATTGTCCGCGCCGGTGAAGGAGAGCTTGCCAAGCTCGGCGGAGTACATATACACGTCGTAGCGATACTTTGTGCCTTCATCGCCGTCTCTGGGGCAAATGATGTCGAGGCTGCCCAGACGCGCGTCCTTGAGGTAGATGTCGCCGCGGGAATAGGCATGCAGTGAGTCGGCATCGCCCATGATAGTGAATTCGAGATGCGTCTGGTTGTCGATGTTTGCCAGGGAGGGGGCGTAGATGGTGGGCAGGGAGCTGTTCTGGAAGTCTACCTCGCAGGTGTGGTTGAGGGTCACCACCAGGGTGCTGTCCTCGATGGTGTAGGAGACGTATCTCTCCCAGCCCTCGGCCATGGCCACGCCGGGGCGGTCGGAGCCAAGGTTGACGTTAAGCACGGGGTCGTCGCAGTAGTGGTTGCGGCCCACGCCTATCTCCATGCGCACGGAGGTGAAGGGGGCCAGGGCTTGCTCCTTGGCATCGCCGGAGACTTGCACGCTGCGGTATAGATAGTGGTCGGAGGAGTTGTATGGCACGCGCACGATGAGCAGAAACGCCGGAATGAGCACGAACGGGAGCACTGCGAGGATGATGAGCGCGTATGTTGATTTCTTGAGTTTCATAGCTGAGGGATTGCTTTTGTCAGCCCCGTATGGCGGGGGCGGTTGCTGATGAATGTTGGTTGTAATACTCTGCGTAGAGGTCGCGGATGTCGTCGGGGGTCATGCCCATGGTGAGGATGCGTGCGAAGAAGCGCTGCATCTCGCCGTTGAGGAATTCGCGCTCGTGCATGCTGCGTATGATTTCCGGGGCTTCGTCGGTGACGAAGTAGCCCACGCCGCGGCGGTTGGCGATGACGCCCTGCTGGGCCAGGTGGTCGTAGGCGTGCACCACGGTGTTGGCGTTGACCTGCGCCAGCGCGGCGTATTCCCTCACGCTGGGCAGCTTGTCGCCGGGGCGCAGCGTGCCAGCGGGCGTGATGTCGTCGCAGATCTTGTCGGCCAGCTGCAGGTATATGGCTTTTGAGTTTTCTTTCAGATTCATGGATAGTGATATTGAGAGAGGATAGGGGGAATTACCAGCGCTGTATGATCTCGGTGTCGCGATAGCGCCAGTAGGCCACGCCGTAGTTCACCAAGGCCCAGAGGGCGCCGCAGATGTAGGTGAGGGTGACCATGGTGTTTTGTGAGACGTGGTCGAAGACCGTCACGGTGTAGTCGTCCATTATAGGAATGAGGACAAAGGGGAAGTAGAGGGTCATCAAGAAGCCGTAGGCCATCCAGAAGCATGCCACCTTGACAATCGACATCTTGGGCCACACCGCGCTGCCGAGCACGAAGAACGACTGGCCCACCACGCCCCAGAACACTGTCAGAGCCACATCCTCGGGGTTGTCGGACACGCTGAAGAGAGCTTTGGTCACGTTGACGCTGTGTATCTTGTCGAGGGGCACCTTGACGACCTCCATAGCGCAGCGCACGAAGTCCACGCACTGGGCCGCCACAAGGAACACTGCTAGATAGAGCGGGACGAAGATAAACCAGCGGGCCACGAACTTCTCGATGGGCAGAGCCGGGAGCATAAGGGCGTTGATGCGCGAGGTCTTGCTCGAAAGGTTGTTGAACGTCAGAGAGGCCGCGATGGGGGCTGTGACTAAGAGGGTGAGAGCTGTCATCGTACGCACGGAGGTGTCCAGAGGGTCGCCCTCGGAGTGCTCAATCCGATAGTCAGAGAGCGACAGCATGCTTATCACTGTCCAAGCCAGCATGAAGGCCACCACGAGGCCAACCCACATCACATACTGCTTTTTGTTGCTCGCCAGGTCAGTGACCACGAGCTTGCCCAGACGGGCGAGGCTGAAGTTATTGTTCATCGTTGCTTGCTGTTAAGGGTGAGGAGAATACGGAGGCCAGCTTCTCGGGCTGGGTGGTGGCGAAACCGAAGAGAGTCTCCAGGTCGATCTCTGTCTGCACGTCGCCGGCGGGAAGCACCACCTGCGCGCCTTTGAGCGACGGCACTGCATAGTAGGCTTGCTCTATCACGGAGCTGTCGTCGGTGCTGAGGAATGCCAGTCGGTCCATTATGTCCTGCGTGCTGGCGTTGAGCATCACGCGGTGGGCGTCGAGGATGATCACATGGTCAAGCAGACGGTTGATGTCGGCCACCTGGTGGGTGGAGATGATCACCGAGCGCTCGTCGGTCATGTTGGCCGCGATGAAGCGTCGGAATGCCGCCTTGCCTGGGATGTCGAGGCCGTTGGTGGGCTCGTCCATCAGCATCAGGGGTGTGTTGCAGGCCAGAGCGAAGCTCATATATACCTTTTTCTTCTGGCCCATGCTCAGTGCCCCCAGAGATGGGTTGCCCTCGAGCTCGAACATCTGCAAGTTGCGCTGCATGGTCTCGTGAGAGAAGCGGGGATAGAAGCGCGAGGTCTCCTTTACATACGTGCTCAGCTTCACGGCCGGGAGCTCGAACTCCTCGGGCACGATGAAGATGTCTGCGAGCGTCGACGGCAGGCGTCGGCGGGTGTTCAGGCCATGGAGAGTCACGCTGCCGGTCTGGGGCGTGAGCAGGCCGCATATCAGGTAGAGCAGCGTGGACTTGCCGGCTCCGTTGGGGCCCAGCAGACCATACACGCCGCCTTCGTTCACCTCCAGGCTCAGGCCGTCGATCGTGGCCTGGCGCTGCTTGGGATAGGTGTAGGAGAGGTTCTCAATCTTTAGCATGGCTATACGTGTTTGGAAAGTGAATTGTTTGTGGGTGATATGGTGTAATAGATAAGTAGTACACTACTACACTGCAAAGGTATAACGTCACTTTCGTATTTCCAAATATTTTGACGAAAATTTTCAGAAAAAATTACAAGTCTGCGAAAAAAATACCGAAATTCGCGCTTACAAGCAAATTTCACATTATATATAATATAAATGGACGATCAGTTAGTCAACGACCTTGATAAGAAAGTGCGCCAGGCCCTGCGCGACTACCTCACCAGCGAAGGCGCCATTGCCGAGATGTTGCCAGCCTGCCCCGACGTGGAGGACCGCTTCCCCGACATTTTCGACGCCTATGTGCCCGACGGAGCGCGCGAATTCGTCAAATATCCCGTGGCCTCGCTGGCATGGATGATGTATATAGGTATGGCCGTAGCCCAAATGTGGGACGAGGATTGGGACATGTACTCGCGCTTCAAAGACATCTACCGCGACATCCTGCTCAAGGGTAGGGGATACGACGAGATGGACGAATACATAGCCCAGGAGATACTCCGCGTCCCCTCCGAAGACGAGGACCGACTCTTCCGTATCGTCAACCACTGCGCCAGCCTGGCCTATAACCTGCTCATGCGCCAGGGCTTCGAGCCCAGCACTGTCGAGGCCTTCCACGGCTACGCCCGCTGCTGCGCCCAGCTCTACTACTTCGGCATGGCCATGCAGCTCCACACCTTGGGCTATAAGATGACACCCATCGACGAGGCCTGACGGACGTTCCCGCAGGTGATTTTTCGCCACAGATGCCCGCATTTCCAAATTTCTTTAGTAAATTCGCGACATGGAGCAAGATCAGCAGTCAGTCTACGCCCTCAGCGCGCGCCAAGGCCTATGGGCCGGGGCGTACTTCAGCGCCATATTCCTGTTGCAGGCAGCCCAGCACGGATTGCTGCTTGCCCTGCTCGGCAACGTTATGGTCGTGGCCGTGCCGTTCATTCTCTATCGCCTTATGGCCCGCAGATACCGCCAGCGGCTGCTGCTGGCTTCCTTCTCCGAGCTGTGGATCCACGGCATCATGGTGTTCCTCTTCGGCAGCGCCATCCTCGCCCTCGTGGTCTATGCCTACCTGCGATTCATTAACCCGGGGCTGATTGCCCAACAGCTCGCTGCTGCCATCGAGGCTTACAAGGCTGTCAACCTCACCGAAATGGCCAGCCAGATGGAGGCCATACTCAAGGCCGGAGCTCTGCCTCCGCCCATACAATTCGCCCTGGCCATGCTCTGGGGCTGCAGCTTCACAGGCTCCATTCTTTCGCTGCTCGAGGCAGCTATCATTAAGACATTCATACGCAAATAATGGATATTTCTGTAGTCATCCCGCTATACAACGAGGCAGAGTCGCTGCCCGAGCTCCACGCCTGGATCAAGCGCGTGATGGACGCCAACGGTTTCAGCTACGAGGTGATTTTCGTCGACGACGGTTCCACCGACGCCTCCTGGAGCGAGATCGCCCGCCTGGCCAAGGAGCACCCCGAGGTGAAGGGTGTGTCATTCCGCCGCAACTACGGCAAGAGCCCGGCCCTGAACGTGGGCTTCGCTCGCGCCGAGGGCGACGTGGTCATCACCATGGATGCCG
>CAZSHV010000077.1:631-11905 GCA_964606815.1 uncultured Bacteroides sp. | reverse complement strand
TCGTGTACGTCAAGTACACTCCCTCATCACACGAACAACTCTGCTCAATGGCTGGCCGCCTCAGCTTTAACAGATTTTATGGGACAGGCTCTAAGGGCGGGTTAGAACGTGTCGAGAAATCCGAGGTCGGCCTTGGCCTCCTCGCTCATCATGTCGCGGTTCCACTCGGGCTCGAAGACGAGGTTGATGTTCACCGACTTCAGCCCCTCGATGCTTTCGAGCTTGATGCGGGCGTCCTCGAGGAGGAAGTCCGCGGCAGGGCAGGAGGGCGCCGTGAGCGTCATGTCGACGCGCAGGTTGGCGTCGTCGTCGATGTCTATACCATATATAAGCCCGAGGCTGTAGATGTCCACGGGGATTTCGGGATCGTAGACGGTGCGGAGCATTTGCACCACCTTCTCCTCGAGTTTGAGTCGCTGATCGTTGTCCATGTCGCGAATTTAAGAAAAAATCTCTAACCCAGCGGCGGCCGCGGCCCAAATTATCGCCTTTAGGGCCAAAGACGAGGAAATAACGAACGGATTGCGTTAAAATTTGCAAAAATATTTGGCAAGTCGGAAAATGCGCCGTAACTTTGCAGCGCAAAAAACATTGCGGGGTAGAGCAGTGGTAGCTCGTCGGGCTCATAACCCGGAGGTCGTAGGTTCGATCCCTACCCCCGCCACTTTCCAAGACGGTAGCAATTCAATACGCTACCGTCTTATTTTTTTCAAAAGACAGGCCCAAGCCTCAACACCGAGGCCTGGCTTTAGCACGTGATAACGACTTAAACGACAGTAGCATGCAACCAATCACCAACTTCGCAGAGCTTGAAAACCACCTGCGCGGACGCCACCCGGAAGAGAAGAAAACCGTGGCCGTGGTATGGCCTGCCGACGAGCACACCCGCCAGGCAGCCGCTCGAGCCATAGAGCGCGGCATCGCCGCGGTGACCTTCGTGGGCTGCGCGGCCGACATCGCGGCCGAGCCCGCCCTGCAGCCCCTGCAAGGCCAGTACACCGTAATGGAAGCCACCGACCCCGACGACGCGGCCCGCAAGGCTGTGGCCCTGGCCCGCGACGGCAAAGCCCACGCCCTGCTCAAAGGCCTGATCAACACCGAGAACCTGCTTCGCGCCGTGCTGGACAAGCACGAGGGCATCCTCGACCCCGGCGCCGTGCTCTCGCACGTGACGGTGGCCGAAATCCCCCAGTATCGCAAGCTGCTGCTGCTCTGCGACGTGGCCGTGATCCCATATCCAACAGACGCCCAATTTCACGCCATGGTGGGCTACGTGGTGGGCTACGCCAACCAGATGGGCATCTCCACGCCCCGAGTGGCCTTGACCCACTGCAACGAGAAAATCAACACACGCCACTTCCCCTTCACCGCCAGCTACGAGCAGATCATAGCCGCTGCCCGCGTCGGCGAGTACGGCACGGCGATAGTCGACGGCCCCATGGATGTGATGTGCGCGTGCGACATCGAGGCCGACCGCATCAAGGGCATCAACTCCCCCATCGAAGGCAACGCCGACGGCATCATATTCCCCGACATCCTCGCCGCCAACACATTCTATAAGACCGTCACCCTCTTCTGCGGCGCCACAATGGCCGGCCTGGTGATGGGAGCCAAGGTGCCCATCGCCCTGTGCTCGCGCGGCGACACGGCCGACTCTAAATACAACGCTCTTGCTCTTGCCTGCCTATGAGAATACTCGCCATCAACCCCGGCTCAACGAGCACAAAGATAGCAGTTTACGAGGACGAAACCCCCGTGATGCTGCGCACCATCAACCACTCCGCGCAGGACGTGGCCCAGTTCAAACGCATCACCGACCAGTTCGACTATCGCCTGCAGCTCATCCTCGACACACTGGCCGAGGAGCACCAACCCCTGGACTTCGACGCCGTGATGGGCCGCGGCGGTCTGGCCAAGCCCCTGGAGAGCGGAGTATACAACGTCAACGAGCAGATGCTCCACGATATGTGGAACGCCGAGCACCAGCACGCCTGCGACCTGGGGTGCATTCTGGCCTATAACATCGCCAAGCGCATACCCGGCTGCAAGGCCATGATCGCCGACCCCGGAGCCGTGGACGAGATGAACGACTACGCCCACATCAGCGGCTCGCCCCTGGCCCCGCGCATCTGCATATGGCACGCCCTCAACCAAAAGGCCACTGCGCGCAAATACGCCGCCGCCATCGGGCGCCGTTACGAGGACCTCAACCTCATAGTCTGCCACCTGGGCGGAGGCATCTCCGTGGCCGCGCATGACCATGGCCGCGCCGTCGACGCCAACGACAGCCTCTCCGGCGAGGGTCCCTTCTCGCCCGAGCGCGCCGGCACGCTGCCCGCTTCGCAGCTCGTCAAGCTTGCCTTCAGCGGCCGATACACCGAGGAGCAGCTCATACGCCGCCTCGCTGGCAAAGCCGGCCTGAACGCCCATCTGGGAACCAACGACGTGCGCCAGGTAATAGCCCGCATCGAAGACGGCGACGAGCACGCACGCCTGATCCTCGACGCCATGATCTACCATACCGCCAAGGCCATCGCGGCCTGCGGGGCCGTGCTCTGCGGCAAGGTCGACGCCATCATCCTCACTGGCGGCATCGCGTATTCCGACTATATCATCTCGCGCCTGCGCCCGCGCATCGAGTGGATAGCCCCAGTGGCCGTCTACCCCGGCGAGAACGAGATGGAGGCCCTGGCTTCCAACGGCCTGGCCGTGCTCCGAGGCGAGCGCGAGGCCAAGCCTTACGTATAACGCCGTGAGAATCATCGAGATTGACAGCCTCGACCACCCCGGGGCACAAACCTTCGCCCGGCTCACCGACGCGCAGCTCGCCGCCGGCTACGCCCAGGGCCAGAGCCTGATCATCGTGGAGAGTCCCAAGGTGATAGCCGCCGCCATGAGCCGCGGCCACGTGCCTGCCGCCATGCTGTGCGAGAGGCGCCACATCGAGGGCGACGCCGCCGAGATTCTGCGCCAATGCCCCGAGGATATGCCCCTTTACACTGGCCCTCGCGATGTGCTCGCGGGGCTCACCGGCTACACCCTCACCCGCGGCGTGCTCGCCGCCTTTCCCACGCCCCGACTGCTCACGCTCGAGGAGGCCACCTGCGGCGCGAGCCGCGTGGCTGTGATCGATTCTGTTGTAGACAGCACTAACGTGGGCGCCATCTTCCGCTCCGCCGCCGCGCTGGGAATAGATGCCGTGGTGGTGACGGGTGCCACATGTTCGCCGCTGAGCCGCAGGGCGTCGAGGGTGTCTATGGGCTCCGTGTTTCTCGTGCCGTGGACACGCACTCAGAGCCCGGCCGACCTCCAGAGCTTAGGGTTCAAAACAGTAGCAATGGCCCTGACAGACAGGTCGATAAGCATAGACGACCCCGCACTTGATGCCGAACCGCGTCTGGCATTGATACTTGGCAACGAGGGCGACGGACTGCCACTAGCCACCATCGCCAAGGCCGACTACACCGTGCGCATACCCATGCACCATGGCGTGGACTCCCTCAACGTCGCCGCCGCCGCAGCCGTGGCCTTCTGGCAGTTAAGGCGCAAAGAATAGCATTTTTAGAATAAATCATTGATAATTAGGTTGTAGGGTCGCCACCTGTGGCGACCGCGAATGGACGTATCCGTGTGTGTGTTTGCGCATGGCGTAGTTGCGGACGCTCAAAATGAGCGTCCCTACATCCAACTGATATTCAATGCGTTATAAGCGAGTTCTATTGAGGTCTTACTCTGCTGGTGGGGTGAAAGCGTAGGCACCGAGGTCGAGGGCGCGGGGTGTGCCGTAGTAGTCGGTGTCGAGGCGCACATCGCTCAGCGACGCGTCGGCGGCGCCAATGGCGTCAGAGCCGGGCTGCAGGCGGTAGTCGAAAAGGTAGTCCTCGCGCACGGTGTAGAACATGGGGTCGGCATCCCAAAGACAGGAAACGAAATTAGCATCATCCTCGCCCTTGCTCTTGAACAGGCAGCGGGCGAACACCACATCGCTGCCGTCAAGCTTGCCGGGCCATGCATCCGCACCTATACCCCAGGTTATTGAGTTAGTAATCAGAGCTTTGGTGGGAATATTGGCTGGAGAGGGGGTCGCCTTGTCGCCAACGCCGAAGAACTGCCACGCGGCGCCCTCCACGGCAGCGAAGAGGTAATGGTTGGAGGCCGTGCAGAGGTCGAAGCGATAGTCGCCGCCGTGCAGGAGCACCAGTCCCGACGCTGCCTCGGCAAATTCGCAGCCGCGGGCGTCGACGGTGGCATCCACGCCGGCCAGCACGCTGGAGCCTGAGTTGCGCAGGCGGCAGTTGCGCAGCGTGAGCATGGGGGAGGAGAGGGAGGAGGTGCCGTCGCCGAGGACGTAGACGCCGTCCACGGTGTTGCTCACTTCGCAATATTCCATGCGGCTGCCCTTAGACAGGCCGCTGAACCACATACCTCCCCACTGGCGCGACATGATCGAGAACGACACGCCGGGAATGACCTCGCCCATGCGGTCGCCCGTGATGAGGATGGGCTTCTGGGGCGTGCCGACAGCGCGGAGGGTGCCGTCGACGGCGATGTATGAGCCGTCGTGCATGAGCAGCTGCGTGCCGGGCTCAAGGGTGAGGGTGGCTCCGGGGGCCACGACGATGGAGTCGGAGACGCGGTAGGGGCGCTCGGCCGTGAGGCGCATGTCGGAGGTGACGTTAAGGGCGCCGATGCGCGTGATGTCCTGGCCCTGGAGGGCGAGCTGGACGGTGTACTGGCGGCCGTTGACGGTGAACTCCACAGCGGCTTCGCTGGCCTGCGGCTGCAGTTTGCCGTGGGCGGGAGGGGTGGCCTCCACGAAGACGAAGATGGAATCTTTGGCGCGAATCTCCACGTCAGAGAACTCGCGGCCGGAGAAGCCATCGACGTTAAGACGGAATATGTCGGCATCACGGCCGGAGAGGGCCACGCGGCTGATGTTCAGGCCCTTGCTGTGGGGGTTGAACACCTTGAAGCTGCGCGTGGAGGTGACTTCGTCGGTGAAGACAAGGCCCATGTCGAGCGTGTCGGTCGAGAAGGCCGGCGCGTCGGTGGGGGCATCAGTGAAGCCGTCCTCGATGCAGGCGGAGAGGCCCACGGCGACAAGGACGGAGAGGAGGAGTATGCGTAGTGTATTGAGGTTCATAGCAATATAATAACGTAAAACCCGCGGCATTATTGCGCGGAAACGTTAGCCCCCGCATTCGCCTATGAGCTGGAGCATGCGGGCCACGAGGTGCTCGTTGGAGTACTCTGCCATGAGTTTTTCGCGGCGATGGTGCAACATGTCGGCCGTGAACGGCGTGGCAATCAAGCGGTTGCAGGCCTCAATCTGTTCTTGGGCTGTATCGGCGATGGTGCACAACGGCGCCAGGCCGGAGCCGTGTACCATGTGGGTGTTCACCACCACGTGCTTTCCCGCAAAGAGCGAGCCTAAGAGCTTGAGCTTCAGACCTGTTGGTTGATGCGTGGTGAGAATGGCCACGCGGGCCCCGGAGATGAGGCTCTGCATCTGCTGCTGCGAGGGCGACGCCACAAGCTCAACGTTGGGCACCGCCGCGGCAGCCCTGACTAATGCCGGCGAGGGGTTCATGCCCGCCACCACGCAGCGCGCCTTCACGCCCGGGAAGACCTCGCGCATGAGGTAGAGGGCCGCTTTGGCGTTCTCCGGCACCGAGAGGTTGGCATGGTAGAGGACAATCGGGAGGTCGTCGGCGCTGGGCTCCATGAGCTGGAATCCGCTGAAACTCGGCAAGAACTCGACGCGCAGCGACGGGTAGCGTCGGCGCAGGTCGTCGCCATCGGCTTGCGACACCACCAGGGCCAGGTCGGCAGCCGCCACCGCGGGCTCGAAGGCTCGGTAGCGGGCGGCCTCAACCATATAATAGGCTTTCTTCAGCAGCGACGGCTCGGCGGCGGCCAGATAGCGGAAATAGTCGTGCTCGATGTTCGACTCTCGGTATATTTTCAGCCTGCCGTCGAGGCGCGGGTCGCGGATGCTGGCGCATGTGGCCAGGGTGTCGTAGAGGATGGGGTGGTCGTTGCGCAGCAGGTTGGGCACCAGGGCGCTATCGCTGCGGCTGCGCACGTTGTAGGGCAAGGTGGAAAGGTTGGCGAGCAGGCCTGTGCGGCGGGGGTAGTAGGTGACGCTCTCGCACATGCGCTCCAGCTGCGGGTCGCGCGGGCGGTTGAATTCGTAGCAGTGCAGGGCCACGCGCGCGCCGGCGTCGGCGAGCGCCTTCACCTTATAATATACGTCTATGACACCGCCGTAGTCGGGCGGCGAAGGCACATTGAACGATACTATGTTAATCCCTTTCGACCTCATTTCACCACCACTGCGGCGGGGATGCTTTCGATGTTGGTGCGCGACAGTGCGGTGACCAGGTAGATGCCGGGCTCGGCGGCGGGGTAGGAGCAGTCGGGGGTTACGGCCAGCAGCCACTCTGACGATTCGATGTCGGGCACGATGGCATCGAGGGGGAAGCGGTAGACAGCGAAGCGCACCGCGTCTTCGGCCACGCCCTTAATCTCTGGCTTGGCCCATGAGATGCGGCCGTCGGCGGCTGTGAGCTGCGCGGGCGTCTGGGGCTGCTCGGCGCTGAGAGCTGGGTAAGCGGGCACGATTGCTGGGCGGCTCTGTCCGCGGGTGGCCAGGGAGTCAAGCACGCCGCCGCTGTTGCGTGTAACAGAGTAGGCGGGCCACCAGCAGTTGCCTTTCACGCCCGGAAGCTCGCGGCTGAGGCGCAGCTTGTGGTTGAGCTGTGTGGGCTCGCCGCCGGGGGTGGTGTCGGGCTTCTTCATGGTGCGCTCCACGTCCTGGCCTATATACAGATGGCAAGTCGCGGGCGTGGCCTCGGCCCACCAGTAGGCGAGCTTTTCGGACGACGCCACCTTGTGCTCAAGCTCCCAGTAGAGCTGCGGCAGCAGATAGTCGATCCATCCGCGCTCGGCCCAGAGGAGCACGTCGGCGTAGAGGTCGTCGTAGTTCTGCAGCCCTCCGCGAGTATCGCTGCCGCGCGGGTCGTTCTCTTTGTTGCGCCAGATGCCGAAGGGGCTGATGCCGAAGCGCACCCAAGGCTTGGGGCCGGCCTGGATGCTGTCGTGGATCTCCTCGATGAGCAGGTCAACGTTGCGGCGGCGCCAGTCGCCGCGGTCCATGCCCTTGCCGTATTTGGCGTAGGTCTTGTCGTCGGGGAAGTCCTTTCCCTTGGCGGGGTAGGGGTAGAAGTAGTCGTCGAAGTGTATGGCGTCGACGTCGTAGCGGCCCACGATGTCCATCACCACCTGTTCGATGAACTTGCGGTTTTCGGGCATGCCGGGGTCGAAGTATATCTTGCCGTCGCCCTCGTAGGTGACGAAGCGCTGAGGCTCCTTATAATATAGGTGTGAGGGGGCGGGGGTGTGGCCCTTGGCGGCTGTGACGCGGTAGGGGTTGAGCCAGGCGTGCAGCTCCATGCCGCGGGCGTGGGCCTCGTCGATCATGAACTGCAGGGGGTCCCAGTATGGTTGGGGCGCGGCGCCGCCGTCGGTGAGAAAGCGGCTCCAGGGCTCAAGCTCGCTGGGGTAGAAGGCGTCGGCGCATGGGCGCACCTGGAAGAGCACGGCGTTGACGCCCGCGCGCTGCAGGCTGTCGAGCTGGGCGCGCAGGTAGGCTTTGTTCTGCTCGGTGTTCTGGTCGTGGTATTGGCCTTGGAAGACGGTGTGCATCCATGCGCCGCGGAATTCGCGTTTGGGCTGCTCCTGCGCTGCGGCGCCCATTACGGCGGCAGCGGCGAGCAGCATGGTGATGAAGCGTGGGAGGGTCATGACGGTAAAAGTGTTAGCGGGGACAAAGATAGGAATTTTAGCTTACATGCGCAAGCGGCTCGGAGGCTGGAAAATGCTGCAAAATGTATCAATTGTCACATTTGAGACGAATGATACAAATATTGTAACACTTTGTTACAATTGTAATGTGCTAAAACATAGATAGATACAAAATTTATGAAAGAATTTCGTCACTTTTGTAGAATTTTGTTTGACAATAATTTGTAACACGGCGGAAACTTTGCGTAACTTTGCAGTGTAATCAAACAACAAACCACACTACCACACCACCTCAAAAATCCAACCCATATGACTACCTCGAAATTCCAGACATCACTCATGAGCCTTCAGGCCAATATGCTCAACTTCGCTCTTATGCTCACCTCCAACCGCGACGACGCCTACGACCTGCTGCAGGACACCACCCTCAAAGCCCTCGACAACCAGGACAAGTACGCCGACGATGCCAACTTCAAGGGCTGGGTTTTCACCATCATGCGCAATATCTTTATCAACAACTACCGCCGCGCGTCGCGCCAGGCCACCGTTGTTGACACCACCGAGAACCTCTACCACCTGAACATCAGCCAGGACTCGGGCCTCGAAGCTCCCGAAGGCGCCTACACCGTGCAGGAGATCAGCGCTGCCATCGACGCCCTCAGCGACGACTTCCGCATCCCCTTCTCAATGCACGTGGCCGGATATAAATATCAGGAGATAGCCGACAAGATGGGCATCGCGCTCGGCACCGTCAAGAGCCGCATCTTCTTCGCCCGCAAGCGTCTGCAGGAGCGTTTCGCCGACTACCAATAATTTCCTGAAAGACACACACACGATTTTTGAAAGACACACGCTGAAAAACACACACTTAAGACTCCACTTTGAAAATCACACCCCGAATTTCTGAAAGACACACACCGACACGCAAAGAAAAACACACATAGATTGGTTTATTAGATAGATAGTTTTTTCTGGAACAGCCCGCCGACGTGCGGGCTTTTTCGTTTCCTCGCGGCATGTGCGACGTGTTTAATACTTAATAACAATATTTTTAGATTATTTGCAGACGCTGCGCCGATTTTTCGCGTACCTTTGTGTGTGATTTAGGCTCGCCCCGTCCGGCGGCCTTCGCTCATTGCTAAATATCTAAGTACCAGATACCCTATGAAACTCAATCTCAGCAAGCTTATCAAGCTCGACCGCATCCCGGAGCGCTATTTCGCCCCCAAGAACGATGTGGAGAAGGCAGCCCTCTGCCGCGAAGAGAAAATCAACGTCGACATCTTCGAGTCTGTGCTCGACGGCGCCCGCGCCGAGGCCCAGCGCATCGCCGACACCATCAACCGCTGCGTGGCCGCTAAGGGCAAGTGCGTAATCGCCCTGGGTGCCGGCAAAGCCACCCACGTGGTCTACGAGCAGCTCATCCAGCTCTACACCGAGGGCAAGGTCAGCTTCCGCAAAGTCATCGTCTTCAACCTCAACGAGTTCTATCCCCTGCAGCCCGAAGGCCCCAGCACACTGGTGCGCCTGCACAACCTGCTGCTCGACCATATCGACATCCACCCCGCCAACATCCACAGCCTCGACACCAACGTAAGCCGCGAAGACCTCTACAAGCTCGCCAAAGACTACAGCGACGACATCGAGCGCGCCGGCGGCCTGGACCTCGTGATCTGTGAGATCGGCCCCACGGGCACCCTCGGATTCAACGAGCGCGGCACCAAGATCGGCAGCGGATGCCGCCTCGTGCTCCTGGGCAACGAGCTGCGCCACATCATCGCCGGTGACTACAAGGTGGAGGAGGCTCCCCTCACCGCCGTCACCCTCGGCATCGCCGACATCCTCTCCGCACGCGACGTCGTGGCCATGGCTTGGGGCGAGAACTACGCCAAGATCCTGGCCCGCATCGTGGAGGGCGAAATCGACGACAAGCTCCCCGCTTCTTTCCTTCAGACCCACCCCTCCGCCAACATCGTGACCGACCTGGCCGCCGCCGACAGCCTCACCCGCATCGCCCAGCCCTGGAAGGTGACCTCTTGCGAGTGGGACGACAAGCTCACCCGCCGCGCCATCGTGTGGCTCTGCCAGATGACCGGCAAGCCCATCCTCAAGCTTACCGACCGCGACTACAACGACTGGGGCCTCGGCGAGCTGCTCGCCATCTACGGCTCGGCATACAAAGTCAACATCAAGATTTTCAACGACCTGCAGCACACCATCACCGGCTGGCCCGGCGGCAAGCCCAACGCTGACGACAGCACACGCCCCGAGCGTTCCACGCCCTACCCCAAGCGCGTGATCGTGTTCTCTCCCCACCCCGACGACGACGTCATCTCCATGGGTGGCACCCTCAAGCGCCTCGCCGACCAGGGCCACGACGTGCATGTGGCCTATGAGACCTCCGGCAACATCGCCGTGGGCGACGAGGACATGATGCGCTACATCATGCTCATGGACGGCATCGCATCCGATTTCGGCCTTGACTCCAAGACCTTCCTCACCAAGAGCAAGGAAATCCACGAGTACATCGACCATAAGAAGGCCGGCGACATGGACTCCGCCGACATCCGCCGCCTCAAGACCGTCATCCGCCAGTGCGAGGCCCGCACAGCATGCCAGTACATCGGCATCAAGCCCGAGAACGTGCACTTCCTCGGCCTCCCCTTCTACGAGACCGGCACCATCAAGAAGGGCGACCTCAGCCAGGCCGACGTCGACATCGTCAAGAAGCTCCTGCAAGACGTGCAGCCCGACGAAATCTTCGTGGCCGGTGACCTGGCCGACCCCCACGGCACACACCGCGTATGCCTCGACGCCGTGCTCGCCGCCATCGACGAGCTCATCGACGAGCCCTGGCTGCAGAACTGCTACATATGGATGTACCGCGGCGCATGGGCAGAATGGGAAATCGACCACATCGAGATGGCCGTGCCCCTAAGCCCCGAAGAGCTCCGCTTCAAGCGCAACTCCATCCTCAAGCACCAGAGCCAGATGGAGAACGCACCCTACCTCGGCGACGACGACCGCCTCTTCTGGCAGCGCGCCGAAGACCGCAACCGCGCCACCGCCAAGCTCTACGAGAGCCTCGGCCTCGCCTCCTACGAAGCCATCGAAGCCTTCGTGCGCTACCACCCCATCCGCTGATCCCACACCACTCCACCATAAAGGGCGGCCCACACCGGGCCGCCCTTTTCTATCGGTATTAGACGCATTTGTAACAAATTGATTGTCAAATGGATGTAGGGATGCTCGGTCGGAGCGTCCGCGAAAACACCCGCAACAACGCCCAACAACAAACCCTGCCAGTAGGGTCGCCACCTGTGGCGACCGCAGGCATGTGTAACGAACTGATTGTCAAATGGATGTAGGGACGGGCCCGAGCGTCCGCGAAAACACCCGCGACAACGTTCGCGACAAACCCTGCCAGTAGGGTCGCCACCTGTGGCGACCGCAGGCATGTGTAACGAA
>CAZSHV010000077.1:0-531 GCA_964606815.1 uncultured Bacteroides sp. | reverse complement strand
CTGATTGTCAAATGGATGTAGGGACGCTCGGTCGGTGCGGCCGCGATGACATCCCCGACACCACCCAACGAATTCCCCGAATTGTAGGGCCGCTTCGTTGCGGCCGCGTTACCGCGCAACGACGTCAGGGGAGCCCCGGAGGGGCGGGAGTAAGTTAGCCGCGGGCGAAAGCCCGTGGATAGCAGGGTTTTAAAAAGTTATTCCCCCTCCCCGATTTTTCGGGGAGGGGGCCAGGGGGTGGGGTGTTTCAGAAGCTGAGGGGAGTAAAACAATGCCAGCGAACTGCAGGGTGTTACCCATGGACGCGGTCGCCACAGGTGGCGACCCTACAGCTAACGCATTGATACAGATGACGTAAGTCCCCGTATAGTAGGGCCGCTCGTTCGTTGCGGCCGTGTTACCGCGCACGACGCCGTCAGGGGAGCCCCGGAGGGGCGGGAATAAGTTAGCCGCGGGCGCAAGCCCGTGGATAGCGGGGTTTTATATAGTTATTCCCCCTCCCCGATTTTTCGGGGAGGGGGTTAGGGGGTG
>CAZSHV010000076.1:0-12137 GCA_964606815.1 uncultured Bacteroides sp. | reverse complement strand
ATTCACACGCATGCGTTTGTATTCAATTGATAGTTATCGGATGCACAGCGCAGCCCTATAATCATATCAATTATGAGCGTTGTCGTGGGCGTAATCGGCGGCAAGACAGCCCGCTACGGACATACAAAATTGGAAAACCCGGGATTGAATCGCCTGGCGTTTTCGAGGCCGCTCGGTCGGAGCGCCCCTACAATATGGGGAATTGTGGGCGTTGTCGTGGTAACAATTAAAAAAAAAAATTAGGGGCGTGCAAGCAAAAGACGAGCTTTTTTTGTTAATTTTGCATAGGCATTGTCTCTGATGTCTCAGTTTTGAATTTTTAATCTCTAAATCAACGTTTCAATATGCGCGGACGCACTTTAAACATTATCGGCATTCTGGTTGCCATCATCGGCGGTTTGCTTACATACTTCCACCGCTCGGTGAGCACAGAGAGAATAGTTGAGATCGGCGGCGTAATCTTCGTGGCGGCCGGCCTCGTGAACCTCCTTTTCTTCAACAACGGCAATGGGGCGTCGCGCGTGATGACCTCCATCTGCAACGCCGCGGCCATCATCTTCGGCGTGTGCATGCTGGTGTTCCGCTCCACCTTCGAGCCCATCATCCCCTTCGCCTTCGGCCTGATCATAGCCATCAGCGCCTTGTGGCAGTTCTACGCCTTGGCGGTGGGCATACGCCCGCGCATGCTGCCTGCGTGGCTCTACTTCTTCCCCATCCTTCTGGTCCTTCCGGCCATCTATATCTTCATCTTCGTGGGCAACACGGTGCCTGACGTGCATCTTATTTCTATCATCACAGGCATCTCGCTCATCGTCTTCGGCGTGGGCGCCATCATTGAAGGCTGCATGCTGGCAGCAGAGCCAGCCGACGGCAAGAAAGAGGAGAAGCACCAGGAGAAAGACAAGAACGACGACGGCTCTGCCGACCTTGACGAGCCAGCCGAGCCCGAGAAGAAAGAAGAGCCCAAGCATGAGCCCGAACACAAAGAGGAGGGCACCGACGAGCCCAAGGCCGAGCAGACCTCGGAGAGCGGCGATGCCGACCTTGACGACGAGGTGAGCAAGTGATGTCCTCCACATTTTACCCCATAGACGGCGAGGCCCTCGGCAGAGGAGCCCCGCCGTTTTGCTATGCGCTGCGGCTTCTTGGCTGACGAATACAATTTTACAACCACCCGTGCGTTATATAAGAGCCTGTCCCATAAAATCTGGTAACGCTGAGGCGGTCAGCCATTGAGCAGAGTTGTTCGTGTGATAAGGGAGTGTACTTGACGTACACGACCGAAGAACACGGACGAATATGCCAATGGATGGCCGAGGCGATGAAACCTTTCACTGTTAGAAAAAATGAAATAAAATGGATAAATTTAACCTATTGATTACCTATATTTCGCATCTCTTGGGTGCTTTTGAAGCCGTCGCACGGTCACAATGCACCGGCATTGCTCCCTCCCGCCGCCTCCAAAACCCCTCCAAGATATGCGACCTCAGCGTTAATATATTTTATGGGACAGGCTCTATATATGTATAAGAACACCGTTATCGCATTTCTCTGCCTGGCGGCAGCTGCCACAGCCGCGGCCGCGCCGGGCGTACACATACGAGGCAAGGTGACGCAGGAGACCAACGAGCCGCTTGAGTTCGTGTCCGTGCGCATTGCCGGCACAGCCATCGGCACTATGACGGGCCTGGACGGCAGCTTCCAGCTCAACGCCCCGCAGCAGGACACCATCCGCGTGTCCTTCTCGTGCATAGGCTACGACGAGTCGAAGCGCCGCGTCATCCCCGCGGGCCAGGACACCATCACCCTCAACGTGAAGATGACGCCCAAGGCCGTGGTGCTGGGCGGCGTGGAGGTCACAGACTACAAGAAGCAGACCGGAGCCATGCAGGGCGTGAACATTGACAACTACCGCCTGTCGCCCGACGCATCTGGCGGCGGTGTGGAGTCTATCATCACCACCATGGCAGGCGTGACCTCGGGCAACGAGCTATCGTCGCAGTACTCGGTGCGCGGCGGCTCGTATGACGAGAACGCCGTCTACATCAACGGCATCGAGGTGTATCGCCCGCAGCTGGTCACCTCCGGTCAGCAAGAGGGCTTGAGCATCATCAACCCCGACATGGTGGACAACGTGGAGTTCTCCACCGGCGGCTTCCCTGTGCGCTATGGCGACAAGATGTCGTCGGCTCTGGATATCACCTACCGCCAGCCGCAGTCGTTCGAAGGCTCCCTGTCGGCCTCGCTCATGGGCGGCAGCCTGGCGCTGGGTACGGCCACAGGCCGCTTCTCGCAGCTGCACGGCGTGCGCTACAAGAGCAATGCGTCGCTGCTGAGCTCCATGGAGGACAAGGGCGAATACGACCCCAAATTCTTTGACTACCAGACCAACATGACGCTCAAGATCACCGACCGCTTAAGCGCGTCGCTGCTGGGCAACATCGCCATCAACAACTACAAATTCATCCCCGCCAGCCGCTCCACGAGCTTCGGCACGGTCAACGACGCCAAGCAGTTCAAGGTATACTTCGACGGCCAGGAGAAGGACCGCTTCGAGACATTCTTCGGCGCCCTCACCCTCAACTACCGCGCTGCCCGGAGCACCAACCTGCAGCTCCTTGCCTCGGGCTATCTGACCAACGAATACGTGAGCTATGACATACAGGGCGAATACTGGCTGGACCAAGCCGGCGGCACGGGCGACACGCCGGGGTCGATCGTAGGCGGCGAGCTGGGCGTGGGCCGCTACCACGAACATGCGCGCAACCGTCTGAAGGCCTCCGTGATGAGCGTGGCCCTGCGAGGCACCTCCGGCATCAGCCATCACAATCTGGTCTACGGCCTGGAGATGAGCCACCAGAGCATCCGCGACCGCGCCCGCGAGTGGGAAAAGCGCGACTCGGCCGGCTACTCCCTGCCCTACGACCCCGACGCGCTGAAGGTGATATATGCCATGGACGCCAACCACCAGGTGAGCTCCTCGCGCATGGCCGCCTTCGTGCAAGACACCTACCGCCTATCCACCCGCGCTGGCTATCTCAACGTCACCGGAGGCGTGCGCATGTCATACTGGAGCTACAACAAAGAGTTTCTCGTGAGCCCGCGCATCAACCTCGGCTTTGTGCCCGACGCCGCCCCCCGCTGGGCATTCCGCTTCGCCACGGGCCTCTACTACCAGTCGCCCTTCTACAAAGAATACCGCGTGCCCACCATCGACGCCGCCGGCCACACCATCATTGAGCTGAACGACAACATCAAGTCGCAGCGCAGCTTCCAGTTCATAGCCGGAGCAGACTATACCTTCCGCGCCTTCGACCGCCCCTTCAAGCTCTCCGGCGAGGCCTACTACAAGATACTCGGCAACCTCATCCCCTACGAGGTGCAGAACCTGAAAGTAGTCTACACGGGCCAGAACAGCTCCAGCGGCTATGCGGCGGGCCTGGACATGAAGCTCTTCGGCCAGTTTGTGCCGGGCAGCGACTCGTGGATCAGCTTCTCGCTGATGAAGACGCAAGAGGACCTGAACGGCGTGAAGGTGCCGCGTCCCACCGACCGACGCTACAGCGTAGCCCTCTTCTTCACCGACTATTTCCCCCGCTGGCCCAAGCTGAAATTCAGCCTGCGCGGTATCCTCAGCGACGGCCTGCCCACCGTTTCGCCACGCTCGTCGAGGGACAAGGGCTGGTTCCGCGCCCCGGCATACAAGCGCGTGGACATAGGCCTGCAGTACGCCCTGCTCTCGCCCTTGCAGCCCGGCCAGAGCCGCAGCGGCATGCTGCGCCACATCAAGAGCGTATGGCTCGGCCTGGACGTCTTCAACCTGCTCGACATCAGCAACGTGAGCGGATACTACTGGGTGACGGATGTCAACGATATCCAGTACGCCGTGCCTAACTACCTGACTCGCCGCCAGATCAACGTGCGCGTGAGCATTGACTTCTAACACCTCCGATTATGTCTGACTACGCTTTCGACTCCCTGCAACAGCAAGCCATCGAGGCCACCGACGGCCACTACCTGGTGCTCGCCCCTCCCGGCTGCGGCAAGACGCACATCCTGGCCGAGAGAATCACCAACGCTCTGCTCGGCGGCCTGCAGCCAAGCGACCTGCTCTGCCTCACCTTCACCAACCGAGCCTCGCGCGGCATGCGCGACCGCGTGGAGGAACGCCTGCGCCCCGAGATCGAAAGCGGACGCATACAGCCGGGCGCCACCAGAGAGATTTTCGTGGGCAATATACATCGCTACTGCTCCTTCTATCTCTTCGAGAACTCCCTGGTGCCAGAAAACACATATATCATCGACGAGGACGACCAGGCCGACATATTCTTCGATTTCAACCCCTCCCTATTCCGGTCGAGGACGGGCGTAAACCGCGGCGCCGTGAAATATGTGGTGGACCTGGCCAGCTACATCACGCAGTACCACCTGGGCCACCCAGAGGAGCTGCGACCGCAAAGCCCTGGCCTGCTGGACCAGACCACGAACGCATTCATACAGCGAGACTTCGAGCACTTCCTGCGCATAGCCAAGAAGTACAACTTCGACATCTCCGCCATCCCCACCCAGCATAGCGCGCTTATCGCCGCGTTGACATATCTGGAGTACAAGAAAAAGATCGGTGCCATAGACTTCAGCGACCTGCTGATTCTGGCCTACGACCATATGCGTAGCAACCCCGACCTGCGCAAGTTCCCGTGGATACAGGTCGACGAGGTGCAAGACCTCAACCGCCTGCAGATAGCTATCGTTGACCTGCTCACCGCACCGGAGAACCCCACGGTGATGTATCTGGGCGACGAGCAGCAGGCCATATTCTCCTTCATGGGCGCAAAGCTGTCATGTCTGGAGTTGATTAAGAATAAATGCGCGGGGCACATCCTCACGCTGCAGTCCAACTACCGCGCGCCGAGCTACCTGCTCGACGTCTA
The DNA here is from genome assembly GCA_964606815.1 of uncultured Bacteroides sp. Taxonomy (GTDB): domain Bacteria; phylum Bacteroidota; class Bacteroidia; order Bacteroidales; family Muribaculaceae; genus CAG-873. The sequence continues at coordinate 7,206 of CAZSHV010000076.1, read as the reverse complement.
CAACGACTTCGCCGCCGAGGTGCTGGGCGTAGATCGCCAGCTGCTGCCTGTGGCCAAAGAGCAGACGAAGAAAGACCGCTTTGACCTTATCATAGCCCGCTCGCAGACGCCACGCGAACAGAGAGAGCGCATCAGCAAAATGGTGAGCTACTACATGGGCTTGAGCGACGACGAGCGCCTGGCCATCCTTGTCAACCGCAACGACGAGGCCGACGACATCAGCAAAGAGCTCACCGAGCAGGGCGTGAGCAACTTCAAGATATCGGGCTCCGACATGTTCCGTTCAAGAGCCTACAAGACAATATCTGCATTCCTGACGGTGGTGGTGAATGATTTCAACATCGGAGCATGGACGCGCCTGCTCTACGGCATAGGCGCCGTGCACACCCAGCTGCAAGCCCGCGAATTCTGCTATAAGCTCCGGTCTCTGATGCTCACGGGCAGCGACCTTATGGGCCACCAGTCGTTTCTGCAACGCTTCGCCTCTGAGTGCCTTGATAAAGAGTATGTGCTATTCGACACCGAGACCACGGGCCTGAACGTGGCTGAGGACGACATCGTGCAGATTGCAGCTTTCAAGGTGCGCGACGGACGCAAAGTGGATGGCTCGGACTTCAACATCATCATGCACACCGACCGCGAGATCCCGGCGATGCTCGGCGATAAGCCCAACCCGCTGGTGGCAGAATATGCCTCGCGGCCTCACATGGGCCGAGCCGAGGGGCTGGAGGCCTTCCTGAAATATGTAGGCACGCTGCCGGTGGTGGGCCATAACGTGGAGTATGACTACCGCATACTGCAAGCCAACTGCCGCCGCGAACTCAACGAGGAGGTGGAGCTTGACTACTACGACACTCTGCACATGGTAAAGTGCGTATACCCCAGCATGAAGCGGTACACCCTTGAGGCACTTATCTCTCACCTCGGCCTCCAAGGTGAGAACGCCCACCTGGCCGACGCCGACATCGAAGCCACCCTCTCGCTGATTGACCATTGCGCCGCAGTGTTCCGCCCGAAGTTGTCGGAGCAGAGCGTATTCCTCGCCGATGCCCATACAAAAGCTGTGGCGAAACGACTGCAGGACATCGCTCCCATTTATGCCAATCTGCGCTCCTATATCCACGAGCCCATATGCCTGCGGCAGCGCACCATCTGCGACGAGCTTGCCAGCCTGCACCGCACGCTGGTGGAGAGGCACATCATCGAGGATATCGGCCCGAAGTTCGATATATTCCTGCGCTTTGTGGAGCGGGAGTGGGTGGACCGCGCAACAGACAAGTCTCTGCATGAGAGCATCACAGAGCACGTCAACGATATCTCCACCACCGTCAACGAAGGCGACCTCGTGTCCAGCCGCGAGCTGCTAACCGACCGCGTCTTCATACTCACCGTGCACAAGGCCAAGGGACTGGAATTCGAGAACGTGGTGGTATTAGGCGTGTCGAACGGCAATTACCCCTTCTGGAAGGTCAACGACGTGCGCTGCAACTACAATGCCACGCCGGAAATGATCGCTGCCGCCGACGCCATGGAGCACGAGGACGCCCGCAAGCTCTACGTGGCCCTTACCCGCGCCCGCAAACGCTTGTGCATCAGCTATGCCATGGAGAATGAATTTGGCTACAAGAGAGGTCCGTCGCCGTTCCTGAAGAGCATTGCGCACCACTTCGCGAAATGACACACTCGGTGCCTGTCTTTTTGCGCTCTTATGCTTCGCTATCCTTGGCCGACATGGCCAAGCGCAGCCCTATCTGGCGGCTGCGGTAAGAGGGATTGAGCGAGAATCGACGAGCCACGCGGCAATCGTCGGCCGCGTCATGCCAGCTGCCTCCGCGAGCCACCTTGGCAGTGCCCTCATTCGGGCCCTGCGGGTCGCGCCGCGCGGTGATATAGGTGCTGAAGTACCAGTCGTTGCACCATTCCGACACGTTGCCGCTCATGTCATACAGGCCCAGCTCGTTGGGGCTGAGCATGGCCACACTGTGAGTGGTCTTTTCGGCATTGCCGCTATGCCAGGCGTGCACGTCGATGAGATTGTTGGTGCACCCGGCCCAGGCGTAGCCATGCGCCAAGCGGCCTCCGCGGGCAGCGTACTCCCACTCGGCCTCGGTGGGAAGCCGGAAGTCAAGACCGGTCTCCGAGCTGATTCTATTGATGAAGTCCTGACATTCGTGCCAAGTCATTCGCTCCGCTGGCAGGTCCTCGCCCTCGAAAAAGCTTGGGTTCTCGCCCATCACGGCCTGCCACAGCTGCTGCGTTACCAGCGTGGTGGCGATCCAGAATGACGACAGGTTTACGGTGACGGCCGGCCGCTCGTCGTAGTTTGCCTTCATGGCATGCTCCGGCGTGGCACCCATCATGAACGTGCCCCCTTCCACTCGCACCATCTTAAAGTCTATGCCTCGCACGCTTACGATTAGCTCAGGGAGCGCCTTAGAGGCGGTGCTCTCATCAGCTGCAGTGATCGGCGCCTCGTCAATCCATCCCAGGGCGTAGGCAAAGCTGTCCATCACATATCGGGCAGCCTTGGCGTTATACCCCGCCGCGGAGAGCTGGGCCACCTGCTGGCTCATGACGGTCTCGCGCACCTGCGGAGACTCTGACTGGAACTGCGGCAGCACATTGAGGCTGCCTATACGCAGCGCCTCAGGGAGCACAGTGCGCACAGCTTCGTTATCCCAACAATGGAAATCGGATAGATAGCCGACCACCTTGCTGGTGAGGATGAACTCGCGCCCGAACTTCCGCACGGCATCCTTCAGACCTTCCGGGAGAGTGGCCATCGCGTCAATCGAATTTTTTACGGCGGAACAGGAAATTACGGCCCAGATACTTCTCACGCACCATGGCGTCCTCGGCAAGCTGCTCGCTTGTGCCTTGGAAGAGGATGTGGCCCTCGAAGAGGAGGTAGGCGCGGTCGGTAATGCTCAGGGTTTCGGGAGCGTTGTGGTCGGTGATCAGGATGCCGATATTCTTCTCCTTAAGCTTATAGACAATCTGCTGGATGTCTTCAACAGCGATAGGATCAACTCCGGCAAAGGGCTCGTCGAGCATGATGAATTTCGGGTTAATGGCAAGACAGCGCGCTATCTCTGTGCGTCGGCGCTCACCGCCTGAGAGCTGGTCGCCAAGGTTCTTGCGTACCTTATCAAGGCGGAACTCAGCGATAAGGCTTTCAAGCTTCTCGCGCTGGTATTCCTCTGAGGTGGGTGTCATCTGCAGCACGGAGCGGATATTATCCTCCACAGTCATTTTCCTAAACACTGACGGCTCCTGCGCCAGATAGCCTATGCCAGCCTGCGCGCGGCGGTAGACGGGGTATTTCGTGATGTCGAGGTCGTTGAGAAATATGCGTCCGTAGTTGGGCTGAATCAGGCCCACTGTCATATAGAACGTTGTGGTCTTACCCGCGCCGTTGGGGCCGAGAAGGCCCACGATCTCGCCCTGCGTCACGTCTATAGACACGTGGTCCGCGACAGTGCGCTTGCCATAGCGCTTCACCAAATTGTCAGTGCGGAGCACCATGCGCTCCGGCTCGGCTTCCACAGCAATCTCCTGCTCTGAGATCACGGAGCCATCAGGGCCGAGAATCTCGTCTGAGACACTCACGACCTCTACAGCGTCGGTATTATCAGGCGTGTTTCTTTCGCTCATGCTTGGATGCGTTTGGCAGAGCGCAGACGGCTCGCTATATAGTCGGTGAGCAGAGTGATGGCCACGATGTTGCTGCCACCCTGGGGCACGATAAGGTCGGCAAATCGTTTGGAGGGCTCGATATACTGGCAGTGCATGGGCTTAAGCACGTCCTGGTAGCGATCAATAACCATCTGCGGCGTGCGCCCGCGCTCTATGCAGTCGCGAGCGATGACGCGAATCAAGCGGTCGTCGGGGTCAGCGTCCACAAACACCTTCACATCCATCAGGTCGCGCAGCACGGGGTCGTTGAGCACGAGGATGCCCTCGATGATAACCACGTCGGTGGGCGAGACGGTCACGGTCTCCTCCTGGCGGGTACAGGTGAGGTAGCTATAGGTAGGCATCTCTATCGTCTTGCCCTCTTTGAGCTGGCGCAGATGCTCGGTGAGTAGTGTCCACTCGATGGCTGCGGGCTCGTCGAAATTGATCTTCGAACGCTCCTCCACGGGGACGTGGCTGGAATCCTTATAATACGAGTCTTGGGGAATAACCGACACTTCGCCAGGGGCGAAGCTGTTGATAATCTTGTTCACCACTGTTGTCTTGCCAGAGCCGGTGCCTCCGGCTATACCTATCACGAGCATAATGGATGTTTTGTATAGTTTGCACAAAGTTAGACAAAAATCTCGGAATATACAAAACTACGCAAGAATCCGAGCCTATTTGGAGTGCAAGTTTAAAAAAATTCAGAAACACGGTAATTATTCGGACCACTCGCCTGTCTAATACTTATAAGCTAATTACAAACATTAACAATATTTTTTCATGGAAATTGTGTCTGTTTCAATTATTTAATCTACATTTGTAGCCTACTATATCCTGAAGACAATAAAACCATTCATCCATTCACCCTATGAAACGACTGCTCCCCTACCTCATGCTGCTCGCTGCGCTGGCGGCTTTGGCAGATGACATCTATCTGACTGGCCGAGTAAAGGACGCGATGTCGAAGTACGACCTCACCAATGCGCTCGTACTACGCTTCGACTCTGCCGGCAATGTCACCGACACCATCCACGCCAACCAAGGCCTGCGCTGGAGAGGACGAAACGACATTGACACCCTCTCGAATTTCTATTTCAAAGTGCCCCGCGTTGACTCTACCTTCACCTTCGACGTGGTATGCCCGGGATACAAAGACCAGACGGTGGTATACACCATGAAGGCTTCGTCACGCGAAAAATATATCGAGCTTCCCATCACCTACATGGAGCGCGCCCCTCGCCAGCTCAAAGACCTCACCGTGGTGAGCTCCAAGATCAAGTTCTATAACAAAGGCGACACCATCGTCTACAACGCCGATGCGTTCCAGCTCGCCGAGGGCTCGATGCTCGACGCTCTTATCGCCCAGCTCCCCGGCGCCGAACTCAACACCAACGGCCAGATCAAGGTCAATGGTGAATTCGTGGAGTCGCTGCTGCTCAACGGCAAGGAGTTCTTTGATAAGGACAACAACATTATGCTTGAGAATATCGCCGCCTACACGGTGAAGGATATACAGGTATATGAAGGGCAGTCGCTCGAAGCGAAGCGCCAAAACGATTTCACGGCCCCGAAGGTGCTTACCATGGACGTGCGCCTGAAAAAGGAGTACAACATGGGCTGGATCATAAACGCCCAAGGCGGCTACGGCACAGACAACCGCTATATGGGGCGTCTCTTCGCCAACTGGTTCAACGCCACCACCCGCGTGTCGTTCGTCGGAAACATCAACAACCTCAACGATAACCGCGTGCCTGGCAAAAACGACACCTGGACCCCCGACCAAATGCCCTCAGGCACCAAGCAGCATCGTCGCGCGGGCCTCGACTATTCTTACGAGAACGCTGAAGAGACCAAGGAAGTGAGTGGCAACGTCACCTTCCGCCAGAGCATAGACAACGTGGACCGCTCTACATTCCGCACCAACTTCATCCCCGGCGGAAACACATACGAGGACGCATTCGCCCATAATCACAACAACGACTGGATGCTCTCCACTAACCACGGCCTTTACCTCAGCTCCAAGGGAAAAAGCTTCGGCGCATCTGTCAACGGCCATTACGGCAAAACCAAAAACATCGGCGAAACCATTTCCGGCGCTTTCAACGAAGAGCCAGAGCAGATGGATATGGAAGTGCTGGAGACGATATATTCCGGCAAGCCGGAGCTTCTGAACAGCATCATCAACCGCTCCCGCACCGCCACCGACTCGCGATTCACACAGTACGCCGTCTCCGTCCACCCCTTCTACTCCTTCCAAATTCCTTCAACCTCCGACTATATCAATCTGCATTTCTCCGCAGCCCGCTCGGGCACCAAGCAGGAGACGTGGAATGACTACGAGGTGAACTACGGCGCCGACCCCACACCCGCAGTGCATCGACGCCGCTATACCCTCACCGACCCATCGCATGAGAATCACCTGAGCGCAAACGCCAGCTACAACACCCAGATAGGAAATTCATGGCTTGCGGTTTCATACAACTATTCCTTCAACGACGCTGTCAAAGACCAGACGCAGTACGCTCTGGAGCGCTTGGCTGATATGGGCATCTTCGGCGTGCTTCCCGCGGGCTACCTTTCCGCCGTCGACCCCACTAACAGCTTCACTTCCCACACTTGGGAGAACACCCACACCCTGCGCCCGTTCTTCAGCTACAACTCAGAGCGCACCAAGGACGGCATGGCAATGCTGCGCTTGGGTCCGGAGCTGCGCCTCACCCACCGCAAGTTCAATTACCTCTCCGACGGCAAGGACTACCACATCTCCAAAACCTACGCCACCGTCAACGTCAGCTCCATATGGTCCGGCATGTTCGAATATCAGTTCACCGCCCGCGAGGAGAATAAACGCATGCAATACGTCAACTCCATGCGCTACAGCTACCGCATCGAGTCCACTCTCCCCCAGCTCTCCGACATGGTAGGTATCACACTCGATTCCGACCCTCTGAATATCTACGAGGGCAACCCCGACCTGTGCGTGCAGTATACTCACCGTCATCTCTATCGCTGGGGTTACTCACCTAAAAGCTTGGTTCTGAACAACGAGTTCTACCTCGGCTACACTCACACCTCAGGCGCCCTCACCCGCGGATATATCTACGACACTAACACAGGCGTGCGTCGCAATAAGATGTATAACGTGGACGGCAACCACTCCTTCGCCATCACCGACGAATTCAGCTGGCAGTTCGGAAAGAGAAAGCAGTTCACCCTTAGCACCACCTCCGATGCCGTATTCTCCAAGATGCACGACATGATAGGCATCAACCTCAGCGCCCCGGAACGCACCGAGGTCAGCAACCGCACTCTCACCCAGAAGGTGAAGCTTGGCTGGCAAATCGGCAAGCAGTCCCTCTCCCTGCGCTGCGACTACACCAATCGCCACACATCGTCAACCCAGGCAGGCTTCAGCCCCTTCACCGCCAACCACTTAAACTATGGTATCTCCGGCGTCTTCCAGCTGCCTGCAGGCTTTGGAGCTGCCACAGACTTCACCTGCTACACCCGCCGAGGCTACGGCGT
>CAZSHV010000075.1:0-12167 GCA_964606815.1 uncultured Bacteroides sp. | reverse complement strand
CAAGTTCGTTGCGGCCGCATCCGTGCAAGAATTCGGTATCCCGCACGGCTTCAAATTAATGCCCCCATCTGTAGGGTCGCCACCTGTGGCGACCGCCGCAATGGTTAACACCCTCAATCCCAGCACATTGTAGGGCCGCAAGTTCGTTGCGCCCGCTGCGACACCCGCGTTTCTCCATCGCATTTCCCTCATTTGCAAACGGCGGCCGAACAGACCGTTCGGCCTACTGTATATCGAAACACGCCACATTGAAATAAAAAAATATATTAATTTTTTACAAATTTATTTGCACAATATAAATATAATCATTACCTTTGCAAATACAAACAAAGAGTTGTTTACTTGGTCACCTGAACAAAATTTACCAAGATTACCTGCGAGAGATTTTGGTGATTTTCCTCTCGAGGGTGCGTCCGAACTCAAGAATGTGCAGGTGGCACACAGAGAACCTTGAAAAGACTGAACTGACGCAAGAGCATCCCGTCCCATGGCATAGTATCGTGGACCAGGCTCTTGCGTGGGCCGCGCGGAGCGGCCCCTCCAGCAGAGACCGTGCCGCATGCCAATCACGCGCCGGTCGCTATGCTCTTACATTGCCGGCTCGCGAACAACCCCGGCGAAACCAATTTGTCAATGTGTGTTCTAACCCCCGTCCGCCCTTATGGCGCGGACGGGGGTTTTTCGTTTCAAACCCCTATAAACACCGTAATCCCGCGGTGGACTTGCCAACGCGGGATTACGGATAATGGTTTTTCAGAAGCTTCTCTCTTTTGGCCCAAGCCGCGTCGCTTTCATACGCGGTGCGTGCGGTCCGTGCTTCCCTTTCGGGGCCGCCTCTCGGTTTCTACCGTCTTGGTGCCGAGCCAGTGTGTTTTTCTTGAAGAAGTATTCGATCGAGTTCCTTTTTCATCTTTATAACACACTCTCCCCGCGAATTGTTGCGTGTTTTTGCTTCTTATTGAATTTTTTTCAAAACATTCGCTAATTTTTCCACGGAATTGGCGTAAATTTGTACGTCAAATTCCACTCTAATGAGCAAGCTCCAACTTTACATCAATATATCGGGCTCGGAACTCAAAAACGTCCTCAATCAGAACCCTGACGAAGACGTGCGCCGACTGATCACCGACGTGAGCCAGGCCCTCATCATCCCGCGCTACGACGACCAGGAGAAAAACGTCTTCTACCTCGTCCGCTACCTCGCCTCGGGCTTCCTCATAGGCGTCATCTCCACCATCATCAACAAGAAGCCCGACCATGTGGCCGCGTGGATCTACGTCCCCGCCGACCTCGACATCGCGCCGGAGCGACTGATGGAGGTCATCGCCTTAGTCACCCGCAAGGTCTCAGCACAGACCATCTCGGCCGAAGACCGCGACGAGCTCCGCCACGAGTTCTCCGAGGTCTACCCCGTCATCGCCGACACCCCCGGCATCGTCCCCAGCCAGGGCGACAGCTACGCTTTCCGCTACTACGGCGGCGACCTCGACTGCGAACTCATCGACCTGCTCGGTGTATACCTCTACCAGGCCGCTTACCTGCCCTTCGCGGGCGTGCTGATGGTCGACGCGGGCCTGGGCGTGGAGTGCGCCGGAGCCCCGGACCTCACCGACGCGCCCCTGCAGCGCATGGTCACACTCCTGCCCCCCGAGGAGCACCCCGACGGCTTCAAGCCCTTCCTATACGGCCGCATCTTCACGCGCCCCATGCTCGTGGCCCTCGGCCAGCAGGTGGAGATAGTGTGGAAGCGCGCCGGGTTTGAGGACATGCGCCAGACTGTCGACGTCACCACCGACGGCCAGCAGCCGGAGTGCGCCGAGGCATCGAGCGCGAAGCGCACCATCACCAAGCGTGCCTTCTCGGTCACAAGCCTGTCGTCGCGCAAGCAGCTCACCGACGATTGCGTGATCACCGTCAACGGCCTCGACATCTCCGAGCCCCAGACCTTCACCCTCGCCGAGCTCGCCGCCGCCGTCGTCACTGTTGCCTGCGAAGGCTACGAGCCAATCAACCAGACCATCAACCTTGCCCAAAGCGCGCAAAACATGATACAGATGCGCGAGCGCGGGCGCGTATATAATTTCGAAATCTCTGCCAAGAGCAGCGACATCGGCGGCATGATCCACTTCGAGATCCGCTCCACGATGCCCCTCGAAGGCAGCCCCATCGACGGCTACGAGCTCGTGGACGAGCTGCAGGAGGGCCCTACGCGTACCAACCACCTCGTCTTCGACGGCGGCGACCAGCGCAAGCAGCTGATCCACAAGGCCGTCTGGGCGCTTTGCGGTCTGATATGCGGCATCTTGCTCATGCTCGTTTGCCGCTGCGGCGGCTCCGCGGAGCAATCCAAGCCGGAGCCTCTGGATTCCGACGCTGACACCATTATCGTGGCCCCCTCCCCGCAAAACGCGGTGCCGGCCGGCCCGGAGCCCGCTCCCAAGGCCGACGAGCAGAAGGCCGACCCCAAAGCCGAGACCCAGGCCGAGCAGCCTGCCCCCGCGCCTAAGGCCACAGGCAACCGCTCTCTCGCCGCCGCCGTGCACTACCTGGACAACAACCGCACCTGGCACCGCGACTCGCTCGAGGCTTTCCCCGACCTCCGAGGCCTTTACGACGACTTGAACAACATCAACCGCCAGCGCCTGCACGACGTCTGGGGGCCCAAGCTCAAGGAGTCGCGAACATTCTCCACCGTGGCCGACCACGCCAAGCTGTCAATGAAGAAGAAGGCTCGCATCCCCGCCGGGCGCAACACCTACAACGCCCCCGGCGACAAGCAGATCCGCGTGCAGAGCTTCCTCTTCGCCATGGATCCCTAACCGGGTCCTCTATCCCCCACCCGCCCCCAATACTACTTATTACTACTTACTTCTTACTTAAAATATAGATGAACCTCACCAGCCGCTTAGCCATCATCATCGCTGCCCTGGCCATACCGGCCGCGGCCGCCGCAAAGACTGCCGCTATCACCAAAACCACCCCCGCGGGACGCACCGTCACCGTGGAGGCCATCACCGACAACATCCTCAAGGTCACCAACACGGCCCAGGGCGAGACGCCCCTGCCATCCCGCGCCAGCGTGATCGCCGACCCGGAGTCGGGCGCGAAGGTCATCTCGGAGAGCGGCCCCATATCCGTGATCGCCACACCCACGGGCCTCTCGGCCATGGTCAACGCCGAGACGGGAAAGGTAATCATCAGCGGCGGCAAGAATAAGGTACTCGCCGACGACGGTCTGCGCGTCAGCGCCGACGGCAAGCAGACGCTCACACTGGCCACCACCGCCTCGGGCTCATACTACGGCGCGGGCGAGCGCGGCCACAAGCTCAACCTCCGAGGCGACACACTCACCATGTACAACCGCCAGAACTATGGCTACACCGCCGGCGACCCTCGCATCTCGCAGATGAACATCACCATGCCTCTGGTGCTGAGCTCGGACGGCTTCGCCATCGTCTTCGACGACTATGCGGCCTCCAAGCTCTTCCTCGACAAAGGTTCTAAAATTGAATATGTTACGGAGAATCCCCGCCCCGTGTCGTATTATTACGTAGACGGTGCTGAGACTCTGGCCGACGTCACCACTCAGCTCACTGCCCTCACGGGGCGCCAGCCCCTGCCCCCCATGTGGGCCCTGGGCTACGTCACCTCTAAATATGGCTACCACGACCAGCGCGAGACTCTCGGCGTGGTCGACACCCTCAAGCGCGCCGGCTACCCCCTCGACGGCATCGTGCTCGACCTCTACTGGTATGGCAAGGAGCAGGACATGGGCCGCCTGGCATGGGACCCCATGCAGTGGCCTAACCCCAAGAAGATGCTCTCCGACCTGAAGAAGAAGGGCGTAAACCTCGTGGCCATCTCCCAGCCCTACGTGCTGCGCAACGGCCGCGCCATCGACAACTATCGCGACCTGGCAGCCGCCGGCATGTTCGTGGCCGACTCCACTGGCACAGCCCCCCAGGAGGTGAAAATCTGGGTGGGCGAAGGCGGCATGTTCGACGTCTCCAACCCTGCCACGCGCCAGTGGCTCTCTGACCGCTACCGCCAGCTCACCGATATGGGCGTGGGCGGCTGGTGGGGCGACCTGGGCGAGCCCGAGGTGCACCCCGAGACGGGCCTGCACGCCAACGGCCTCACCGCACGCCTCTACCACAACCAGTATGGCAACGACTGGAGCGAGATCATCAGCGACCTCTTCGCCGAGCAGTACCCCGACACGCGTCTGCTCACCATGATGCGCGGCGGCACCACGGGACTGCAGCGTTACAGCGTCTTCCCCTGGAGCACCGACGTGTCGCGCTCGTGGGGTGGTCTGCAGCCGCAGGTCACCATCATGCTCAACTCTGGCCTCAGCGGCCTGGGCTATATGGGCCACGACGTGGGCGGCTTCGCCGTCGACCCCGCCGCTCCGGAGGATGCCGAGCTCTATGTGCGCTGGCTTCAGCTGGGCCTGTTCTCGCCCATGCTCCGCACCCACGCGCAGTTCAAGGCCGAGCCTTACCACTACCCGCAGTATGAGGGCATCATCAAGCAGCTCATCCTCGACCGCTACCGCTGGCTGCCCTACAACTATACCCTGGCCTACGAGAACGCCGCCCTAGGCTATCCCCTGGTGCGCCCCCTCGACTTCCACACCCCTGGCGCAAAGGGCGAGTATGACGCCATCAGCGACGAGTTCCTCTGGGGCTCGGAGGTGCTCGTGGCCCCGGTGATGACGCAGGGCGCCACAGAGCGCGAGGTCACCTTCCCCGCTGGCTCTGACTGGGTCGATTTCAACCATCCCTCCAACGTCTACGCCGGTGGCACTACCGTCACCTACCCCGCCCCGCTCGACGTGCTCCCGCTCTTCGTGAAGGCCGGCGCCTTCATCCCTATGACGGACTATAAGATGAACTCCACCGCCGACTATAACCCCGGCCGCTTCGCCGTGCGCTATTTCCCCGCCGCCGGCGTGGAGAGCGAGTACACGCTCTACGACGACGACCGCGTATCGCCCCGCTCGCTCGCCGAGGGCAAGTACCGCCTCATCACCTTCCGCGGCACCGACCACAGCATCCGCATCTCCTCCGCGGGCACCTACCCCGGCGCGCCCAAAACCGTCACCCTCACCTTCACCATCGAAGGCCGCACCGGCCAGCCCGCCAACGTGGCCATATCCGGCGGCCGCCTCACCGAGGTAGCGCCCTGGACCTTCCGCGTCACCTTCACCCCCGGCGTGGACACCGAGATCACTTTCTAATCTTCACCATTCACTAACAGAAAAAAGTACAAATTATTATATGTTTTCCGGTATCGTAGAAGAAGCCGCCACTGTGGTAAGCGCCGAGCGCGAGGGCGGCAACCTGCACCTGCGCGTGAAATGCTCGTTCGCTTCCGAGCTTAAAATAGACCAGTCTGTGGCCCACAACGGCGTGTGCCTTACCGTGGTGGAGCTCAGCCCCGACGGAACATACGTGGTCACCGCCATACAGGAGACCCTCGACCGCAGCAACCTGGGCCTGCTCACCGCCGGCTCGCTCGTCAACCTGGAGCGCTCCATGCTCATGAACGGCCGCCTCGACGGTCACATCGTGCAGGGCCATGTGGACTGCACCGCCCTCTGCACCGAGATCAAGGAGGTGGACGGCAGCACGTACTTCAAATTTGAATACAACGTCGACCCCGCGCTTATCGCCAAGGGCTACATGACCGTGGAGAAAGGCTCCGTCACTGTCAACGGCGTCAGCCTCACCGTCTGCGACAGCGAGCCCACCAGCTTCCGCGTGGCCATCATACCCTACACCTTCGAGCACACCAACTTCCGCGACATCCAGGTTGGCTCTATGGTCAACCTCGAGTTTGACATCATCGGCAAGTACATCGCTCGCCTGCAGGAGCTCAAGGCATAAGCCACAATTTACATATAAGTAAAAGTTAAATCATTCAGCACGCTCTCCCCCTACCCTACACAGCGCAATGACATTACTCGCAATATTCGACGCCGCGGCGTTCTTCGACTGGTTCGTGCAGAACGCCAGCTATCTCTTCGTGTTCGTGTTCATGATCATCGAGAGCTCGTTCATCCCCTTCCCCAGCGAGCTGGTGGTGCCCCCTGCGGCCTACCTGGCCGTAACGAAGGGCGACATGAACCTCTTCCTGGTAGTGCTCGTGGCCACGGCCGGCGCCCTGGTGGGCGCCATCATAAACTATCTGCTGGCCCTGTGGATAGGGCGCCCCGTGGTCTATGCCTTCGCCAATTCCCGCGTGGGCCACGCCTGCCTGATCGACCAGCAGAAGGTGGAGAAGGCCGAGGACTACTTCGACCGCCACGGCGCCATCTCCACATTCCTGGGCCGTCTGATCCCCGCCGTGCGCCAGCTCATCAGCATCCCCGCCGGCCTGGCGAGGATGAACTTCGCGCAGTTCTGCCTATTCACCGCCCTCGGCGCCGCCGTGTGGAACGGCGTGCTGGCTGCCCTGGGATGGTGGCTCGCCCAGTATGTGAAGCTCGACGACCTCTTCGCCCTCGTCGAGAAATACAACTCTTACCTCTCCTATGCCGGCATCGCCCTGGGCGCTGCCTGCCTGGGCGTGATCCTCTACAACGCTTTCAAAAAGCACGACAAACCCTCCGACTCAACAGAAACCCCCGCATCGAAATGATAGTAGCACCCTCGCTTCTTTCCGCCGACTTCGGTAATCTGGACCGCGACGTGGAGATGGTCAACGCCAGCCGCGCGCGCTGGTTCCACCTCGACGTCATGGACGGTGTCTTCGTCCCCAACATCTCTTTCGGCTTCCCCGTCATCGAGGCCGTGGCCAAAAAGGCCACCAAGCCTCTTGACGTGCACCTGATGATCGTCAACCCCCAGCAGTACGTCAGCCGTGTGCGCGACTGCGGCGCGGCCATCATGAACGTGCACCTGGAGGCTTGCACCCACCTCGACCGCACCGTGCAGGCCATCAAGCAGGCCGGCATGAAGGCCGCCGTCACGCTCAACCCCGCCACGCCCGTGGAGATGCTGCGCGACATCGTCGCCGAGCTCGACATGGTGCTCCTGATGAGCGTCAACCCCGGCTTCGGCGGCCAGAAATTCATACAGAACACCCTGGGCAAGGTGCGACGCCTGCGCTCGCTCATCGCCGAGACAGGCTCCGAGGCCCTGATCGAGGTGGACGGCGGCGTGAACCTCACCACGGGCCGCGCCCTCGCCGAGGCCGGAGCCGACGCTCTGGTGGCCGGCAGCGCCATCTTCGCCGCGCCCGACCCTCAAGGCGTCATCGCCCGCATGGCAGAGCTTTGAGCCTCCGTTTCGTTTCTTTTTTATATCCCATTTCTTAAAAATCTCCCTATACATCTATAAGCCAAACCGATTTCACATATGGCACGACCTGAAGATACTATGGCACACTCATCAGACATTGACATCACTCTCGACGGCTTCGACCCCGACGACGCCCTCCGCCCTGCCCGCTCGCGCTCGGGGCGCCGACGCGCGTCGCAGTTCGACGGCCCCATCGTGGCCTCGCATTCCCAGCCCGAAATAGTCGACGAGCCCTCCGCTCCTACTCCCCAGCCCGCTCCCGAGCCCGCTCCGGCTCCCGAGCCCAAGCCCAAGCCCAAAGCTCCAAAGGCCAAGGGAGAAAGCCCCCTGGCGTTCCTGCACAGCGAGGGGCTGCGCCTCTTTCTGGCGGGGTTCTTGTTCCTTTTGAGCGTGATGGTGGTGGTGGGATTCGTGTCATACCTCAAGTCCGGAGCCCTCGACCAGAGCGAGGCCCTTAACCGCACGGCCTCCGAAATCGCCGCAGACGCCCCCAAGGTGCAAAACTGGGGCGGCGCCGTGGGTCTATGGCTCTCCCACACGCTGATGGCCCGCGGATTCGGCCTCGGATCGTTTGCCCTGGTGGTGTACTTCATCGCCCTGGCTTTGGCCCTGATCGGCAAGGCGAAGGTGTCGTTCTGGTCGGCCACGTTCAAGTGTCTGCTGGTCATGATCACCACGTCTGTGGTTCTTGGATTGTGCTTCTATTCCTCGCCTTCGTTTTTCTATCTCGGCGGCGAGCACGGACATTATATCAACGAACTAATCATACGCTATGCCACGCCCTTCGGCGCCATTCTGGTGTCGCTGCTGCTCCTGCTGGCCGTGGCCAGCGTCTATATCGCCGACCTGCGCCGCGCCTACTCCTTCGTGAAAAAGAAGGCCGATGCAGCTCGCCTGCAGCATGAGCTGGCCCTTCAGCAGAGCCGCGAGCTGGAGGATCTCACCGCTGCTGGCGTCGACGACGCTGCTAACGAACCCGCAGCCGATGAGTCCGCCGCAGATTCCAACGATTCCTCCGAAGAAGCACCTGCCGACGCCCCGGCTGCCGACCCTGAAGGCACCGAGCCCGAGGCACCCGCTGTTGAGGACGAAGGCCCGGCGCCTCTGCCCGTGCTTGATCCCAACGCCAGCGCGGACGACGACGTGGAAAATTCCACCTTCACCATCACCCAGCCGCAGATCGAGCTGGCCTCCGACGACCAGCCCGACCCATCGCACGTAGGCGTGGACGAGCCCTTCGACCACCGCGCCGAGCTGTCGTCGTATGTCTTCCCGCCCGTCGACCTGCTCGAGGAGCGCCCTCAGCGCCAGAACGTCGACGTGGCCGAGCAGCAGGAGAACAAAGACCGCATCGTCAACACCCTGGCCGAGTATAAGATAGGCGTGTCGAAGATTGAGGCCACCGTGGGCCCCACGGTCACGCTCTACGAGATCGTGCCCGCCGAGGGTGTACGCATCGCCCAGATCAAGCGTCTGGAGGACGACATCGCCCTCAGCCTCGCAGCCCTGGGCATCCGCATCATCGCCCCCATCCCCGGCAAGGGAACGGTGGGCATCGAGGTGCCGAACCGAGAAGCGCAGACGGTGTCGATGCGCTCGGTCATGGCCTCGAAGAAATTCAAGGAGTGCAACATGGCTCTGCCCATGGCCATGGGCGCCACTATCAGCAACGACATCTTCATCGCCGACCTGGCGAAGATGCCCCACCTGCTCGTGGCCGGCGCCACGGGTATGGGTAAGTCTGTGGGCCTCAACGCCATCATCGCCTCGCTGCTATATAAGAAGCACCCCTCTGAGCTGAAGTTTGTGCTCATCGACCCCAAGATGGTGGAGTTCAGCCTCTACAGCAAGCTCGAGCGTCACTATCTCGCCAAGCTGCCCGACGAGGAGGACGCCATCATTACCGACATGGCCAAGGTGATCCAGACCCTCAACTCGCTGTGCGTGGAGATGGACGACCGCTATGCCCTGCTTCGCAAGGCCGGCGTGCGCTCGCTGGAGGAGTATAACCGCAAGTTCGCCCAGCGTCGCCTCAACCCCGAGAACGGCCATAAGTATCTGCCCTATATCGTGGTTATCGTCGACGAGTTCGCCGACTTGATCATGACGGCCGGCAAGGAGGTGGAGACGCCCATAGCCCGCATCGCCCAGAAGGCCCGCGCCGTGGGCATACACATGATCATCGCCACCCAGCGCCCCAGCACCAACGTTATCACAGGCTTGATCAAGGCCAACTTCCCGGCCCGCGTGGCCTTCCGCGTGAGCCAGATGGTCGACTCCCGCACGATCCTCGACCAACCTGGCGCCAACCGCCTCATAGGCCGCGGCGACATGCTGTTCAGCCACAACGGCTCGCTGGAGCGCGTGCAGTGCGCCTTCATCTCCACCGAGGAGGTAGAAGCCCTCACCGAGTACATCGACAACCAGGTGGGCTACGCCACCGCCTACGCCTTGCCGGAATACGTGCCCGAGACCGAAGGTGGAGGCGGCGGAGCCGCGGCCGGCGGCAGCATGGAGCGCGACGCTCTCTTCGACGAAGCCGCGCGCTTCGTGGTGAGCCGCCAGCAAGGCTCCACCTCGTCGCTGCAGCGCCAGTTCGGCATCGGCTACAACCGCGCCGGCAAGCTCATGGACCAGATGGAAGCCGCCGGCATCGTCGGCCCCGTCAACGGCTCCAAGCCCCGCCCCATCCTCGTCGACATCATCGCCCTCGACGCCATCCTCACCCCCCAGCAGTAACGGCAGGATTGTACCCCAGATTGTATGGCCGCACGTTCGGTACGACCGCCGACAACGCCAACGACGAAAATCAAAGGAGCCCACGGAGTGGGCGGGAGCAAGGTAGCCGCGGGCGAAAGCCCGTGGATTAGAGTGGTTTATATTAAATTCCCCCTCCCCGATTTTTCGGGGAGGGGGCCAGGGGGGTGGGGTATTTCAGATATCACGTTCCCGCGGACGCTCAAAACGCGTCCCTACATCCAATCCACTGGTAATATGGATGTTATCGAGGACTGCACCATGGTACAGCCCTACGTGAGGGCGTTATCCCATTGTGGGCGTTTTTGCGGCTGCAACGAAGCGGCCCTACATTAGGGCAATGTGTTGCAGCCGCTCGAGCTGGGATGGAGATGGAGGAGCTTACGCGCCGGTGATATATTTGCCTTTCGGGATGCGGGAAAGCGCCCAAGTGAGAGCGTATCCGGTGATCAGTGTCAGAATGGCAATAATGAATGTTCGAGGAAATATGTGGATTGTGCTTCCTTTAAACACTCCCCAGTATAAGTCGCGAGCGATGTACAAATGAGTCAGATATATGCCAAACGAATATTTAGCTATTTGTGAGACAACGCGTTGCACGCGGTCTTTCAGCTTGATGTTTTGCATCAACGTGTATAGAAATGCAACCAAAAAAGCGCTTCCTATCTGCAGGTTATCCATTAGAGGCGTGGTGTCCTGGCCAGATAATTTAGTAAAGAAAATCGCGAGGGGATATACAATAGTGCCTATTACAATACAGACACATCGCCAATTGATGCCGATCTTGACGGGGTAACGTTTAAGGTAAAGTCCCATGATCCAGTATCCGAGAAATCCGTAGAAGTAGCTGAGCGGCCAAATGTTGTTTCCGTTAATGACCAGGAAATTCTTAAACCCGGGCACGAAAAATGCAATCCAGGGGTAAATCATGTTGACAATCCACAGACAGAGAAACAGCTCGATTTGCTTTTTCGAAGCATTCTGAATCCAAGGGGAGATGAACGGCGCAAAGAGGTAAAGGCCGGCCATCGCATAGACAAACCAATAGACACTGATGACGGGGCCAAAGGGTATATGAAGGAGTGTGTCCAAAGTATCGCTGGCTGGCGTATGATTAATCCAGGCGCGTAAAGTCACGCCCAGAATGGACCAAATGATCAACGGAGGCAGTAGTTTCTTAAAACGTCGGCTGTAGAATTTCCGCGTACCCGATACGACTGGCAGCAGCACTGTGCCCGAAAGGGCAAGAAACAATTCTGAAGAAGGTGACCCCATAAAGGACAATGCAAACATCCAGATGCCATCCTTAGACGGGTTGTCGGCAGCCATTGTGGAGTGAGTCAGCAAGACGAGAAAGCAAGCGAGAACTCTCAGATTATCAATATAGTATAATCGCTTTTTGGGCGTTGCCTCTATAGTTTGAACCATTGCAATAAAAAGCCTCGGCTCTCATGAGGATGTAGTGTATGTAAACAAAAAGCGTGAGAGCCTTACTTTTGCACGTCCCACACTTGGAGGCTCTGGAATGCCCATTGGAGTAGAACGAGCAAAAATGCAGAAGCCTCACGCTGAATATGGATAATATCCCCAACTCTGACCTTAACAGGCCAAAGTTGAGGGACGTATACATATCCGCTGGCATCTACTTTCTGCTTCATTCTTGACTCCAATTGAAATTTTCCAGATTTCCAAGTGTCAAGAAAGAGCGTAGAGTACACGCTTATAATATGTTCGCTTCCCTCCCGCATAACCCTTAACCGGGCTTCTGCGAGTCGGTTTGCGAGTGCAAAGTAAGTGAATATTTTTCGAACGATATTGAGATTCGCCCGAATTAACGAAAATTTAACGTGATAAATACGAATGAAGCCACAGCACGACGAAGGAGCCTATAAGAGGATTAAAAAGATACGCAAAAACACAAAGAAAGAGAATCAGATGGTAAGACGCTTAGGGAATATTATCGTGCGGGTTACCCATTGTGGCGGTCGCCACAGGTGGCGACCCTACAATCGTCTGGTATCCATGATGTTAAGGGCTGCACCGTGGCACAGCCCAACGTGAGAGCGTTATCCAATACAGCCGGAGACGGCTGCAACGAACTTG
>CAZSHV010000074.1:0-12258 GCA_964606815.1 uncultured Bacteroides sp. | reverse complement strand
TCTTCCAGTTCTACGTAGCCGACGGCCGCCTCTCGCTGCAGCTCTACCAGCGCAGCGCCGACTGCTTCCTGGGCGTGCCCTTCAATATCGCCAGCTACGCCCTGCTGCTGCAGATGATAGCGCAGGTGACAGACCTCAAGCCCGGCGAGTTCGTGCACACCCTCGGCGACACGCATATCTACCACAACCACCTCGACCAGGTGCGCCTGCAGCTCACCCGCGAGCCGCGCCCGCTGCCTGTGATGCGCATCAATCCCGACGTCAAAGACATCTTCGGCTTCACCTACGACGATTTCACCCTCGAGGGCTACGACCCGCACCCCCACATCGCCGGCAAGGTGTCCGTATAATTTCCTTTTAATCATGCTCACACTTATAGCAGCCGTCACCAGCGACTGGGCCATAGGCCGCCGCGGCGACATGATATGCCACCTGCGCGGCGACCTGCGCCGCTTCCGCCAGCTCACCATGGGTTGCCCCGTGGTGATGGGGCGGCGCACCTTCGAGTCGCTTCCCGGCGGGGCACTGCCTGGTCGCCGCAACATCGTCATCACCCGCAGCGCCGACTTCACCGCGCCAGAAGTCGAGACGTACCCCTCGCTCGAAGACGCCGTCGCCGCCTGCGCCGAGGCCCCGCAAGTGTTCATCATCGGGGGCGGTCAGGTCTACGCCCAGGCTATGCCCCTGGCCGACAGGCTCGAAATCACCCACATCGACCTCCCGGCCCCGACCGACGCGGATACTTTCTTCCCCGCCGTCAGCGACGACGAGTGGCAGCTGCAGAGCATCTCCGAGCCCGAGTCAGACCCCAAAACAGGCATAAGCTACCGTTTCGCTTGCTATAATAGAAAATAATTGCTACCTTTGCCCTCGCTTCCGCCCCGATAGTTCAACGGATAGAATAGAAGTTTCCTAAACTTTTGATAGGAGTTCGATTCTCCTTCGGGGTACTTCCCGCCCGCTCCCGGCATAAGGGTTACCGCCGCTCGCGCAACGGCATAGCTTTGGACGTAATGTCCGCGCTGCCTAAAACTGAATGCGCATAATTCAATACCCAAATTTTGTCATCGCGAAGCGCTTGCCCTAGCAAGTTGTCGCGTAGCGCTTGGCGAAGCCAAGAATTATGCATTCTTAATTATGAATTGATGAAAGACCTTCCCTCCTTCCGCGCCGGGGCGCTCCTCGCCCGCCTCATTGCCCAGGGCGAGCACGAGCAGCAAGACTTCAAATACCAGATCTCTGACGCCCGCAAGATTGCCCGCAGCATCTGCGCCTTCGCCAACCGGGCCGGTGGCCGACTGCTGGTAGGCGTGAAGGACAACGGCGTCATTGCCGGGGTGCGCAACGAGGAGGACATCTACGTCATCGAGCAAGCCGCCCAGCTCTATTGCCGCCCATCGCAGGCCGTCGACTTCGCGGCCCTTCGCGCGCCCGACGGCGCCATCGTCATCCGCGCCAGCGTGGCCCGAGCGGATGTGCGTCCCGTTCTCGCCCAGGAGCCCGACAAGACCTGGCGCGCCTACTACCGCGTGGCCGACGAGAACATCGCCGCCCATCCCCTGATGACACGCGCCTGGCAGCTCGCCGCGGCCGGCACCACCCGTACCCTGCGCCTCGACGGCCCCGACGTGACGATCCTCGACGCCCTGCGCGCCAAAGGAGAGGCCGAAGTCGAAGAGATGCTGCTGAGCGTGCGCGTCAGCCGCTCCGCCGCTAATGAAGCCATCGCCCGCCTGGCCGCCATGGGCCTCATCGAGTTCCGCCACGTCCGCGACCACTGGCACCTCACCCCCAGCGACCGGTCATAAAGTCCGGGAATTTAACGCTTTAGCTTCCAAAAAGGCCAACCTTTTCTGGCGTTTTTATCGGTTCTTTCCATAATTATTGCGTAACTTTGCCGTCGACCATCAGAGACTTGTTGGTCGCTCTAATTCTATATATAACAATGAGAAACCCCAACTGGACATACGACGAGGTGCTACTTGCGCTGTACGCTTACTGCCATGTGCCCTTCAACCGCGCCTCGAACTCCCACCCGTGGATTGTGAAAATCGCCAACGTCATCGGTCGCTCGCCAGTGGCTGTGAAAATGAAAATTGGGAATCTTGGTAATTTGGATCCCACGCTCAGGGAAAGAGGTATCACAGGACTGACCAGTACGTCTCGAGTCGACAGGCAGGTATGGGGCGACTATTTTGGCCATTGGGATAAGTTGGCCGAGGACGCCGAGAGACTTATCGATGAATACATTGCTCTTCACCCCGAGCAAACCGACTTTCCCGAAGGCCGCGAGCGCATCACGTGGACCAAGGCCCGAATCAACCAGAGCTTTTTCCGCTCTTCTATTCTGGCTGCCTATAACACTACGTGCTGTGTTTCGGGCATCAGCGCACCCGAACTCATAGAGGCTGCCCATATCATCAGCTGGCACGACGACTCCGCGCTTCGCACCGATCCTACAAATGGGCTTTGCCTCAATCCGCTTTTCCACAAAGCCTACGACAGCTTACTCATTTCCGTATCGCCCGATTATGAGCTTAAGATATCCGACGCGTTCCTCGACTCAATCAGCAAGCCCGACACGCTCCGTTATATCCGCTCCCTCAACGGCCACTCCATAGATCTACCTAACCGCTTCCTCCCAAATCGCGATAACCTCAGCGTCCACTACGAAAAGTTCCTCAGCGCATAATTTAATATTTATCATACTATAATTGAATAGATATGGGTATAGTAATTCTCGAAAATGGTGAGATAACCTCGGGTTGGGAAATAGCCGAATCAAGATGGAATTTCATAGAGGAATATCTCGATGGTTATTCTCTGGATAGGCAAGTGACCTTATCTAATGATATAGCAGTAGTGCTGGATGTCATAACCAGTGGCTTCGACCCGTATGAATATATCAGTCATCCAGAAAACGAAAGGGATTATTCTGATGCACCGTTTGATAATGTCGCCATGTACGTTGATGACTTGCGAGATGTTGAAGCTTTAGAAGATTTGTTGGAAGAGGTCGATAGCGAGCTTTTCCAGCGAGCCATAGATGATTATCGAAAAGATATGGCAGAAGATGATTAAAATATTCGGACTAAAGTACTCCAGAATAGAACACGATGAGCCGCGAGAATAGCAATAGTATAAAGATGGGAATTGTGGCCCCTGACGCGCTACTTAACGCAAGTAGTGCTACTAATTTTACGTATTTAGTCGTTGGTCATGATTTTACAGATGAGGAAATAACTCGAATTAACGCCATTGACAGCTCGCAAAAGCATATCGATCGCTTCAAAGAGATTACTCAGTTGGGCGGCGTTCTCGTCTTTGAAGAAATAGACCACCCTATCTTTAAGTGGAATCTTCAGATGCTGGACTGTTGCTTGATTAAGATTCTTGCTAACATGCTCGTCGACCAATTCGTCCATGATGAAAAGCTCTTTTCGATGTTGGTCAAAAGACTTGCTGCTGCCGATCCGTTAGAGTTCAAAGCTCTTTCCAAGGCTGGCCTATCGAAAAAAGATAAAGAGAGGGAAGATATTGAGTCTATCCTATTTGAGCAAGTCGTGAAAATGTACACGTACAAGCTGAAGCACCTTCTCACCTCGGCAGCTCTGGGAATGCTGCCGTCGAAGAAATGGGATGGAAGGTATGATGCTAACGGTGGTTTTCTCGTAGTTAAGAAAGATGGCGAGGTGCTATGCTATCACTTCTACGATAAAAACCGATTTGAAGATTATCTATTCGCCCATTCCTATATAGAACGCTCAGACAGCTCGAGGTGTGGCTGGGGAAAACTCTTCCGCGGGTCAGATGGTCGGGTTTATTTCAAACTCAATCTTCAAGTACGTCTAAATTCCAAGGGAAAGGACGGAGTGGCCCGGACTCGTCGAAAGCGCAAAAGTAAGTAAAAGTGACGTTTTGGCGGCCGGCAGAGGTGGCGAGCCGTACAGGGAGGTGGTGTCGTTGGCGTTATCGCGGCCGCAACGAACTTGCGGCCCTGCGATAGGGGGAATCGTGGGAGTTGTTGTAGGCGTAGTCGCGCTGGTTTATGTCATATGTGTCAATGCGTTAGCTGTAGGGTCGCCACCTGTGGCGACCGCCGGAATGCACCCCCTCGGATTGCCCTACCCCATGGCCCCCTCCCCAGCTTCGGCGGGGGAGGGGGAATATTATATAAAACCTTGACATTCCGTGAGTTAAAAATCCACGGCTGCCATACACCCGCCCACTCCGTGGGCTCCCATAATTCTCGTCGTGGGCGTTTTCGGTGGGCGTTATAGCGGCCTAACAGCCCGCTTCGGCCCTACGATTGACAGCGTTTTGGTGCGTGTTTTCGCGGACGCTCAAAATGAGCGTCCCTACATCCAGGAGGTCAACATTGAACGTGAGATATGCTGCGCTGCGGGGAATTAATGATTTTTAATTTGCGAGTGTCGCGGTTTTTTTGTTCCTTTGAGGTTCGGAAATTATATTCGTTTTCTTTACGGTTATGAAACTTTATTTCGCTGCCCTGGCTGCCGCTCTTTCGCTCTTCCCCGCCGCGGCGCAGGCACAAAATACTACTAAGCTCACGGCCACAAAGGCTGGCGACTATGGCGTCGTATACACTCTTCCTAAAACAGAGGTGGATGTGGTGATCGAAACGGAATATTCGCTCACGGAGCCCGGCGAGTACTATAACTATGCTCGTCGATACCTGGGTCTCACCGACGCTGCTCGCGCCCCGAAGCGCACGGTTTCGGTGAAAAGCGTGACGCTCGTGCCCCGAGGTGTGCCTGACGCGGAGAGCCGCTGGACCATGCAGTTCAAGGGCCAGGGTGTGACCTACGTGGTGCTGAACGCCGCCGGCGTGCCAGTGGCTATCAACACCGAGGACATCCCCGCCACCGCCTCCCCCGTGTTGCCTCAGGCTCGCGCCGCCGCGCCCACGCCGCTTGAGACAGAGGCCGCAGCGCAGGCCGTGACGCGCGAGATGACACAGAGCTCGTCGCTGCAGAAGCGCGCGGAGCTCGCCGCGCAGCGCATCTTCGAACTCCGCGAGTACCGCAACGACCTGGTGACAGGTCAGGCCGACAACACCCCGCAGGACGGCAAATGGCTTGAATTGGCCCTCAAGAACATTGGCGACCAGGAGACTGCTCTGACGGCCATGTTCGCCGGCACCACCAAGACGTGGACCAGCGTGGACCGCGTCACCTTCACTCCCGACACTACCGCCGTGGAGGGCATGGTGATAGCGCGCCTGTCGCCCATCGACGGCATCGTGCCCGCCACCGACCTCTCCGGCGAGCCCATCACGCTGAGCATGACTATCGCCGAGCAGGGTCGCATGCCCGTAGACGCCGACGGCAAGACGCTGCCCTTCCCCAAGGGGGGCGTGGCGTACAACATACCCGGCCAGGCGGTGATCGCCGTGCAGTTCCGCGGGCGCACGCTGGCCACGGCCACGGTCGACGTCACCCAGCTGGGCACCGTCTACGGCGTTGACCCCAAAGTGTTTACCAACAAGAAGGCCCCGGCGTTCATGCTCTTCGACCCCGCCACGGGCGGCCTACTCAACCTGGGCACCAAGGAGCAGCAGTGACACGCCGCTTGCCCTTGCCGGCCTGAATCCCCCACATACAGAGAAAAACAAAAGTGGAAAACGTAATATTAGGTATAGAATCGTCGTGCGACGACACCAGCGCGGCCGTCATCGCCGACGGGCTGCTGCTATCCAACGTCATAGCCTCGCAGAGTGTGCACGAAGAGTACGGTGGCGTGGTGCCTGAGCTGGCATCGCGCGCCCATCAGCAGAACATCGTGCCCGTGGTGGACACAGCCCTGCGCCGCGCCGGCGTGGACAAGAGCCAGCTATCGGCGATAGCCTTCACCCGCGGCCCCGGCCTCATCGGCTCGCTGCTCGTGGGCACGAGCTTCGCCAAGGGCCTGTCGCTGGGCCTGGGCATACCCATGGTGGAGGTCAACCACCTGCACGGCCATGTGCTCTCGCACTTCGTCAGGCGCAAGGCCGACGACCCCGTGCCGGAGTTCCCCTACCTGTGCCTGCTGATCAGCGGCGGTAACTCGCAGCTGATCCTTGTCAAGAGCTACCGCGACATGGAGGTGCTGGGCCAGACCATCGACGACGCCGCCGGCGAGGCCTTCGACAAATGCGCCAAGGTGATGGGCCTGCCCTATCCCGGCGGCCCGCACATCGACCGCCTGGCCGCCGAGGGCAACCCCGACCGCTTCCAGTTCGCCAAGCCCCGCATCCCCGGCCTGGACTACAGCTTCAGCGGCCTTAAGACATCGTTCCTCTACACCCTGCGCGACGCCCTGAAGGCTGACCCCGACTTCGTGGAGAAGAACAAAGCCGACCTCGCGGCCTCGCTGCAGCGCACCATCATCGACATCCTCCTGGGCAAGCTGCGCCGCGCCGTGGAGGCAACGGGCGTGCGCACCGTGGCCATAGGCGGAGGCGTGTCGGCCAACTCCGGCGTGCGCCAAGCCGTGGCCGACTTCTGCGCCAAGCGCGGGCTCACGGCCTTCATCCCCGAGCGCGCCTTCACCACCGACAACGCCGCCATGGTGGCCATGGCCGGCTATTTCAAATATCTCGACGGCGAATTCTGTCCGCTCGACGCCACGCCCTTCGCCCGCGTGCAGGTGTAGCCTGAACCACCGTCGCATTTATTCAGCACATGAAACTTTCCATCATCATCATAGGCGACGAGATCCTGCTGGGCCAAGTGGCCGACACCAACTCGCGCTTCATAGCCTCGCATATGACGCAGTGCGGATGGCAGGTGCTGTCGACCGCCGTAGTGGGCGACGATGCCGAGCAGATACGCCAGGCCGTTGACCGCGCCCTTGGGGCCTCCGACCTGGTCATCACCACGGGCGGCCTCGGCCCCACGAAAGACGACATCACCCGCGGCGTGCTCATGGCCCGCTTCGGCGGCGAGCTGCGCGAAGATGCCGAAGCCCTGCGCAACGTGGAGCGCGTCTTCGCCCGTCGCGGCCTGGTGCTCAACGACCTGACGCGCAGCCAGGCGCTGGTGCCTTCCTCCTGCCAGCCCATCCCCAACCGCCTGGGCACAGCCCCCGGCATGCTCTTCCGCGACGGCGCGAAAGCCCTCGTGGCCATGCCCGGAGTGCCGTTCGAGACAGAGGCCATGCTCACCGAGCAGGTGATTCCCGCCGTCAACGCCCTCTTCCAGCCCGAGAAAACCTTCCTGCACCATACGCTGATAGTCAAGGGAATAACCGAGTCCGACCTCGCCGAGCGGCTCAGCGCCTATGAGTGGGCCCTGCCTCCGCGTCTGCATTTGGCCTACTTGCCCAATCCCGGCTATATACGCCTGCGCCTTGACGGCGCCGGTCTCGACGGCCCGGAGCTCCGCGACGCTTTCGCCGCGGCCCTCGCCTCGCTTCGAGAGCAGGTGGCCGACGTGCTGATACATGACGGCGACGCCACGCCCGCGGAGATCCTGCTTGAGATGCTCCGCTCCCGCCATCTCACCCTCGCCACGGCCGAGAGCTGCACGGGCGGCAACGTGGCCCATGCCATCACCGCCATCCCGGGCAGCAGCGACGTGTTCCAGGGCTCTGTGGTGAGCTATGCCAACGCAGTGAAGTCTCGCCTGCTGGGCGTGGCCCCAACCACGCTCTCGCGGGTTGGAGCCGTCAGCCAGGAGGTGGCCATGCAGATGGCCCAGGGCGTGTGCTACATCACCGGGGCCGACTGCTCCGTGGCCACCACCGGCATCGCCGGCCCCGGCGGAGGCACACCCGACAAGCCCGTGGGCACAGTGTGGATCGCGGCCAGCTATCCCGGCGCCGACGGCCAGCGGCGCACCGACACCAAAGAGCTGCACCTCCCCGGCGACCGCGCCCGCGTCATAGACCGCGCCACCACCGAAGCCCTCCTGCTCCTCATCTCCCACCTCCCCCAACTCAAAGGGGAGAGAGAACGTTAAATTTCCTGTAATTTGGGCTTTGGGGCTGCGGGGGTGGAGATTTTTCACTACTTTTGCACAATAGTATTCAATTGAGCGCGCTTGTGTATGCTTCGTGTGCGTATTGATGCGCCCGTGAATGCTATCTTTCTTGTCAAACCAGTCATTCTCTTTATATCGTGAAAGTGATCAAAGTCTTCATCGCGGCGATGGCTCTGGCCGCCGCCCTGGCCGCTCAGGCGCAAAACAACATCGCCGAGGAAGTGGCCTGGATGATAGGCGACACCCCTATCTATAAGTCGGAAATCGAGGAGGCCTACCAGGACGCTCTGCAGGAGCGTACCCCCATAATCGGCGATCCTTACTGTTTCATCCCCGAGCAAATCGCAGTGCAGCGCATGTTCCTGCACCAGGCTGAGCTTGACACCATCGAGGCCCAGCCCGCCATGGTGCAGCAGCAGGTGGAGAGCCAGATTAACTATCTGATCGCCAACCTGGGCTCGCGCGAAAAGGTGGAGCAGTACTTCCGCCGCCCCCTGCCTGAGATCCGCGAGTATTACACCAAGGTGATCAGCGAGCGCAGCCGCGTGCAGCAGGTGCAGCGCAAGCTCACGCAGAACCTGAAGGTGACGCCCTCCGACGTGCGCCGCTACTTCTCGCGCCTGCCGGAGGACTCTATCCCCTTCGTGCCCATGCAGGTGGAGGTGCAGATCGTGTCGCTCAACCCCGTGATCCCCCGCCAGGAGATTGACGACGTCAAGGCACGCCTGCGCGACTTCGCCGACCGCATCAACCGCGGCGAGTCGGACTTCTCCACCCTCGCCATCCTCTATT
Organism: uncultured Bacteroides sp.; assembly: GCA_964606815.1. Taxonomy (GTDB): domain Bacteria; phylum Bacteroidota; class Bacteroidia; order Bacteroidales; family Muribaculaceae; genus CAG-873. The sequence goes on along the minus strand of CAZSHV010000074.1, from coordinate 3,484 downwards.
CCGAGGACAAGGGCAGCGCGCCGCGCGGCGGCGAGCTCGGCTTCATGGGCCGCGGCGAGCTGGTGCCGGAGTATGCGGCTGTGGCCTTCAACCTAAACGACCCCAAGAAAGTGTCGAAAATAGTGGAGAGCGAATACGGCTTCCACATCATCCAGCTCATCGAGAAGCGCGGCAGCCGCATCAACACGCGCCACATCCTGCTGCGCCCCAAGGTGGCTGATAAGGACCTGATGGAGGCCATGGCACGCCTCGACTCCGTGCGCGCCGACATCGTGGACCACAAGAAGATGACCTTCGAGGATGCCACCCGCTACGTCTCCCAGGACAAGGACACGCGCATGAGCCGCGGCGTGATGGTGAACCAGCAGAACGGCACCACCCGCTTCCAGATGAGCGAGCTTCCCCAGGAGATAGCCCGCGCGGTGTCGACCATGGAGCCCGGCGAAATCTCCATGCCCTTCATCATGAAGGACCCCCGCCACGACCGCGACATGGTGGCCATCGTAAAGCTCACCGCCCGCATCCCCGCCCATAAGGCCAACCTCGGCGACGATTACCAGATGATCAAAGGCATGTACGAAGACGCCCAAGAGCAAAAGGTCATCTCCGACTGGCTGGAGAAGAAGATCTCCGAGACCTTCGTGCGCATCGAGGACGGCTGGCGCGGCTGCGAGTTCCAGCACAAGGGCTGGCTCAAAAACTAAGGACTCAGCGCTCAATCAGCATCCCCGCTCTCAATCAGCATCCCCGCTCTCAATCAGCATCCCCGCTCTCAATCCGTCTGCTCGCTAACCCCATGACGCGCCCCTGCCCACACACCTCGCGCACCAAGGCCCGTCGCGCCCGCCTGGCGGCCGCGTTGATGGCCGCGAGCCTGCTCGTGCCGTCGCTGTTGGTGGCGTCGGCCTCGCCCCAGCGGCCGTTGCCGCCCATCAAGCCGCAGGTGCAGGACGCGCCCCGCACGGGTAGCCGCATATTCCTGGAGAAGGCAGACAAGCTGCTCAAGGCCCAGGCCGACTCTTTTATGGTGGTAACGGGCAACGTGCACTTCTCGCGCGGCGCCATGCAGATGTATTGCGACTCGGCGCATTATTTCCCGGACACCGAGTCGATGGACGCCTTCGGCCATGTGCGCATGGAGCAGGGCGACACGCTCTTTGTCTACGCTGACGAGCTCAACTACCGCGGCGACCGCGAGGTGGCCTACCTCTACGGCACACCCACCGCGCCCGTGAGGATGATCAACCGCGACGTGACGCTCACCACCGACGAGTTCGTCTACGACCTGCGCAGCGAGTTCGGATATTACTACACGGGGGGCACGCTCACCGATGCCCGCAATCGCCTGGTCTCGCTCCAGGGCGAGTACATCCCCGCCACCAAGGAGGCCAACTTCTACACCGACGTGCACCTCACCTCCGTCACCTCTGACGACACCCTGCACATCCTCACCGACACCCTCTACTACAACACCGCCACCCACCTGGCCCTGCTGAACTCACCCGCCGTGGTGCGCAACAGCCAGGCCACCATCTACACCAGCGAGGGCGACTATAACACGGCCACCTCCGAGGCGCGCCTCTTCTCCCGCTCGCGCGTGGTCACCTCCCGCGGCTCCACCCTCGAGGGCGACACCCTCTTCTACGACCGCAACACCGGCATCGGCGAGGCTTTCGGTGCCATGGTGCTCACCGACTCCGTCCGCCAGACCCGCCTGTGCGGCGACTATGGATTCTATAACGAGTTCACCGACAGTGCTTTCGTTACGGGCCGCGCCCTGGCTATGGAGTACTCGCGCCCCGACACGCTGTACATGCACGGCCGCCAAATCGAGATGTTCTTGCGCATCGACACCCTCCGCACCCCGGCCGATACCGTAGCAGGCACACCGGAGCTGGTGACGCTCGACTCAACGCACATCACTGTGGCCTATCCGCGCGTGCGCTTCTTCCGCAACGATATGCAGGGTGTGTGCGACTCGATGCGCTTCGTGGAGGCTGACTCCACGCTCCACATGCTCCGCCATCCCATCGTATGGAGCGGCGACCGACAGATTTTCGGTAACGTCATCCAGGTGCACCTTAACGACTCCACTATCGACCGCGCCACCCTCCCCGACATGGCTTTCACCGCCGAGCACATAGAAGATGAGTTCTATAACCAGCTCAGCGGCAAGCGCATGGTAGCCTTTTTCGAGAATTCCGAGCTGCGCCGCCTTGAAGTGGACGGCAACGTAGAGGCTATCATGCTACCCATGGAGGCCGACTCCACATACAATAAGATAGTGAACATGGAGAGCTCGCACCTCACGGCCACGTTCGTGCGCCAGAACCTCGAGCGCATGAAGACATGGCCCGCCACCTCCGGCACGGTCACGCCCCTCTACCTGGCGCGCCGCTCGCTCTTCACCCTGCCGCGCTTCGTGTGGTACGGCGCCCTGCGCCCCTCCAGCCCGGAGGACATCTTCATCATCCCCCCCGAGATGGACGCCCTAATGGCAGAGTGAACCTTTTCCATTCATCTTGTGTTGTAGATGTATAACAACGAAATACACACTACAACATGGAAAAGAAAAGCATAAAAGGTACACAGACTGAGCATAACCTGCTCGCTTCGTTCGCCGGCGAGAGCCAGGCGCGTTCTCGTTACACCCTCTTCGCCGAGAAGGCTCTGCAGGAGGGCTATCAGCAGATCGCTGCTATCTTCCTTGAGACCGCAAACCAGGAGCTGAGCCACGCCCAGCAGTTCTTCTCGCTGCTTGAGGGCGGCACAGTGCAGATCACCGCTGGCTATCCCGCCGGCGTGGTGGGTAGCACCCTGGAGAACCTCGCCGAGGCCGCCGCAGGCGAGCGCGAGGAGTGGAGCGACCTCTACAGCACCTTCGCCCAGACCGCCGAGGAGGAGGGCTTCCCCCAGATCGCTAACCTCTACAAGCTCATCTCCCGCGTGGAGAAGATGCACGAAGACCGCTACATGCGTCTGCACGAACGTCTGGCCAGCGGCCAGGAGTTCGAGGAGGACGAAGCCGTCGAGTGGATGTGCCGCAAGTGCGGCTACGTGGTCACCGCGAAGAGCGCGCCCAAGCGTTGCCCTGTCTGCGGCATGGACCAGGGATGGTTCGAGCGCAAGGCCAACAACTATTGATGAATAGAAGATTTTCTTCTCTCTCTTATATATAAATCTTCCCTTTCGCCGCGGAGCCCACAGCCCCGCGGCGATTTTGCGTTAATACATTGAAAATCATTAAATTGGATGGGAGAGTATCGGCCTCGGCGGCGCCAGGGATGGGGAGCGAAGAGTAGGGCCGAACGGAGCGGCCGCGTGTGCGTTATCTGACGGCCGATGCGAAAGGGCATGCGATAAGGGCGTGGTCTCGCGGACGCTCAAAAGCGTCCCTACATCCTACAGGAAACAAACTCTTATACGGATTGGCGGTCGCCACAGGTGGCTCTGGTGTCCCAAGAAAATTTTAACACTTAAAAGT
>CAZSHV010000073.1:0-12517 GCA_964606815.1 uncultured Bacteroides sp. | reverse complement strand
TTCAATGGGGGCAACGAGCTCAAATGAGGACGTTGCGTTTAGGTAGAAATCGTCCCAAAATTCTTCATTATCATTCGGCACAAAGTGCGAATTCGGAGCATTCCCTGTCCTACGGGAAATCATATGGCCAATAGAAGGAAGCATATGCGGCAAATTATGAGGGATATATCGTTATAACGCAAGATTTGACACATAAATTGCTTAATATCACCAAATAAGGAATTTAATTTTACCTTCCTGCAAAATTGTAGACCGCAAATTTGTTCCGACTGCCAATAACGGAAGATGTTGAATATGTGGATGTAGTGATGCTCGGCTCGAGCGTCCGCGTAAACGTCCATGATACCCCTCATGACGGGTGAATTAATGATTTGATTCCCCACCAAGAAAATTCCCCCTCCCCGGCCTCCGGGGAGGGGGATAAAGTGGGTGGGATACACATTCGCGTATCATCCCAGACGGGGATTCAGATCAATGTCCGGGGGGTGGGCCCATGGGGGCGCCGCCGCGGGGTGCGCCGCCGGGAGGCGGGCCCATCGGGCCGCGACGCTCGCCGCGGCCTTGCGGCTCGTTGCCTTTGCCGAAGGTGTTGAAGCGGTAGCTGAACGTCACCATCACGTAGCGGCCCAGGGTGTTGTAGCGGGTGTCGTCGATATAGTTGGCCGTTATGTTGCGGCTCACCTGCGAGCGCTGGTTGAGCAGGTCGTATGCAGCGAGCGATATGGTGGCGCTGCGGCCGGTGAGGAACTGATATGACAGCGAGGCGTTCCAGAGCCACTGGCGCGTGTCATAGCCCGCCGCGTAGCCGCTCGTGGCCTCATATGTGAGGTCAGTGGCAAGGACGAAGCCCAGGGGTGCGTACCACTGCGTGTTGAACGTGCCGCCATAGGAGTGCACGGTGCGGTTGGCGGAGGTCTGTACGCTGTTCATGGCGCGCTGCAGGCTGTAGTTGGGTCGGAGCTCCACGGCTAGGTTGTCGGGGCGGAAGGCGAGCGACGGGCCCAGGCGCAGGTTGAGCGACGAGGAGCGGTTGCGCATGTCGTTGTTATAACCCACGTTGCGGGCGTAGCCGATGGAGATATGGTTGGTGAACGAGAAGGATCGGTTGCGCAGAGGCAGCGAGATCATGTTCATGGCGTTGATGTTCCAGACGCCGTTGACGTTCTCGTATGTTGTGGTGCGGGCGCCCGTGGCGGGGTCGAACGATGTGCGGGATATGATGGAGTTCTGCGTCAAGCGGGCGAAGAGCATGGCCATAATCGAGCGCTGGGCCTGGGAGTTGAAGTCCTGGAAACGCAGGTCGATGTTATGGGTGAACGAGGGGTCGAGGTCGGGGTTACCCACCACGATGTTGAGAGGGTCGCTCATATCGGCCACGGGCTGCAGCTGGGTCATGGAGGGCTGCGAGGAGCTGCCGCGGTAGTTGACGCGCAGCGAGCGTGTCTTCGATATCTTCCAGCGGTAGCGAAGGAAGGGGGCCACGTTGAGCACGCTGCGGGCAGGGATGCTCTTGGCGTCGTCGATGAGGTTCTGCGACTCGGAGCGCTGTGGCACCAGCGAGATGCCCACGTTGAGGGTCTGCGACCGCGACACGCGCTTATAGCCGACGCGGATGTCCTGGTTCATGTAGTCGTTGCGGAAGCGGTTGCTGAGGTCGGAGTTGAAGATCAGATCCGAGCCTACCACGGGGTCCGCGTCCCAGCCGCCGGGGAAGGAGACGGGGTGGTCGTAGGTGAGTTTGTCGGCGTTGTTCCAGCGATAGGAGAAGTTGTAGGCAGCCTCGAGGAAGTTTCCTTTGGCGGGGTTGCCCAGAGGCTCGGTCCAGGTGACGCGCGCCTGAAGCTGGCGGCTCCACGTGTGGTCGTCGGCATACTGGTCGTAGAGGTCCACGGAGTCGTTGAAGAGGTAGAATTTATTCCATGAGTATGTGCTGGTGTGCTCGCGTGTGTTGGAGGCCCGGAAGTTGACCATCACCGAGAGGCTGCGGCCGCGACGCGCGCGAAAATTGTGGGTATATATCAGGCGGGCGCCCACGTTGTAGGAGTTGCCATCGCTGGTGAGGCGGTTGATGCTGGAGTTGACGGGCGAGCGCTCAGGGTCGCCGGCGAGGGTTCGTGAGGAAGCGGCGGACGTGGCGTCATTATAGTTGAGCGTGAGCTGCGGACGCACCTCCAGGGTGTTGAACGAGTCGGGCTTCCATTGGATGCGGAAGTCGGCGCGGATGTTGTGGCCGCGGTCGTAGGCCTGCTTCGCGGAGTTGAGGAAGGAGGTGGAGTCGGGAAAGAGGTACTGGCGGTCTTGCTCGGTGCGGGTGTCGCGCTTCGAGTGGGAGTACATAACGTCGCCGCCCACGCGGAAAATCTCCTCATTGCCCACGTTGAAGTTCAGGCCCAGCACGTGCGAGGTGTTCACGCCGCGAGAGCCGCCGAAGCGTCGGAAAGCCGAGCCGCCGTCGGTGAAGCCCGTCTCGTTGACGTTGTTAAGGCCGCCCAGCAGGGTGATCTGGTTGCCGTTCCAGAAGCGGTTGATGTTGAACGTGCCCTTGTAGCGCGAGTCGGTGCCCGCGCCGGCCTCCACGTTGCCGAACCAGCCGTTCTTCATATCCTTCTTCACAGTGAGGTTGATGACGGTCTCCTCCTCGCCGTCGTCCACGCCCGTAAGGCGTGCCAGGTCGCTCTTGCGGTCAACCACCTGCAGCTTCTCGATCATGTTCACGGGGAGGTTTTTGGATGCCACCTTGGGGTCGTCGCTGAAGAATTCCTTGCCGTCGACGAGGATTTTGGTCACCTCCTTGCCGTTGGAGGTGATTTTGCCCTCGCTGTCCACCTCCACGCCCGGCAGGCGCTTGAGGAGGTCTTCCACCACGGCGTTGGGCTGCACCTTGTAGCTGTCGGCGTTGAATTCGATGGTGTCCTCCATCACCTTCACCGCCGGGCGCACGCCCACGACGGTGGCGCCCTTGAGGGTGATAGCGTCCTCGGCGAGCGTGATGGTGCCCGCGTCGAGGTTGGCGCCGTTGATGCGCACGCGGCGCGTCCAGGGCGAGTAGCCCATATATGTGGCCTCGAGGATGTACGATCCAGCCGGGGCGCCCGTGATGCGGAAGGCCCCCGCGTCGTTGGTGATAGCGCCCTTCACGGCCGAGCTGTCTTTGACAGCCAGCAGGCGCACAGTGGATTTGATCATGGGCTCGCCCTCCGCGTCGACCACGCGGCCGGTCACATCATAAGCCCAGGCAGCAGCCGCGGCCAGGACGAGCAGACAAGAAAGAATAGCGCGTTTCATGCCGCAAAGGTACGTATTGACCCATTTTCGCGCAATAGGCCGCGGACGCGCCGCCCAAAACGCGTGACGAATCCCCCTCATTTAACTAATTTTAATGTATCCGCTCGCACCAGAGTCCTTAGGCGGTTTTTCATATTTCTCCAGGCGCTTGCGCAACTCGCGGTTTTCCTTCAGCAGCTTGTCGACATTACGACTGAGAGAGCGATTTTATGCATATAGTGAGTCAACCGTTTTTCTCAACGACTGAAGATTGCGTGCGATTCGTTGTATCCATCCCATACACCCCCTCCCCGCACCCTGAGGCGAGGGGGGATTTTTTTGAATCTGCCCTACAAGAGAGCCATAGTAAAAGTGTGAATCAGAAGGAGCCCTGTCCTTGGTAACGTAAGTTGTTGGTTATTAAGTCATAGGGTTAACACCTATGCCGACCGCATACAACATATAACACATTGCTTGCATCACGGCCGTATAGACGCTCGCCCCGGGTATCTGTACGGTCTATCTAATTGTGTCTTAAACTATTATAGGAGAATATTCGCTGGCTCGACAACAGTCAAGGCTATGCCATTACGCATATACACCATTGGGATAAGAATACATATATTAAGTATTATGCGGATGATATATTTATTATGCATACCAAAATATTTAGTAAAATTTCTGAAATAATTTTATTTTTTTTGGTTTGTGATTCAAAAATTAGTATTAACTTTGCATCGTACAACATATGTGCAGGTTTTGTGTTTGTATTGTTATATTTTATTTAAACATAAAAATCATTTAACGAATGACAGCAGCAGAAAAAGTTGTCGCAATCCAGCGACATACAAACATCACATGGAAGGAGCTCGCCAAAAGATTGGATTATAGCTCTCCTCAGACGTTCACCGACATCCGCTCGGGACGCCACGGCATAAGCACTAAGCTCTCCAACAAAATCTTAGAGGTCTTCCCCGAGATAAGGAAGGAGTGGCTGCTCTTAGGCGAAGGCCCGATGCTACGCTCGGAGGTCGAAGACGTGGCAGTAAACGACATCAACGCCTCGGCAGCGAACACAGGAGGTGCATCGTCCCGAGTGTTCTCCCAAGTGTTCCCCGGAGCGGAGAAAATAGTCCGAAACATCGACCGCAGCATGGTCGCATATCCGGTGGGCAGCTACATCGTCCTTAAGCCCATTAAGGACATGGCGAATCTGGTCCCTGGTCAGGACTACTACATCGAAACCGAGGATTTCGCCTTGGTAAGACGCGTTCAGAAAGGAAAGGACGCCGAGCACATTTCCCTGTACGCTACGAATGCCGAGAAATATCCGGACGGAAGGCTGGCGTATGAGCCGTTCGAAATCCTGGTTAGCTCGGTGAAGTCTGTGAGCGGAGTCATGGGCTACATGCTCTCATCGGCCACCATAGCAACCGAAATCTAAGATCTGATAACACTCGCGAATTCCCACAATGCGGGGCCGAACGGTCTGTTCGGCCCCGCAATTCAATGGGCCCTGTTCATTTGGCCTGTGTATAATTATGAATTATGAATTATTAATTATGAATTGGCATTATGAATTCTGCATTAATTTTGCTAACTTTGTAGATAATTTTTCTAATTCTCATGAGCGACTACGACGACGATTTGGATGCCCGCCCCGACGCGGAGGACGATGACCTGGGCCAGGAGGAGTTGGCCGAGGGCTATTCGGCTGATTTTGTGAAGCCTTATACGGATAATCTGGAGGCGGTGCGCAATCAGTTGCGCGGTATGTATCAGAGCTGGTTCCTGGAGTTCGCTTCTTATGTGATCCTGGAGCGCGCGGTGCCGCATATCGACGATGGTCTGAAGCCTGTGCAGCGGCGTATCCTCCACGCCATGAAGGCTTTGGACGATGGTCGCCTGAACAAGGTGGCTAACATCGTGGGCCACACCATGCAGTATCACCCGCACGGCGACGCGTCGATCACGGGCGCGCTGGTGCAGCTGGGCCAGAAGAATCTGCTGATCAAGTGCCAGGGCAACTGGGGTAACATCCTCACAGGCCAGAGCGCGGCGGCAGGCCGTTACATCGAGGCCAAGCTGTCGGCTTTCGCGCTGGAGGTGCTGTTCAACCCGAAGGTGACGGAGTGGGTGCCGAGCTACGACGGCCGCAACCGCGAGCCGGTGACGCTGCCGGCGAAGTTCCCGCTGCTTCTGGCGCAGGGCGCGGACGGCATTGCCGTGGGCTTGTCGTCGAAGGTGCTCCCGCATAATTTCAACGAGATTATTGACGCTGCCGTGGCTTATCTGCGGGGCGAGGAGTTCACGCTGCTGCCTGACTTCGTGACGGGTGGCTTCATCGACTGCTCGCGCTATAACGACGGTCGCCGCGGAGGCCAGGTGAAGGTGCGCGCCAAGATCGAGAAGGTTGACAATAAGACGCTGGCCATCACGGAGCTGCCCTTCGGCATGAACACGGGCACGCTCATCGACTCCATACTCAAGGCTCTGGACAAGGGCAAGATCAAGGTGCGCAAGATCGACGACCTCACTGCCGAGACCGTGAACATCGCCATACACCTGCAGCCGGGCACGTCGAGCGACAAGACCATCGACGCCCTCTATGCCTTCACCGACTGCGAGGTGTCCATCTCGCCCAACTGCTGCGTGATCGACGGCAGCAAGCCGGTGTTCCTGGGCGTGAGCGATGTGCTGCGCCACAGTGTGGAGCTGACGCGCCACATCCTGCTCACCGAGCTGCGCATACGCCTGGCCGAGCTGGGCGAGAAGTTGCTCTACGCCTCGCTGGAGCGTATCTTCATCGAGGAGCGCATTTATAAGGACAGCGAATATGAGCAGGCGCCCTCTACGGCGGCTGCCATAGCCCACATACACACGCGTCTGGAGCCCTTCAAGGCGCAGTTCGCCCGCGAGATCACCGACGACGACGTGGCTCGCCTGTTGGAGATCAAGATGAAGCGCATCTTGCGCTTCAACGCGGCGGCCTCCGACGCTCTGATCGCCGACACGCTCTCGGCCATCGAGCTCACCAAGCAGCGCATCGAGGGCATCACGCAGTACACCATCGACTGGTATCTGGGCCTGAAGGAGCGCTACGGCGCGGCCTTCCCCCGTCGCACGGTGGTGCGCAGCTTCGACGCCATCCAGGCCGCCACGGTGGCCGAGGCCAACGAGCGCCTGTACATCAACCGCGACGAGGGCTTCATAGGCACGGGCCTGAAGAAGGACGAATTCGTGTGCCCATGCTCGGCGCTTGACGATGTCATCATCTTCTACAAGGACGGCCGCTACAAGGTGGTGCGCGTGCAGGAGAAGCTGTCGGTGGGCAAGGGCGTGATCCATGTGAGCGTCTTCAAGCGCAACGATGCCCGCACAATCTACAACGTCATCTACCAGAACGGCCGCGGAGGCCCATTCTACATGAAGCGCTTCAACGTCACTGGCGTGACGCGCGACCGCGAATACAACCTCACCCCCGGCCTGCAGGGCTCGCGCGTGTGCTGGTTCTCGGCCAACCCCAACGGCGAGGCCGAGGTGGTGCGCGTCACCCTCAAGCCCAAGGCCAAGGTGAAAAACCTGCAGCTCGACGTGGACTTCGCCAAGCTGGCCATCAAAGGCCGCCAGGCCCAGGGCAACCTCGTCACCAAGCACGAGGTGCACCGCTTCTCGCTTAAGGAGAAGGGTTCATCGACGCTGGGCGGCCGCATGGTGTGGTTCGACCGCGACGTGCTGCGCATCAACTACGACGGCCGCGGCGAGCTGCTGGGCGAGTTCGCCGGCGACGACCTGGTGCTGGTGGTGCTCGACAACGGCGAATATTACACCTCCACCTTCGACGCCACCAACCACTACGAAGACAACATACTGCGCATCGAGAAGTTCCGCCCTGGCCATGTGTGGACGGCCGTCATCGACGACGCGGACCAGGGCTACCCCTACCTCAAGCGTTTCCCGCTGGAGCCCACGGCCAAGCATGTGCGCTTCATCGGCGACAACCCCAAGTCGCGCCTCATAGCCCTGAGCGACGCCCCAGGCGCTCGCTTCGAGCTGAAATTCCAGGAGGAATGGCGCGAGCCGCTGGCGGTGGACGCCTTCGACTTCGTGGGCGTGAAGTCGCTCAAAGCCCGCGGCAAGCGCCTCACCACCTTCCCTCTGGCCTCCGTCACCGAGCTGGAGCCCGCCGAGGTTGAGGAGCCGCAGGCACCTGAGCCCCAGGACGTTGAAGCCGAGGAGGCGAACGAACCCCTCGAGCCAGACCGCAGCGACGAGGACATCCGCGACGAAATAAACGGTCAGAACCGCCTCTTCTAACCCCCTATCCCCGCGCTGCCCATGAAGCCCTCGGTCCTCAAGCATCTGCCCCGCATCGCCGCGACCATCGTCGCCGCGCTGCTGGCCGTGTGCGCCATGGCCCAGGAGCAAGGGCAAGAGCAAGGGCAAGAGCAGGGTCAAGGACTCGGTCAAGAGCCTGACTTTAGCCGGGGCCAGCAGAAGGTGGTGCTTCACGACCCTGTGTACTTCATCCCGCAGAGGCCCATCACCACCACCTTCGCCGTCGAGGTCGGCAGCGCGCGCCTGAGCGACACCTACCTCACGCCCATGCGCTACAGCGGCTACCGACTGGGCCTCGACTACTCGCGCAGCCGCGCCATGGCCTTCAGCCCCGAGCGCTGGATGTGCCAGCTGCGGGCCGGGCTGGAGTTTGACAACACCACTTATGCCGGGCGCATGATGGGTCTGACGGCGCGCCTGTCGTGGGGCATGACGCGCAAATGGTCCCCGCTGCCGAGCCTGACGGTGGGCGCGGGAGGCCGTGCGGCTCTCGACGCAGGGTGCCTTTACCTGCGCCGCAACGGCAACAACCCCGCCAGCGCGCGCGCCGACATCACCGTCGACGTCACCGCCCTGGCCGCCTACCGCCTGCGCCTGGGGCGCCTCCCCGTGACGCTCACCTACGAGGGGGCCCTGCCGCTGACGGGCGCTTTCTTCTCGCCAGACTACGGCGAGCTCTACTACGAAATCTACCTGGGCGACCACTCCGGGCTGGCCCACGCCGCGTGGTGGGGCAACTTCTTCGCCCTGGACACTCGCCTGAGCGCGCGCCTGGAGCTGGGCGGCACATCCCTCACCGTGGGCTACCGCGGCACCGTGCGCTCCACCCACGTCAACAACCTCACCACCCGCGCCATCACCCACGCCGTCACCCTTGGCGTGGCCGTCGACTGGCTCTCCGTCTCGCCATCCAGCCCAGCTAAAAATGTCGTCTCCGCTTATTGACCTGCCCATGACTCGCCGCATCGCTTCGCTCTTCGCCCTACTGCTGCTCGCCGCCGCGGCCGCGCTGGCCCCGGCGTGCCATCCCATCGAGGAGTATGACAATACTCTCCGCGGCAATTTCGATGCCCTCTGGACCATCGTCGACGAGCATTACTGTTTCTTCGGCGATAAGGAGGTGGACTGGTCGGAAGTGCGCTCGCGCTATGCCCCCCGCATGGTGTCGGGCATGAGCACCCAGCAGCTCTTCGACGTGCTCTCCGACATGCTCGGCGAGCTGCGCGACGGCCACGTGAATCTATCGTCCACTTTCTCAACTTTCTATTACAGAGACTGGTGGAGCGCCTACCCGCAGAATTTCGACCGCCGCCTTGTGCTCGAGAGCTACCTGCATTTCTCCTATCGCCAGCTGGGCCCCGTGGTCTACGGCATCCTGCCCAGCGGCGTGGGGTATATAATGGTGGAGAGCTTTGATTCCGAGCTTGGCGACTATAACCTCGACGCCATACTGACATATTTCGCCATGTGCCGCGCCATCGTCATCGACGTGCGCGACAACGGCGGCGGCAAGATGACGGCCGCCAGCGTCCTGGCCTCGCGGTTCATCACAGAGCGCACCTTGGCCGGATATATGGTGCACAAGACGGGGCCGGGCCACGACGATTTCTCCTCGCCCCGCGCCTTCTACTACTCGCCGCCATCGGCCGACCACCGCGTCTGGACGAAGCCCGTGGTAGTGCTCACCAACCGAAGCACCTTCTCGGCCGCCAACGCCTTCGTGGAGTTTATGCGCTCGCTGCCGCAGGTCTCCCTCGTGGGCGACACCACGGGCGGCGGCTCGGGCATGCCCATGAGCTACGAGCTGCCCATAGGCTGGACGCTGCGCATGAGCGCCGTGTCGGTGCTCGACCCCGCCGGAGTAAGTACCGAGGCGGGCATAGCCCCTGACCTGCACGTCGACCTCGACCCCGACCTGGCCCTGCAGGGCATCGACACCATGCTCGACGCTGCCGTGCGCCAGGCACTGGACTTCAACTCTTCTATATCAGACTCATCAATTGAATAATCCCCCCGCAGGGGACATCGCCATATGGAAAAAGCAAACATCGATTCCGACAAACGCCGCCTCATAGGCCTCACCCTCGACCAGCTGCGCGGGGTGGCCGCCGAGCTGGGGCTGCCGCGCTTCGCCGCCACGCAGATCGCGCAGTGGCTCTACCAGAAGCGCGCCACATCCATCGCCCAGATGACCAACCTTTCCAAGGCTGCCCGCACGGCCCTGGAGGAGCGCTACACCGTGGGCCTGGAGCCGCCAAAGGCCCGGGCCGTTAGCAAGGACGGCACCGTCAAGTATCTCTTCCCCTCCACCCCCGGTTATGCCGTGGAGGCCGTATACATCCCCGACCGCGACCGCGCCACGCTGTGCGTGAGCTCGCAGGCGGGCTGCAAGATGAACTGCGCCTTCTGCATGACGGGCCGTCAGGGATTCCACGGCCAGCTCACCGCGGCCGACATTATCAACCAGGTGATGAGCATCGACGACCCCGCGTCGCTCACCAACCTGGTGTTCATGGGCATGGGCGAGCCCACCGACAACCTCCCCGCCGTGCTCGCGGCCATCGAGGTGCTCACCGCCCCCTGGGGCTTCGCATGGAGCCCGAAGCGTATCACAGTCTCCACCATCGGCCGCATCGAGGAGCTGCGCGAGCTGATCGAGCGCACGAAGGTGCACATCGCCCTGTCGCTGCACTCGCCCTACGCCGACCGCCGCGCCGAGATCATGCCCGCCGAGCGCGCCTACCCGGCCCGCGCCGTCATCGAGATGCTGCGCAGCTATGACTTCGCCCACCAGCGCCGCCTGTCGGTGGAGTATATCATGTGGGCGGGCGTCAACGACAGCCAGCGCGACGCCGATGCCGTGGCGCGCCTGCTCAAGGGCACGTCGGCGCGCGTCAACCTCATCCGCTTCCACCGCATCCCCGGCAGCGACCTGATGCCAGCCCCGCAGAAGACCATGGAGGCCTTCCGCGACCGCCTCAACGAGCTGGGCATCACGGCCACCATCCGCGCCAGCCGCGGCGAGGACATCATGGCCGCCTGCGGCATGCTGGCCGGAAAGAAAGCCGCAAACTAATTTCCCATTCGTTTTCACCATAACACCCAACATAAGACAATGTCACACAATCCCATACGCGTGGGCATCACCCAAGGCGACATCAACTCCATAAGCTATGAGGTGATACTCAAAACCCTACAGGACGACCGCATGCTGGAACTCTGCACCCCTGTGGTGTACGGCTCGGCCAAGGTGGCTTCGTTCTACCGCAAGGAGCTCGGACTCGACGACGTGCGCTTCACCCAGGTGCCCTCCGCAGCTGAGGCCAAGCCGGGCGTCAACAACATCATCAACGTCATCGGCGAGGACGTGCCCCTTGAGCCCGGCAAGCCCACTAAGGCCGCGGGCGCTGCTGCCCTGGCTGCCCTCGAAGCCGCTGTGGCTGACCTCAAGGCCGGCCTCATCGACGTCATCGTCACGGGCCCCATCAACAAGCACACCATACAGTGCGACACGTTCTCGTTCCCCGGCCATACGGAGTACCTGGAAAGCGCGCTGGGCGACGGCCAGAAGGCCCTGATGGTACTGTGCGCCGACGATATGCGCGTGGCCCTGGTGACCACCCACATGCCGCTGCGCGATGTGCCGGCGGCCATCACGCGCGAGGCCGTGGCCTCCAAGCTCCGCGCCCTGCACCGCTCGCTGGTGGAGGATTTCGCCATCCCCGCGCCGCGCATCGCCGTGCTCTCGCTCAACCCCCACGCCGGCGAGCAGGGCCTGCTGGGCCTTGAGGAGCGCGAGGTCATCCAGCCCGTCATCGCCGAGGCCATGAAGGAGAAGATTCTTGCGTTTGGCCCCTACGCCGTCGACGGCCTATTCGGTTCGGGCGGATACGACCGCTTCGACGGTATCCTGGCCATGTACCACGACCAGGGTCTGGCTCCCTTCAAAGCCTTGGCCATGGAGGCCGGTGTGAACTTCACTGCGGGACTGCCCTACGTGCGCACGTCGCCCGACCATGGCACGGGATACGACATTGTGGGCCAAGGCATTGCATCGCCCGAGTCTATGCGCCACGCTATCTTCACCGCCATCGATGTCTTCCGCGCCCGCGCCGCTCAATATTAATCCCCCCGATCATGAAATATGCCATCATAGCCGCGGGCGAAGGCTCGCGCCTGGTGCAGGAAGGCGTAGCCCTGCCCAAACCGCTGGTCGACCTCGACGGTCGCCCCATGATACGCCGCCTTATCGACATCTTCCTCAGCTGCGACGCGGAGGAAATCTCTGTCATCGTCAACGAGCATATGACCGCCGTGCGCGAGTACCTCGAGAGCCTGGAGTTGCCTGTGCCTCTGCGCCTTACGGTGAAGTCCACGCCCAGCTCCATGCACAGCTTCTATGAGGTGTCGCGCGGGTTCACATCGGGCAAGTTCATCCTCACCACGGTCGACACCATCTTCCGCGAGGCTGACTTCCGCCGCTATGCGGAGGCGTTCGCCGCCGACACCGAGGCTGACGGCTGCATGGCCGTGACATCGTACATCGACGACGAAAAGCCCCTCTACGTCGACGTAGACTCCGACATGCGCATCACCGCCTTCCGCGACCAGCCCTGGCCGGGCGCGCGCTACATCTCCGGCGGCATCTACGGCCTCACCGCCCCAGCTCTGGACGTGCTGCAGCGGTGCATCGACACGGGCGTCAGCCGCATGCGCAACTATCAGCGCGCACTCGTCGACGCGGGCCTGCTGCTGCGCGCCTACCCCATGGGCAAGATCATTGACGTAGACCATGCCAGCGACATAGCCACCGCCCGCGCCTTCATCAACGGCCAAGACTGACCGCTGATATGCACGCCAAGCTGTAGGGTCGCCACCTGTGGCACTAGTGTCCCAAGAAAATTTTAACAAACCT
>CAZSHV010000072.1:0-12941 GCA_964606815.1 uncultured Bacteroides sp. | reverse complement strand
AGAGTTAAAAAATGTTTCATCGCTGACTGACAGCGAATAACAAAATGAACTTTTTTCGAGCTTTTTTCGCATAAACCAGACGTGGCGGGTAAAAACAAGAAAAGGAGACACCTTCGCAGGCGCCTCCCCTTCCATTCATCACATTATACTTAAATATGCTTTTTCGTTATGTTTCGTTGTTTTTGGTTGCTTTCAAGGTCTCTGATTAATATCGGCTCTCGACGACGTCCCAGTCGACGATGTCCCAGAGGCGGCGCAGATAGTCGGCACGGCGGTTCTGGTAGTCGAGGTAGTAAGCGTGCTCCCAGACGTCGAATGTGAGCAGTGGCGTAAGGCCGGAGGTCATGGGATTTCCGCCGTTGGGCTCCTGGGTGATGAAGAGCTTGCCGTCGTTGTCGCGGCTGAGCCATACCCAACCGGAGCCGAACACTCCGACGCCAGCGTCTTCGAATGCCTTCTTGAACTCGTTGAACGAGCCGAAGTCGCGGTCAATTGCTTTGCGGAGCTCGCCGCCGGGCTCGCCGCCACTGTTGGGGGCGAAGGTGAAGAAGTAGAAGATATGGTTCCAGGCCTGGGAGGCGTTGTTGAAGAGCGGGCCGGAGGCCGTGCGGATGATTTCCTCAAGCTCCATGTCCTCGTATTCTGTGCCTGCGATGAGGCGGTTGAGGTTGTCGATATATGCCTTTTCGTGCTTGCCGTAGTGGTAGTTCACGGTTTCCTCGGAGATAACGGGCGCGAGAGCGTCGTTAGCGTAGGGGAGGTCGGGTTGTTGATATGTCATTGCCATAATTCTATGTATTTTATCGGGTTTAAAGGATTGTTTTGTACATATGGAACAATAAGGGGGCATTGAATGTTCGGCCTAACCAGAAAATTTTGTAAATTTGGGGCGATGGAACATTACGAGGCACAAGACGAGCTCTATTTCACGGTTCGCCCCGGCCAGTACGTGAGCAAAGCTATGCCACGCTGGCTGTTGCGACGCGGCTGGTGGCTGTGGCTGCCGGCTGCCGTGCTGACCGCGGCGGGAGCCTACGACATGCGCTGGCTACTGGCCGCGCTAATGCTGGTGGCCGTGCTGGCCCCAGCGGCAATGGCCATGGTGTACTTCCACAGCGCTTTGAGCCCGAGGGCTGCGATGCAGACACTGCCCCACGCTGTGGCCGTCGTCGGCGACACCCTGCGCGTGAGCTTTGCCCCAAAGAGCGAAGACCAACCTGCTCCTGAACCCTGGAGCATACCCGCCACGGCAGTGACAAGCATAGAGCCAGACGGAGCGTATTGGCTGGTATGGATGACCGAGGAGCCACTGGTGCCCGTGGTGATCCCAGCAGAATACATAAAAAATGCAATAGGAACGGAAAGTTGGCATACCTTTTGCAGTCTCGTTTGTTATGAAAAGTAAGTTACTTTACTTTTACCCCCTTTTATGAATCCAAGATGACAACAAAAGATATTACAGAATTCCGCTCCCGCGTGGAGGATATGATTGCGAAACGCCGCCTGCGCGAGGCTTTTGCCACGATGGCCGACATGTGTCATCGGCGCATGGCTTGGGAGGTGGGTGACCGTCTGGCCAAGACCGAGAAGGCCTACGCTTATATGCTCTCCTACGTGGCCAAGGGCGTCGATGATCCCGACCGGGCAAAGGTCTACGACCAGATCGTCTCTGACCTCTACGGCCACCTCGACGCGCTGGCGCGTGTGATGGAGCGCGTTGACAGTCCTACATTATATTATAATACGGTACGCACCTCCGCCCTCCCCGGGCGCCAAGCCGACATCTCCGCTCTGCTGCGCTCAGAGAAGGTTGACGACCGGCTACGCCGCGACCTTTTCTCCGCCGTGTGGACGGCCTACCCCCTTGGCAAAGCTGACTCCGAAGCCATCTCCGCGGCCCTGGGCAGCAAGGAGGCACCCCTGGATGTGCAGACCCTGGTTGTGAGCGCTTTGACCATGGGCGCGCTGCAGGTCTACGACCACCGCCGCCTGGGGCTTCTGCTTAGGGGCTACATGACGGCTGTCGAACCCTCTGTGAGGGCAGCCGCTTTGGTGGGCGCGCTGTTGATACTGGCCAAGTATAAGGACAGGCCCATAGCTAAAGAGACGCAGGACATCCTTGCAGCGGCCTCTGACTCCCCCCACTGGGCGGCAGACCTGCGCATAGCCTTCCTTGAGCTTATCCGCGCGCGATACACCGAGACTATCAACCGCAAGATGATGGACGAGGTGATACCCCGCATGATGGATCTGCGGCCCGACATCATGAGCAAGATCCGCGACGGCAAAATCAACCCCGACGACCCAATGTCGATCCAGGAGAACCCCGAATGGCAGCAGATGCTTGAGAGCAGCGGCATAGCAGACAGGCTGAAGGAGCTGACGGAGCTGCAGCTGGAGGGCGCGGACGTGTTCATGAGCACCTTTGCCAACCTCAAGAGCTTCCCCTTCTTCAGCGAAATCTCCCACTGGTTCTTGCCCTACACGCCGGCTCTGGCGGCCGAGTGCTGTCCTAATGCCGAGGAGGCGATGGCAGCTGCCATCGCGGAAGCCCCGGTGCTGTGCGACAGCGACAAATACTCCTTCATCCTGGCTCTTGGCACGATGCCGCAGCAGCAGCGAGCAGCCGTATCATCCCAGATGCAGGCGCAAGCCGACGCTCTGCGCGATGCCGCCCATGATGCCTACGAGACCGACGACGATGCCCGCCGCCGCCACGTCAACGCATATGTGCAGGACATCTACCGATTCTTCAAGCTCTATGGCCGCAAGGACGAGTTCGCCGACCCCTTCGCCTCGCCCATCAACCTCATAGCTGTGCCGGCTCTGGAGGGCGACTTCACCGACGCTGACCTGCTGCGCGTGGTAGCCGAGTTCTATTTCAAGCTGGGATATTATGCGGAGGCCGAGGACGTATTCTCCCGCCTGGACAGCATGCTTCCGCCCGACGCGCAGCGCTACCAGAAGCTGGGATACTGTGCCGAGAAATCGGGTCACACCTCACGAGCCATCGACCACTACCGCCGCGCCGAGCTGCTTGACGGCACCAGCCTGTGGACGCTCAAGCGACTTGCCTCGTGCCTTCGCTCCGAGGGACGCTACGACGAAGCTCTGACCCTCTACCGCCGCCTTTCCGAACTCGACCCCGACAACCTCAACACAGCTCTCCAGTATGGCTATATCTTATTGGAGAAAGGCGACTATGCGGGGGCTGTGAAGCAGTTCTACAAGGTGGAGTTCCTCGACGAGAAGTCGTCGCGAGCCTGGCGACCGCTGGCATGGACGCTGTTCCTGACGGGCGACTTCGAGGCAGCGCAGCGCTACTACGACAAGGTGCTCGACGACCGTCCCACTGCCACCGACTACCTCAACATGGGCCACACCGCGGCAGCCCTGGGCCGCATGCGCGACGCTATCAACAACTATACCCTCTCGCTGCAGCTCTCCGGCGGCGACCGCGAGAAGTTCCTCTCCAGCCTCATGGCCGACGCGGCCGTGCTTTCAGCCGCTGGCGTTCAGCGCGAGACCGTAGCCCTGCTGGCCGACACCGTGTTCTATTCCCTCGACAAATAACACATTATTATATAAACAATCCATTCTTCACCCCCTAAACACCCCTACCCCAATGGTAATCAATCGCATCCAGTCTGTCTACCTGCTGCTGTCGGCCATCGTCATGGGCCTGTACTGCACCGTGGTGCCTCTGGGCCGCGTGGGCGGCGTCTCCGTCTACGGCTTCGACCTGATCCCCGTGCTGGTGATGGCCCTTCTGACCATCGTCGTCACCCTGGTCGACATCTTCCTGTTCAAGAACCTCAAACTGCAGATGACCGTGTGCCGCGTGTGCATGTGGCTCATCGTGGGCACGCTCGGCACCTTCTCCGTGATCTACTACCGCGGCCTCGACGCTTTCGCGCTGTCTGACATGACTCTGAGCGTGGCCGCGCCTGTGGTGGCCTACATCCTGCTGATGCTCGCAGCCAAAGGCATGCGTCGCGACCACAAGACCCTCACTGACTACGACCACTTCCGCTGACCCCCAGCTCGGTTAGAAAACCCCATAGAGAGTGCGCAATATCGCGCGCTCTTTTTTGTTATTTAGAAAAAACTTGTTATCTTTGCGGCGCAGATCGCATCGCAGAGGCCCGGTCTCGGGGATCATGCGGGTGGGAGCTGCAAAGACATATTAAAAAAGCGTTTATCTACGCTCTTTCTTGGCTATCTGAAACTTCGCAACTTTCAAATCTCAGTCAAGGATGAAGCAAACGGTAGATGGCTTATGAGGTTATGTATTCTGTGCCGTGGCATGCGCATACGCGTGTGTTTTGGCTATTCAATGCATATACGCGTGAGGCTTCTGCATGTTTGCTCGTTCTACTGAGATGGGCAATGCGAAGGCCTCGGATAGCGGAACGAGCAACGGTACGGCTCTCACGCTTTTTTATTCTCTAATCCTAACGCCCACCGAGGAGAGCCCGCGGCAAAAGTAATGTGTCTATGAAACATTATTTGCTAATTTGGCTCTGTGCGCTATTTGCCCTTCCTTCCGCGGCAGGCGAATTCACCTTCACTTACGAAGGACAAACTTTAAACTACTTCGGAGATCCAACATCCGGTACCGCCTCTGTATGGTGCGAAGACCTTGAGATAACTGGAGAAGTAATAATCCCAGCCGTCGTTGTTGCAATGGGACGTTCTTATACGGTCACAACCATAGCCCATTTCAACAATTGCACTGGAATTACTTCAGTTACTATCCCAAACACAGTAACATATGTCGGTTCGTTTAAGGGGTGTACGTCGCTTTCATCTGTATCAATCCCGAGCTCAGTCACTGTGATCACCAGTGACGCCTTTGCGGAATGCCCGGCGCTTAGCCGCGTTGAATTTGACAGTATAGAAGCACTGTGCAATATTGAATTCCGCAGCAGTCCCTCATCAAATCCACTTTATTCTGCCCATCGTCTATACATCGGTGGCAAAGAAATTGTTGATTTGGTAATACCCGAAACGGTGACATATATACGCCGTTTTGCTTTTGCCGGATGCGACATGTTATCCGTGACTATTCCTAACTCCGTCACTGAAATTGGCGGAGGGGCTTTCTGTGAGTGCAATAATCTAATAGAGTTAACCATCCCAGATTCAGTCACAGAATATGCAGGTTGGATTATCAGTGACTGCTCAGCTCTTAAACACTTGACATTGGGTAACCGCTATGTATTTGAGCAATTTGGAAACTGCGAGAATCTTTCTTCAGTAGTTTTCACGCCGTCTGTCACCTCCATACGCGATTTTGAAGCATATGGCTGCCCAAATTTTAAGAAATTCGCCTATCCTAACGTAATACAGCCTCCGACAGACATATCTTTGGAATACGTACGCAAGATTCCTTATGATCCTGAGGGGGTGATAATCGAAGACGGCTTTGTTTTTGGTCCGGATAAGACCATTCTATATTTTGCGCCCTCGACTTTGACGGGAGCATACACCGTCCCCGAAACCGTTGAGACAATCGCCAGCTATGCTTTCTCAAATTGTACCGGCCTTACCTCAGTCACGATCCCAAGCTCTGTCAAGGAAATTGGAGACAGAGCTTTTGAGAACTGCATCGCGCTCGTTTCTGTATCGTTACCTAACTCGCTGACCTCCATGGGAGAATGTATCTTCATTGATTGTATCAACCTTAAAGATGTGAATCTTCCTGAATCGCTTAAAGCGTTAAGTACCGGTA
Organism: uncultured Bacteroides sp.; assembly: GCA_964606815.1. Classification (GTDB taxonomy): domain Bacteria; phylum Bacteroidota; class Bacteroidia; order Bacteroidales; family Muribaculaceae; genus CAG-873. Next base: position 7,207 of record CAZSHV010000072.1, on the reverse strand, counting down.
CTTTCGCAGGATGTAAATCTTTAACGTTGATAATAATTCCAGATGAAGTGGAAACAATCGGAGACTTCGCATTCCAGCAGTCAGGCCTGAGTTCCATAACCTTTGGAAGCTCGGTCACCACTATCGGACAGTATGCTTTCAGAGATTGCTTCGGAATAACATCACTTCAAATTCCCTCTCCCGTCTCTACTATCGGTGAAGCAGCATTCTGTGGTTGCTTGGGGCTCACTTCTGTTACATTTGATAATTCAGTTATGTCGATTGGCGATGCTGCTTTCTGCGACACGGGATTAAAATCTGTGACAATTGGCAAAAATATTTCCTATATAGGCCCTCAGGCTTTTTCATCATGCTCTGAGCTTAAGCGTATTGAGGTTGACCCCGCCAATGCGCATTTTGCATCCCAAAATGGCGTTCTGCTCACCAAGGACTTATCAGAGCTTGTGCAGTATCCTGCAGGCAACGAAGGCGAATACACTATTCCAAGCTATGTAAAAACGATTGGCGAAGCAGCCTTCGACGGATGCTCAAAGTTGACGGCTGTAAATATTCCATCGTCAGTTACCTCCATTAAAAACGCTGCATTTATGGAGTGTAGAGGTTTGAAAGAAATCACCATTCCTAACTCAGTCACACTAATTGACACTTGGACTTTCCTCTTCTGCACTTCGCTCAAGACCGTAACCTTGCCCGAATCTCTCACAGAAATTGGATTAGCTGCGTTTAACTCCTGCAAGAGCCTAACCTCCATTTCCCTACCCTCTTCTCTTCAGGTCATTGGCGACGAGGCATTCTGCGCGTCGGGCCTTACGGAGGTAACTATTCCCAATTCTGTGCGTAGCATCGGCGAATATGCTTTCTACCATTGTCCCGACTTAAAGACAGTGAAGCTGCCTAACATGTTGGAAAGCCTTGGCGCTTATGCCTTCTATGAAAGCGACAGTCTTTCAGAGATATACTATGATACCTCAAACCCAGTGACAGCTAACGTCAATTGCTTCTTAAGCAGCACATACAGCAGTGCTACGCTTTTCGTTCCTGAAAATACTGAAGCTATCTTTACACGCATTAATCCGTGGAAACGCTTCAGCAAGATCAAAGCCTACACTTTCACCTCTGGCATTGACGCTCCTGTAGAAGACATTAGCCAGAACGCTCCCGTTGAAATCTACGACTTGCGAGGAAATAAGGTTGGCGCGTCGGTTGACAATCTCCCCGCGGGCGTGTATGTGGTGAAGCAGGGGCGCAATGTGAAGAAAATCGCTGTGCAGTAAGCAGCAGCAGCCGATCTCAGGGTTTGTATCCCTATCTTGTATTCTGGCGCTCCTTTGCGGGCGCCAGATTTTATTACTTACTAAAAAATTATTAGCCAATCTTGCAGGATATTAAAAACATTTGTTAACTTTGCCGCCGAAATAATTAACATTCAGCGCATTCAAGTTTAAAATAACACATCATCAATCGCATATCTAATGAGAAAATCTAAGCTCCAGCTCGCTCTGGCCGCTTGCGCGCTGCTCGTCGGCGCTGCGGCGTGCGTAGACGACAACTACGACCTCAGCGACATCGACACCACCGTGCGCGTGGAGGTGCGCAATCTCTCTCTCCCCATGCACCTCGACCCCATCCTGATGGACGACATCATCAAGATCAAAAGCGACGGCAAGGTGCAGATCATCGACGGCAAGTACACCGTGATACAGGACGGCACCATCACCTCCGACGACGTTAACATCGACCCTGTGCACATCGACGCACCGTCCATCTCCCCCGTCACCGACGTGATCGACCGCAAGGGCACCCCGGCTCCCAACGAGCCTGTTGACTTCGAGGTGAAGGTGAAGCCCTCTGCCTTCAATTTCGCATCTGACGACATTACCACCAACATCGTCGACATCACTGCCGTCTACGGCACCATGAGCATGACGCTCAACCTGCAACTCACCAACGTGAGCATCTCCACCTTCACCCTCACCGACGTGAAGCTGCAAATGCCCAAGGGCCTGCTGAATGCCACCGCCACTGCCGGCACCTACTCTCCCTCCACGGGCCTGTGGCAGATTTCCAAGCTCGTGACCAACGGCAACACGGCCACGGCCACCCTCACCATCGGCGGCTTCGACCTGCAGCAGATGGGCGCGAAGGTGTTCACCGGCGGCTCGCACAATATCACGGTTGACTCCTCTGTGGAGCTGCTCGACGGCACCCTCACCGTCAACCCGGCAAACATCACCTCTGCCATTCCCCAGCAGGCCGAGGTGAGCGTGAGCTATGTATGCACAGACTTTGACGCGGAGACCATCGACGGCACTATTGAATACCCCATCACTTCCGTCAACATCCACGACGTGGACATCACGGGCCTGCCCGACGTGCTTTCGCAAGAGGGCACTGACGTGCGCATCGCGGACCCCCGCATCTACATCCAGGCCAACAACCCCCTGCAGAACGACCACCTCGTGGCCCAGACTGGCCTTGAGATCATAGCCTACCACAACGACGGCACCCAGGGGTCTTACAGCATCAACGCACCCTACTTCACCATCGGAGGCGACAACCCCTCTGGCATCTACAACTACTGCCTGGCTCCCATGCAGCCGCAGCAGGTCGACCCGGAGTATAACCCGGCGGAGTACGTGCCCTTCACTTCGCTCTCCAACGTCTTCTCCGGCAACGGCGTGCCATCGCGTCTGGGCATCAGCCTGGTTGACCCGAAGATTCCCAGCCAGAAGGTGACCAATTTCCGCGTGGGCGAGAACTACGGCTCGGTGCACGGCAAGTACACCTTCACCGCTCCCCTGGAGCTTAAGCAGGGCTCTACAATCGTATACAGCAGCACCGAAGACGGCTGGAGCAGCGACGACCTCGACCACCTCACAATCACCCGCTTGGACGTGACCCTGAAGGTGAGCTCCGACTTCCCCATGGCCATTGACTTCACGGGCTATCCCATCGACGCCGAGGGCAAGCAGATCGACGGCGTGAACATCGTGGGTGCCACCGTACCTGCCATGGCTAAGGACGCCGAGGTGAAGATTTCCATCACCGGCACCATCACCGGCCTCGACGGCATCGTATACAAGGCTGTGGCCGTGCAGGGCTCTGACACGCAGACGCTCTCGCCCGATATGAGCATCCAGCTCTCCGACATCCGTCCCACCGCCTCTGGCTATTACCAGAAGAAGCTCTAACCGCCTCATCCACCTTTCAAACACCGACTATATAATGAAGACTATATATAAGACCCTCGCCGCCGCTGCCATCCTGGGCGCGTCGGCCACGGCCATCGAGGCGCAGAGCCTGCAGGGCGCTTACTTCCTCGACGATTACACCTACCGCTTCATCACTAACCCCGCGCGCGGCAACAGCGACAACTTCGTCTCCATGCCTGCCCTGGCCAACATCAGCGTGGGCATGAACGGCAGCCTGGCAGCCACCGACGTGCTCTACAACGCAGGCGGTCGCACCACCACCTTCCTTAGCCCCCTGGTGAGCGCGGAGGAGGCTCTGAAGAACATCGGCAACACCAACCGCGTGGGTTATGACGTGAACGTCACCGTCCTTGCCGGAGGCTTCAAGGCCTGGGGCGGATACAACACCATTGCCATCAACGCCCGCTCGCGCATGGGCGTGAAGCTCCCCGGCGAGCTGTTCCGCATGCTCAAGCTGGGCGTGACCAACCAGGAGTACAACATCGGCAACGTCAACGCCTTCGCCAACGCTCTGGCCGAAATCTCCTTTGGCCACAGCCGACAGATCACCGACAAGCTGCGTCTGGGCGCTAACCTGAAGGTGCTCCTGGGCATGGGCAACTTCGACGCTCGACTCACAAAGGCCAACATGAACCTTGACCGCGACTACTGGACCATCACCACCGACGCGCACTTCACGGCCAACGTCAAGGGCTTCGAATATAAGACCGACGTCAACGACGACACGGGCCACCGCTACGTCAACGGCGGCGAGATCAACGGCTACGGCATCGGCGGCTGGGGTCTGGGCCTCGACCTGGGCGCTGTCTACGACATCACGCCCGACTGGGAGCTCTCGGCCTCTGTCCTCGACCTGGGCTACGTGCGCTATAACAACGCTATCATAGCCTCCACGCAGGGCGAGCGCACCTTCTGCACCGACGAGTATACCTTCAACGTCAACAAAGACGCTCCCAACAGCTTCTCCAAGGAGTGGGACCGCGTCAAGGACGCTTTCACCGGCCTCTATGAGATGGACGACCTGGGCAACCGCGGCGCGCAGTACCGTCCCCTCGGCGCTACCCTCAACTTCGGCCTGAAGTACACCCTCCCCGTCTATCGAAAGCTGGCCTTCGGCCTGCTCTCCACCACCCGCATCCAGAGCTTCTACAGCTGGAGCGACGTGCGTCTCTCGGCCAACTACGCTCCCTGCAAGGTCTTCGACCTGGGCGTCAACGCTGTGGCCGGCTCTTTCGGCGTGGGCTACGGATGGGTGATGAACCTCCACTGCACGGGCTTCAACTTCTTCCTCGGCATGGACCGCGCTCCCCACAAGCTGGCCAAGCAGGGCCTGCCCCTCAACTCCAACGCGCAGGTCAACGTAGGCATGAACTTCCTTTTCTAATTCATAATTCTTAATTCTTAATTCATAATTATTTGCAAGCCACGTACTTGGCTACAACATAATTAGGATTCGCATCAAACATCTTCCCTGGCAGGGGCAGCCCTGCCGGGGATTTTTTGCACCTTCTCGCAGAAAAAGCGTATATTCGCGGCATGAAACTCGTGATCCAACGCGCGGCGCGGGCCTCGGTGAGCATAGCCGGCCGCATTCATTCTTCTATTGGCCGCGGCCTTATGATATTGGTGGGCGTGGAGGTGGGCGACACCCCGGCCGACGCTGAATACCTGGCTCGCAAGACGGCGGGCATGCGCATATTCCCTGACGCGGAGGGCGTCATGAATCTCCCCGTCACCGCCGTCCCTGGGGCCGGGCTGCTGGCGGTGAGCCAGTTCACTCTTCTGGCGCAGACGCGCAAAGGCAACCGTCCCAGCTATATCCGAGCAGCCAAGGGCGACGAGGCCCGCGGCCTCTATGAGCTATTCTGCGAGAAGTTGCAGCAGGCAGCAGGGATGCAGGTGGCAAGGGGTGTCTTCGGGGCTGACATGCAGGTGGAGCTCGTAAACGACGGCCCTGTCACCATCCTTATCGACAGCAGAGAGGGCGTCTGACCACTTTTTTTCGCCCCGCGATTTGCTTTTCTCGCGGGCGATTGCTATATTCGCGTTCTCTCTCCTCGCCTTAAATCATTATACCTAAACCTACCATGACTGACAAGCATATCGCTCTTTGCAAGAACGACCTGGTGCGCTACCTCCAAAAGCCCGCCAAACAATTCACCAAGGCCGACATCATACGCTACATCACCGAGTGCGGCGTGGAGATGGTCAACTTCATGTACCCCGCTGCCGACGGCCGCCTCAAGACCCTCAACTTCGTCATCAACGACCTGGACTATCTGGAGACCATCCTCAGCCAGGGCGAGCGCGTGGACGGCTCTTCGCTCTTCCCCTTCATCTCTGCCGGCAGCAGCGACCTCTACGTGCTGCCCCGCTTCCGCACGGCGTTCCTCGACCCCTTCACGGAGCTCCCCACCGTGACGATGCTCTGCTCCTTCTTCGACAAGGACGGCCAGCCTCTGGCCAGCGCTCCGGAGCATACCCTGCAGAAGGCTTGCAGCGAATTCACGCGCGCCACAGGTCTGCGCTTCCAGGCCATGGGCGAACTGGAGTACTACGTCGTTGCTCCCGACGATGGCCGATTCCCGGCCACCGACCAGCGCGGATACCACGAGAGCGCACCGTTTTCGAAGTTCGGCATGTTCCGCACCCTGTGCATGAGCTACATAGCCCGCACCGGAGGCCAAATCAAGTACGGCCACACAGAGGTGGGCAACTTCACCCTCGACGGCGTCAACTATGAGCAGAACGAGATCGAATTCCTGCCCGTCGACGCGGAGGATGCGGCCGACCAGCTGATGTTGGCCAAGTGGGTGATCCGCAATCTGGCCTACGAGGAGGGATACGACATCACCTTCGCACCAAAGATCACCGTGGGCAAAGCGGGCTCAGGCCTGCATATCCACATGCGACTGGTCGACGCTGACGGCCGCAGCGTGATGGTGGGCCCCGATGGCAAGCTCTCAGACATAGCACGCAGAGCCATCGCTGGTCTGATGACGCTCGCTCCGGCTATCACAGCCTTTGGTAACACTAACCCCACCAGCTATTTCCGCCTGGTGCCACACCAGGAAGCTCCCACAAACGTGTGCTGGGGCGACCGCAACCGCTCGGTGCTTGTGCGCGTGCCCCTGGGCTGGACATCCGGCAGCGACATGTGCGCCATCGCCAACCCCCTGGAGCCTGCCTCTGACACTGACACCAGCTCGAAGCAGACCTTCGAGATTCGCTCCGCCGACGGCTCCGCCGACATCTATCAGCTCCTCGCGGGTCTCGCAGTGGCCCTGCGCTATGGCCTGGAGATGGAGGACGCTCTCGACGTGGCCGAGCGCACATATGTAGACGTCGACATCCACCGTCCAGAACACGCAGCCAAGGTGGCAGCCCTGCTGCAGCTCCCCGTCAATTGCCTGGCCAGCGCTGATGCGCTGCTCAAGGTCAGAGAGGTGTTTGAAGACCGCGGCATCTTCTCCCCCGGCATGATTGACGGCATCATCTCCAAGCTTCGCTCCTACGACCAGGCGGAGGCCGACGCAGCCCTTGAAGACACAGCCCTGATGCGCGACCTCGTGCGCCGCCACCTCCACTGCTGATCCCTCCCAGCCCATCCCCATCCTTCAAAAAAAATGGTGGGTGGGGGTGGCTTCCGTCATCCGTCAGACGTTAATCCGTTGTATCCCAACACGTTAGCACTCAAAATCTGACGACTTGCTGATTATCAGCCGATTACCCCATATTGTAGGGCCGCTGCGAGCTGAGCGGCCGCCGAAACACCCGCAATGCGCAAATTGTAGGGCCGCAAATTTGTTGCGGCCGAAAAAACATCAACGACCACGTTCGGCCGCGATGACAACGAGAACGGTAGCAATTCCCCGAATAGTAGGGCCGCTCGGTCGGAGCGGCCGCGGGTTAGTGCGGGCGAGGGAATCCGTCCGGCGGGCATTTCGGCGGTCGCCACAGGTGGCGACCCTACAGCTAACGCATTGACAGCTTTG
>CAZSHV010000071.1:0-13086 GCA_964606815.1 uncultured Bacteroides sp. | reverse complement strand
GCTCCCTCCCGCCGCCTCCAAAATCACACCAAGATATGCGACCTCAGCGTTAACATATTTTATGGGTCCGACTCTAAAAAGCCTTGACGATGCCCATGAAGTCGGCAGCCTTGAGGGAGGCGCCGCCGATGAGGCCGCCGTCCACGTCGGGCTTGGCGAAGAGCTCGGCAGCGTTGGAGGGCTTGCAGCTACCACCGTAGAGGATGGAGGTGTTGTCGGCTATCTCCTTGCCGTACTTGGATGCGATGACGGCGCGGATGTGGGCGTGCATGTCCTCGGCCTGGTCGGCAGTGGCGGTCTTGCCGGTGCCGATAGCCCACACGGGCTCGTAGGCGAGGATGAGCTTGGAGAAGTCCTCGGGGCTGAGCTGGAAGAGGGCGTCTTCAATCTGGGCTTTGACCACGTCGTTGTAGGTGCCGTTCTCGCGCTCCTCGAGCACCTCACCAATGCAGAAGATGGGGGTGAGTCCGTTCTCCAGGGCCATGGCCACCTTCTCGCGGAGGGTCTCGGCAGTCTCGCCGTAGTACTGGCGGCGCTCGCTGTGGCCGAGGATGACGTATTTCGCGGTGGTGGATGCTACCATAGCGGCGGATACTTCGCCGGTGTAGGCACCCTTGGCGTGGTCAGCGCAGTTCTCGGCGCCGAGGCCCAGCTTGGTCTGGTCGATGACGTCGGCCACGGGGCAGAGGTGGGTGAAGGGTACGCAGATCACCACGTCGCAGTTGGCGTTGAAGTCTTTGAGGCAGTCGTTGACCTCTTTGGCGAGGGCCACGCCTTCGGCAACGGTGGTGTTCATTTTCCAGTTGCCGGCTACAATATTCTTTCTCATTGCGGTGTATAAAAATTGAGTATGAAGATGCAATTGAATTAGATATGCAAAGTTACGCCGAAAATTCGGAAATACAAAATTTCTCTGCAATGAGTGGAAAATGCCCTCATGATGCCTTTACGCAGAGGCCACGCAGGAGTCGTGCTCGACGTACTGGCGAATCATGGCGAAGACCAGGCTTTGCAGCGGGGTGAGGCATGCGCTGGCGTCAGCGCCGAGTATCATCTCCCCGCACAGGGCTCCGGCGATGGCGATGCGGTCGTCGACGGGGAGGGAGTTGATGGTGTTGATCACGCGGGGAGTGAGGATGATGGGGCGTGTGGAAGTCATGAGTCTTTGAGTTTATAGGTTGATGATGTTGCTGCCGTTGCGATGCAAAGTTACAGGCTGGTATGCGCAAATTTTGCGCACGCATATGTTAATTAATGTTTTGATTGGAGATAGAAAACCGGGTCGTCTCGCGACGGCCCGGCGGCATAAAATATTTATCATATTCCAAACAAATCTTTACTTGTTGTTCTTGTACTGCGGGAGCATGGGCACGGGGAAGCGCGAGAAGAGTGTCTGCACGGCCTCGGTGATGCCGGAGAGGTTGCGCAGCTGGCCGTTTCCGTTGTTAAGGATCGTGGCCACGGAGGCAGAGTAGAGTGGCACCTTGTCGGCAATGTTGACCATGTCCATGGTTAGGACGCCCTCGCGGTAGATGCCGGTGATGACCTGAGCGTTGTTATAGTAGGAAGGCCAGTAGTATGCTCTGGGGTAGATGAAAACCGGGGCATAAGCTGGGGGCGGCACAGGCGCGCCGGGGGGCGGGGGCACCACGCCTGCCGGGGGCAGGGGAGCCGGGGCCAAGGGGGCTGTGGGAGGCACAAGAGGCTCGGTGGATATTTCCTTCTTGACCGTGAGGCCGATGTTGACCAGCAGGGGCGAGGAGGGGTCCTCGGTGTAGCCACGCTCCACGAGCTGCTCGCGGATGGCGGCGGCGATGTTGTAGTACGTCACCATCTGCATGCCGTCGGGCAGGCGACCCTGGTCGGGAGTGACGATGCGGAAGGTGTGATAGTCGGCCAGGTCGGCATCGTTGTAGACCTCGCTGTTGACCAGCGTGAAGGGGCTGCAGCTTGAGAATGCCAGGGCGACCACCGCTGCGATGGCGGATAATAGAGCGGGCTTTTTCATGATTTGAACGTGTGTGTTTGAGATGTTTCTATAAAATACAACGCCGGCAGGCAAAGAAGGTTTGCCCGCCGGAGCTAAATTTTTATAGGAGCTAAATGTTTATAGTGGATGTTGAGTATCAGTATTCGCTTGTGAAGTGGAAGCGGATGTGGGGGAAGTCGTTCTGGGCCATCTGCAGGACGTAGGCGGAGTCGGCGAGGAAGACGTCGCGGCCTTCGCGGTCTACGGCCATGAACTGGTGCTTGCGTTTTTTGAAGGCTGCGAGGGCCTCGGGGTCGTCGCTCTCGATCCAGCAGGCTTTGTAGAGGGATATGGGCTCCCAGCGGCAGCTGGCTCCGTATTCGTGCTCGAGGCGGTATTGTATGACCTCGAACTGCAGCTGGCCGACGGTGCCGATGAGCTTGCGGCCGTTGAACTGGTTGACGAAGAGCTGGGCCACGCCTTCGTCCATGAGCTGCTGTATGCCTTTCTCGAGCTGCTTGGACTTCATGGGGTCGGTGTTCTCGATGTATTTGAACATCTCGGGCGAGAAGCTGGGCAGTCCGCGGAAGTGTATCTCCTCTCCGGCGGTGATGGTGTCTCCGATCTTGAATGTGCCGGTGTCGGGAATGCCCACGATGTCGCCGGGGAAGGCTTCGTCGACGATGCTCTTTTTCTGAGCCATGAAGGCCGTGGGGGCGGCGAATCGCAGGGTCTTGCCGGTGCGCATGTGCTTGTATGTGGCGTTGCGCTCGAATCGGCCGGAGCAGACTTTGACGAAGGCTATGCAGCTGCGATGGTTGGGGTCCATGTTGGCGTGGATTTTGAAGACGAAGCCGGAGAACTGGTTGTCCTGCGGGTTTACCACGCGCTCGTCGGTGACCACGGGCCGGGGGGCGGGGGCTATCTTGACGAAGCAGTCGAGCAGCTCCTTGACTCCGAAGGTGTTGAGGGCCGAGCCGAAGAACACGGGGGCGAGGCGGCCTTTGAGGTAGGCGTCGACGTCGAAGTCGGGGTAGACACCCTCGATGAGCTCCAGGTCGTCGCGGAGCTTGGCGGCGTCCACGGGTCCGACGGCCTCGTCGATGCGGGGGTCGGAGAGGTCGGTGATCTCGACGCGCTCTGTGGCGCGCTGCTTGTTGGGGGCGAAGAGGTCGAGCGAGTGCTCGTAGATGTTGTATACACCCTTGAAGTGGGCACCGATGTTGATGGGCCAGCTCAGGGGGCGCACGGCGATTTTGAGTTCGCTTTCCAGCTCGTCGAGGATGTCGAAGGGGTCGCGGCCCTCGCGGTCGAGCTTGTTGACGAAGATGATGACGGGGGTGTTGCGCATGCGGCACACCTCCATGAGCTTGCGCGTCTGCATCTCCACGCCTTTTGCCACGTCCACCACGATGATTACGGAGTCGACGGCCGTGAGGGTGCGGTAGGTGTCTTCAGCGAAGTCCTGGTGGCCGGGGGTGTCGAGGATGTTGATTTTGTAGCCGTCGTATTCGAATCCCATGACGGAGGTGGCCACGGAGATGCCGCGCTGCTTCTCGATGTCCATCCAGTCGCTGGTGGCGGTCTTCTTGATTTTGTTGGACTTTACGGCACCGGCGATGTGTATGGCGCCGCCGAAGAGCAGGAGCTTCTCGGTGAGGGTGGTTTTGCCCGCGTCGGGGTGGGATATGATGGCGAACGTGCGACGGCGCGCTATTTCTTCTTCGAGTGTGGCCATGGGCAGGAGTGCAGCAGGGGGGTGAGGGGGTTAAGCCATTTGGTTGATGCGCTCGATGCAGCGGGCCAGGCTCTCCTCCCAGTGGGGGATGTCGATGCCGTATGTGGCCTTGATGCGCGATTTGTCGAGCACGCTGTAGCTGGGTCGAGCGGCGGGGGTGGGGTAGTCGCTGGTGGGTATGGGGCGCACCTTGCAGCCCTTGATGCCGGCCAGGCGGTGGATAGCCACGGTGAAGTCATACCACGAAGCCACGCCCTCGTCGGTGAAGTGGAATATGCCCTGCACCCACTGCGGAGCCTGGAGTATGGTGACGATGGCCGCTGCGAGGTCGGCGGCGTAGGTGGGTGTGCCTATCTGGTCGGCCACGACGCTGATTTCGGGCTTCTCCTGGCCCAGGTGGAGCATGGTCTTGACGAAGTTCTTGCCATAGGGGCTGTAGAGCCAGGCGGTGCGGATGATGATGGAGTCAGGAGCGAGAGCCAGCAGGGCCGTCTCTCCCTTGCGCTTTGTGGCACCGTACTGCGAGCAGGGGTTCACCTTCGCGCTCTCCGAGTAGGGCGTGTGGGCAGTGCCGTCGAAGACATAGTCGGTGGAGATGTGGATGATGCGGTAGCCCAGCTCCTCGGCGTGGCGGGCCAGGTTGCTGACGGCGTCGATGTTGACGGCCGCGCAGAGCCCGCTCTCCTCCTCGGCTCGGTCCACGGCCGTGTAAGCCGCGCAGTTCACCACATGCGTGAAGTGTCCGCGCTGCATGAAAGCCTTCACTGCGGCGGCGTCGGTGAGGTCCAGGTCCTGGATATCGACGTAGGTAGTCACGCCCGGCATGGTAGCTTCGAGCGCGTTTTTCAGTTCATTGCCAAGCTGGCCGTTGGCCCCGGTAACAAGTATTTTCATAGATAAGCTGTATGATATTTTCGGCGTCCGCGGGAATGGATCCGCGCGGGCCGGAAAGCGGATGCGAAGTTACTAAAAATTTTTGAGATTCCGAAATGCAAGTAAAAATCCATTGCGCATAGGCTATCCTTCGGTGACTTTGTTGGCGTCGAGGCGGAGGCGGCCCAGGGCGAGGAGGCGCTGCAGGCTGGCGCGCATGGCGGCCTCGATGTTGGGGCCGCGGCGGGTGTAGCCCAGGGCCTGGGCGGTGAGCAGCATCAGGGTGTCGGGGTCGAGGCCCACCTGCTGGGAGAGGATGAAGAGCATGGCGTTGTCGATCTCGGCGGGGGGATACTCCGAGATGTCGCGGCCGCCGCTGTCGCGGAAGGCGGTGTACTGGGCCGCGGCTTCGGGGGTGGTCCAGTAGGTGACGACGTCGTCCACGGTCTGGGCGTGCAGCGGGCAGTGGCCGAGAGCTTGGTCCACGATTCTCTCCGTCTTGGCTGTGACGCGGCTGAGGCCGAAGGCTTTCGCGGCGCGCTTGTGCAGCAGGGAGGCAGTGATGGGTTGCTCTTTGGCCACCACCACGGCGAGGAATTCTCTCAGCTGGGCGAACATGGCGTAGAGGCCATCGCTGGTGAGGGCTTGGGCCACCTGCTGGTAGAGCGCGGTAGGGTAGGGGGCAGGCAGCTTGGGGGCAGCAGCAGCTTCCGAGGGCTGCGAGGCAAGCTCTGACATCGGCTCCGAGTCGGGCTCTGAGGCATTTACCGGCGCAGGGGCTGTGGCAGGCTCTGTCTGGGGGTCACCCTCGGCGAGGGCAGCCTCTATGGCCTGGCGTATGCGCTCAAGGGTGTCTTCAGCAGACCGCATCAGTTCCGGCGTCCATACTCGCAGCACATGCCAACCCAGGGATCGGAGCACGGCGGGCTGCACACGTTCGCGGTCGCGCGAGGTCTTGGCCCTGTGGTAGCGGGGACCGTCGCAGAGTATGGCCAGCAGGTAGCGACCCGGGGCGCGGGGGTCGCGCACGGCCACGTCCACTTTGAACTCCGATGCACCCACCATCTCGTCGGCCTCGTATCCCAGCGAGCGCACCAGGCGGCACACAGTCTGCTCCACGCTGTCGGGCTGCGACACATTATTATATGAAGAGGCAGTGCCACCGCTGGCAGCATATTCGAGGAATCGCTTCAGACCCTCCGCTCCCTTGGCACCGGTGCGGCGCAGGTCGATATCGTCGGGCGAGAGGGAAGAAAACACCACCATCTCGCGGCGCGAGCGGCTGACGGCCACGTTGAGTCGGCGTTCACCCCCGGCCATGTTCAGCGGGCCGAAGTTCATGGACACCTTGCCGCGGCGGTCGGGGCCGTAGCCCACGGAGAAGAGGATGACGTCGCGCTCGTCGCCCTGCACGTTCTCAAGATTCTTGACGAAGACGGGCTCGGGACTGTTATAGGCAATGTCCTCCAGGTCGGGGCGCTGGGCCAGCAGGGAAGAGAGGATGTCGTCGATGAGGTCTTGCTGCGCTTTGCTGAAGGCCACCACACCCACGCTCATGCGCTCCCCCTCGGGCAGCTCCAGGCGGGCGATGACCTCGGCGGCCACGGCTTCGGCCTCGGCGCGGTTGGAGCGCGAGCCGCTGCGGTCGTAGGTACCCTCGACATGGCGCAGGCTCACACGCGAATGCAGATTGTCGGCAGAGGGGAAGGTGGTGAGGCGGCCGGCGTAGTACATTTGATTACTGAAGGCGATGAGGCTCTCGTGGCGGGAGCGGTAGTGCCAGCTCAGATGCAGCGAGGGCACGGAGAGGGCCAGACAGTCGTCGAGGATGCTCTCCATGTCGTCGATATGGGCCTCGTCGTCGGCCACGGCCTGGGCGTTGAAGAACGATGTGGGAGGCATCTGCATGGGGTCGCCCACCACGATGACAGAGCTGCCGCGGGCAATAGCCCCCACGGCCTCGCTGGTGGGCATCTGAGAGGCCTCGTCGAAGATTACCACGTCGGCCTTCTCACCCTCCAGCTTCAGATACTGGGCCACGGACAGCGGGCTCATGAGCATCACAGGGCAGAGCTTGGGCAGCAGGGTGGGAATGGAGTCGATGATGGAGCGTATGCTGCGGCCTCGGCCACCGCTGCGTATGGCGCGGCGCAGGATGCCCATCTCCGACGATTCGTGGGCCTCCATGGTGATTGAGGGCATACGGGAGGCCACGTTGCAGTAGAGGGCTTGGCGGCTCATCTGCTGGAACTCGGCCGAGAGGCGGCGGTAGGTCTCTATGGTCTGGTCGAAGACCTCCGAGGCGAAGAGCGACAGTCCCGGGTCGGCGTCGATGATCACCTGGGCCATGGCCCGGTAGGCATCTCTGACGAGGGCCTGGGCGTAGGCCTCGGCCCCGGCGCTGAGGTCGGGCTCGCGCATGGTCATGGCGGCGGCCTGGCGGCTCGCCTTGCGCCATATCACCCAGTCGCGCAGCTTCTCCAGGCTCTTTTCCCAGGCGGGGAGCATCTCGGCGAGGGCGGGGGGCAGCAGAGTGCAGTATTCCTTGAGTTTTTCAAGCCCTTGGGCCAACTCCCACTCCAGCTTGGAGAGCTCCTGCAGCAGAGGGGCGGCCTGGGCGGGGGATACCTCCGGCAGGGCGCGGGCTATGGCCTTGAGGTGCGGCAGCAGAGCGTGCTTGCGGGATTCGATAAAGGACGAGGCGGACTCCAGGGCCTTCAGCGCGTCGGGGACGAGGGTGGTGTCGCTGCCTCGATAGCCGAGGGCCTGCTTGAGGCGCGGCACGTTGTCTTGGAATTCTGCCGCGTCGTGGCGGGCTTGGGACACCTCGGCGAGCATCTGGCCCACGTTGGCGGCCGTCAGGGGCGTGGCGCTGGCAGGCAGGCTTTTGATGAACGAGCGGCGGGTGAAGAATCGCGGCAGCCACCACTGCTGCTGTATCCGCTGCCACTGGGCATAGAGCATGTCGGCGGGCAGGGTGATGAACTGCGGTCCGTACTTGTCGCCTATGGCCTTGATGGCCTCGGCGCACTGGCGGCCGAGCATGGCGATGGGCAGCAGCTGGCGGGCCAGGCCGGGGGTGAAGGCTGTCTCCACGGCCTCGTAGCTGCGCAGGGGCGACTGCAGCAGAGCCTCCAGGGCTTTCAGTGCGGGGGCGTTGTCCATGAACGGCTCAAGAGCGAAGCCCCACATGCTCCGGAACTCCTCGGCTTTGGCTTGCCACTGGCGCAAGGTGGCGGCCAGGGCGGAGATCAGGCTGCGCAGGGTGGCCTCGGCGGTGTCGAAATGCTGGTCTATGGACAGCTCCCGCAGGGGGTGGTCGGCGACGGGGCCTATGCGGCGGGCCAGGGGAGCGAGGGCGAGCAGGGCGTGCCGACCCTCCTCCACGCTCTGGGCGGTGAGCTCGGCTGCCTCCTGGGGCGTGTAGGGCATGGCTAACTCGTCGGCGACGTCGGACTTCAGATACCTCTCTATGCACTCATACAGCGAGGCTCCGCAGGGGCGCTGGCGGTGCAGGGCGGCAACGTAGGCCGACAGCTCCTTGGCCTGGGCGGCCAGCTTCTCGGCCATCTGCTCGTAGGCCGGTGCAGAGGCTCCGCGGCGTATGCTCAGGGCGGCGTCGAGCTGGCCCAGGAAGTGCTGCTTGGTCACCTTGTTGGAGTGCAGCTCCAGGCAGAAGGGGGCCAGGCCGAGGCTCTGCAGACGCTGCTGCACCACCTCGAGGGCGGCGCGTTTCTCGGCCACGAATAGCACGCGGCGGCCGTGGTAGAGGGCGTTGGCTATGATGTTGGTGATGGTCTGCGATTTGCCCGTGCCGGGAGGGCCGTGGAGCACGAAGCTCTTGCCCTCGGCGGCTGCTATGACGGCCTCGAGCTGCGAGGAGTCGACGTCGATGGGAATGGCGAACTGCGCGGGGTCTGCTTCGGCCTCCATGGCCTCGACGTCGAGGTCGGCGGCCACCTGCTCGTCGAGCTTTCCCTCCACCAGCGAGCGCACTATGGGATGGCTCTGCAGCTGGGCGGCGTGGGTGTGTATGTCGGCCCACATCACGAATTTGCTGAAGGAGAAGACACCTATCATGGCCTCCTCTATGACTCTCCAGCCGCGCTTGCCGCGGATCTTGTCGGCCACGGTGGCCAGCACGCGGCGCACGTCGGCCCCGCTCTCGTCGGCGGGCAGTTGCAGCAGGGGGGTGAGGTCTATGCCGTGCTGTTGGCGCAGCAGCTCCACGAGGGTGATGTTGATCATCGACTCCTCGTCGCGGGCTCGGATGGTGACGCCTCTGGCTCCCAGAGGGCGCGATATGTCGATGGGAACGAGCAGGATGGGGGCGCGGCGAGCGGCGGGGGCGGAGTCTGTCTCTCTCCATTGCAGCATGCCCAGCACGAGGAAGAGGCTGTTGGCTCCGCTCTCCTCCAGCGATGTCTGTGAGGCACGGAAGGCCATGCGGGCGGCGTCGGCCAGCTGCTCGGCGGTGAGGAAGGTGAAGATGCGCTTCTGCTTGAGCTCCTCCAGGGCGAAGGGCTCCAGCTCGGCAGCCAGGGGCTGGGACGAGAAGAAGCCGCCCTCCTGGGGCTGCGGGGCGGTGTCCAGCGGGAATGGGCGCACGCTGATGGCCGAGCCCTGGCGCAGGATGTCCTCCATACGGTCTATGGCGAAGGAGAGCAGGGGGATGCTGCGGCGCCCGGTGCGCATGTTCAGCAGGGCGTTGCGCAGCGAGAAGTCCAGTAGCTTGCGTTCCCAGATGGTGAACTTGGTCACCTCGGGGTTGTCGAGGTCTATATGCGAGAGGTCGTAGCGGTCCATCACTCTCACGGCGGCGGGGGCCTCCTCGCGGGCCTGGGCGTCGTTGTCGATCTCCCACGTGCCGTCGTCGAGCTTCACGGGCAGGGGCATGGGCCTGATGCCGCAAAGGCGAGCGCGGGCCACGTCGATGTGGCACTCAAACCGGTCCTCGTTCTCAAGCTCTGAGATGGCGATGTCGGCGGCCTGCTCGAAGCCCACGGGCTGGGCCTGGGCTATGCACGTGCACTCAATGACGGCGATGTCGCTGACGCCGCTCACGGCCCCGCTGAGCAGGAATGCCGCGTCGTCTCCCACGGGCTGCGCGCTGCAGTCGCGGGCCAGCCAGGCCCCGGCCATGCAGTGGCCTTTGAGGAGCACGAGTATGGGATGCAGCCCCGCGGCCTCCAGGCAGCTGGCGTAGAGCAGGGAGAGGTCCAGGCAGTTGCCGAGCTTCTCGCCCAGCACCTTCGGCACCATGCGCACCCTCTGGCCCGTGCGCTCGAAGCTGGGCGGGCTCACCACATAGCTTATCCCCACTTGTCTCAGGGCCTGGTATATGGCAGCCATCTGGGCCCTCGCGGCCGTGGGCGAGCCGCTGAGGTAGCCGTCGAAGGCGTCGCTGCCCGTCATGTCTTTTAGTATGGCAGCGGCAGCAGAGAGCACGCGGGAGACTAAGGGATGGTTGGGCGTGACGAACTCGGCCAGCAGCTCGGGGCGCACCTGCGCTCCCATCCATTGGTCGTAGGGCGTGGCCTTCACCTCGATGTCGGCGCGTAGAGCCTCCTGGCCCTCGAGGGCGACGGTGACGGTGAGGGTGGCTTCGCAGGCCTCGGTGAGCTCCAGCAGGGCCTCGACGTCGGGGCGGGCCACGGCTTGGGCTGTGAGGTCGAGCTCGCTGGCGGGGGCCAAGCTCTCGGCCTTGACCTCGATAGGCAGCATATAGGGGCAGCAGAGGCTCACGGCGATGGCGCGCAGGGGCTCCGAGCCAGTGTTCTTGAGCGTCAGGCGCTGGATATAGGGGAAGCCGCCCCGGATCAGGGCGTAGTTAATCTCCGAGCCGAGCTCAATCTCGAGCGCGGCCCCGGAGGCGGGGAAGGGTAGGGCGATGGCAGACATGCGTGCAGAGTGCTAAAGGTTTACTTTGCAAATATAAGCATTTTTTAGCAAACGACCAAACGTTTAGAGCTTGTCCCATAAAATCCGTTAACGCTGAGGTCGCATATCTTGGAGTGATTTTGGAGGCGGCGGGAGGGAGCAATGTCGGTGCATTGTGACCGAGCGGCGGCTTCAAAAGCGCCCGAGAGATGCGAGACGGAGGTAATATTCGTTCCTCCAGTGCGTTAATGATATGTAAAACGTTACTCTATACTTAATCCGAAGCAAAAGCACTGGCTCTCCGTGTTCAGCGCTCGCTTGAACATCAATCTGTATAGAAGACAATTAGAAGGCATTATATATGTCCTGAAGACCGGATGCCAATGGCGGTAGCTGCCAGAGTGCTTCGGCAAGTGGAAAAGCGTATATCATCGTTTCCGCAGAATCAGCGAATCCCCATGGTTTGATGCAATGCTGAAGAGGCTGCTCCGCCACAGACGCGAACGCTCACGCAGACATGAACATAGCTTCGTCAAACAACTACGTTTCAACAAGCTCATACGGTGAGTTCCGTGGGCGATGGAAGTAACCGTCGCCTCGGCCATCCATTGGCATATTAGTCCGTGTTCTTCAGTCGTGTACGTCAAGTACACTCCCTCATCACACGAACAACTCTGCTCAATGGCTGACCGCCTCAGCTTTAACAGATTTTATGGGACAGGCTCTTAATGAACATTCAGCCTCGCTGGGGCGTTTTCTTAATGTAGCCGCCGCAGGCAGCGGCGCTGCGCAGTATCAACACTTAATCGCTTATTACTATGACGTACACAGAAGCTATCAAATCAGCAAAGACGGTGCTCGTGGAGTTCTTCGCCACCTGGTGCCCGCATTGCAAGAAAATGGCCCCCATCGTGGAGCAAGTGAAGGAGCTGACCGCTGGCCAGGCCGCGGTGTTCCAGCTCGATATAGACCAGAACCAGGAGCTTGCCGACCTTGAGAAGGTGGAGTCCGTGCCTACCTTCATCGTCTACCGCGACGGCACGGAGGTGTGGCGCCATACCGGCGAGATAGCCGGCGAGACGCTTCTGTCCCATCTGCAGAATGTTTGAGCATGTTTCTCTCCCCGCGGAGCTGGTGGCCTTGCGCTGCCGTCCCCCGCGGGGATATTTGTATAGAATATTATGGCAACCTTATTCTCCGACTTTCTCCGCGCTCTGGGCGTGAAGCACACCCGGGCCTACTCCGACGCTCGCTTCGCCCAGATGCCCTTCCGCACCCTCTACGGCCTGCGCTCGCTGCTGGCTGAGTACGGCGTCTATGCAGAGGCCGTGCGCGTGCCCGACGAGGAAAAGCTTCCTGCTTTGAGTCAGCTCCCCGCGCCCTGCCTGCTGCAGACCCCCAAGGGGTTCTTTATATACGTCGGCAGCAGCGGCAGCGTGTGCGAATATATATGGCAAGGCAAACGATGCGCGATGCGTGACGATGAGTTAGCGGCGAAGTGGACGGGCGTGGCCCTGCTGGCGGGCGTCGACTCGGAGTCGCGCGAGCCGGATTACGGGAAGCACCTGTTGCAGTCCGTGGCCTCGGTGGTCAAGAAGGTGGCCCTGGTGGCCCTGCTCGCGGGGCTGCTCGTATGGGGCCTGGTGGCCTCCGGCCTCGACGCTAACGTCTGGGCCTGGGCCGTGGCGGCCGTCGACTGCGCGGGCCTGTGGCTGTCGGTGCTGCTGGTGCAAAAGTCGCTGGGCTTCAAGAGCGCGGCAGCAGATGCAGTGTGCTCTGTGGTGCAAGCCGGAGGTTGCGACGAACTGGCCAAGAGCGACGCTTCCAGCTTCTTCGGCATAGTGCGCTGGAGCGAGGTCGGCGCGGCCTATTTCGGCGTGTCTTTAGCGGCGTTGCTCATGTTCCCATCTACCCTTCCAGCCCTGGCTGCAATCAACATCTTGTGCCTGCCCTACACCGTCTGGAGCGTCACCTACCAGAAGTTCAAAGCCAAGGTGTGGTGCGCGCTCTGCCTGGGCGTGCAGGCCTCGCTGTGGCTGCTCTTCGCGTCCTATCTGGCCGGAGGATTTACAGCCATGGTCAACCTCTCCTCGGCAGAGTTTTATATACAAATCGTCACGCTCGGCGCGGCCTACGCGGCAGCCCTGCTCGCCCTCAACGCCAGCGACGACGCTATTATTCACCATCTTAACACCCGACCCGATGACACCCCCACGCATCCCTGACATCCCCGGCCTTGCCAAGCTCACGGCCAAGGAGATGAACGACATACACTTCGCAGGCCACCACTCCCCCAGCACCCCCAAAGCCCCCGCGGGCCCCGTTCCCTCCACTCGGACAGCCACCCCCGCCATCGACCTGCAGATCAAAATCTGAGAGCCCCGCTGGTCGGCCTGGTGGATTTGCTAAGATAGCTAAGGTAGCTAAGATAGCTAAGATAGCTAAAATAGCAACTTTGGCTACCCCCCTCTGCCGCCTATAACAACAATTTCCGGAAATATCCCCCTCCCCCTTACCCCCTCCCCACTATCGCGGGGAGGGGGATATCGATTAAATGCTTGGTATTCCGTGGGTTAAAAACCCACGGCTCCCTTGCTCCCGCTCCTCCGGGGCTTTGTTGACGTTG
>CAZSHV010000070.1:0-13308 GCA_964606815.1 uncultured Bacteroides sp. | reverse complement strand
GTACACGACCGAAGAACACGGACGAATATGCCAATGGATGGCCGAGGCGATGAAATCTTTCACTGATTAAGAAAAAAAGTAATAAAATGATTAAATTTACCCTGTTGATTACCTATGTTTCGCATCTCTTGGGTGCTTTTGAAGCCGTCGCTCGGTCACAATGCGCCGGCATTGCTCCCTCACCCCGCCTCCAAAATCCCTCCAAGATATGCGACCTCAGCGTTAACATATTTTATGGGACAGGCTCTTAACATCACCTTATAAGCATTTTGTAAGCAATCCCCCCACCCCATACACCTTCCCGCCCATGCTTTACTACCTGTCAAAATACCTCAACGAGATCGGCTGCGACTTCCCCGGCAAGAACCTGATGTCGTACATCACCATACGCTCCGGCCTGGCCTTCGTGCTGTCGCTGCTGATAGCCATATTCATCGGCCGACGCATCATCGACGCTCTGAGCGCCCACCAGGTGGGCGAGAAGGTGCGCGACCTGGGCCTCCCCGGCGAGGAGAGCAAGAAGAACACCCCCACCATGGGCGGCATCATCATCATCATCTCCATCCTCGTGCCCTGCCTGCTGGTGAGCAACATCGGCAACACCTACATGGTGCTCCTGCTGGTCTCCACCGTGTGGCTGAGCGTGATGGGATTCCTCGACGACTACCTCAAGCTTAAATATAAGAACAAAGACGGCCTCAAGCCCAAATACAAGATCATCGGCCAGCTGGGCCTGGCTGTGGTGGTGGCCGGCACCATGTATCTCAACCCCAACATGGTGATCGTGCAGAACCACGAGGTGCTCGACGCCGAGACGCACGAGATCGAGATGGTGGTCTATGAAGAGGGCAACGAAATCCACGCCCCGGAGACCACGATCCCCTTCGTGAAGAACAATAACTTCAGCTACGCGTCAATCACCTCCTTCCTGGGCGAGCACGCCGAGACGGGCGGCTGGGTGGTCTTTTTCCTGGTCACGCTCTTCCTGGTGACGGCCACCAGCAACGGCGCCAACCTGCTCGACGGCCTCGACGGCCTGTGCACGGGCGTGTCGGCCATCAACGGCGTGGCCCTGGCCATCATGGCATATCTAGGAAGCAACGTCATCTACTCCTCGTATCTTAACATCATGTACATACCCGGCTCGGAGGAGATTGTGGTGTACATGATGGCCTTCATCGGCGCTCTCATAGGCTTCCTGTGGTACAACACCTCCAAGGCCGAGGTGTTCATGGGCGACACGGGCTCGCTGATGCTGGGCGGCATCATCTGCGTCATCGCCATCCTGATCCACAAGGAGCTGCTGCTGCCCATACTCTGCGCCATTTTCTATGTCGAAGACCTGTCGTCGCTGGTGCAGACCCTCTACTACAAGCGCACCAAACGCCGCCTGCTGCGCTGCGCGCCCATACACCACCACTATCAGAAGGCCAACCCCGAGGCCATAATCCAATGGCCGCGCAATCTGATCGTGGAGCAGAAGCTGGTGACGCGCTTCTGGATCGTGGCCATACTGCTGGCCGTCGTCACATTCGTCACCCTCAAGATTCGTTAATCCCCCACCCCTACTGATATACCCTACTGATATACCCTACTGATATATAATGAAACGATTAGTGATACTCGGAGCCGGCGAGAGCGGCACCGGCGCGGCCATCCTGGGCAAGGACAAAGGCTGGGACGTGCTTGTGAGCGACAACGGCCCCATCAAGCAGAAATATAAAGACATCCTCACCGCCGAGGGCATAGCCTGGGAGGAAAACGGCCACACCGAGAGCCGCGTGCTCATGGCCGACGAGGTGGTGAAAAGCCCCGGCATACCCCCCACGGCCCCAATCATGCTGAAGATCGCCTCCAAGAATATCCCAGTGATCTCGGAGATCGAGCTGGCCGGCAGATACACCGACGCGAAGATGGTGTGCATCACAGGCTCCAACGGCAAGACCACCACCACCATGCTCATCCACCATATCCTCACCAGCGCGGGCATCGACGCCGGCCTGGCGGGCAACGTGGGGCGCTCCCTGGCCCTGCAGGTGGCGCGTGAGCCGCATCAGGTCTACGTGATCGAGCTCAGCTCTTTCCAGCTCGAGAACATGTATAAATTCCACGCCAACATAGCCGTGCTGCTCAACATCACCCCCGACCACCTCGACCGCTACGACTATGAGATGCAGAACTACGTCAACGCCAAATTCCGCATCCTGCAGAATATGACGCTCACTGACGCCTTCATCTATTGGCAAGACGACCCCGTGATCGAGGCGCAGCTGCGCCGCATCGAGGTGGAGGCCGCGCAATATCCCTTCGCCGCCGAGCAGGAGGAGAACACCGCCGCATACCTCGACGCGCAGAGCCGCCTGATCGTCAACACCCCTGCGCAGAGCCTCTCCATGCCCCGCGCCGACCTGGCCCTCAACGGCATGCACAATCTCTACAACTCCATGGCGGCTGCCCTGTCGGCTTGCCTGCTCGACATACCCAGCGACGACACCCGCCGCGCCCTGAGCGACTTCCAGGGCGTGGAGCACCGCCTCGAGCCTTGCGGCACCGTCGACGGCGTGGCTTACGTCAACGACTCTAAGGCCACGAACGTCAACTCCACCTACTATGCCCTGGAGAGCATGCGCACCCCCGTGGTGCTGATCCTCGGCGGCAAGGACAAGGGCAACGACTACAGCGAGATTCTCCCCCTTGTGCGCGAGAAGGTGCGCGGCATCGTGGCCATGGGCAAGGACAATGCTAAAATCCTCGACTTCTTCGGCGCCGAGGTGCCTGCCATAGAAGACACCCACAGCCTGGCCGACGCCATAGCCGCGGCGCGCGCCATGGCCCTTCCAGGCGACACCGTGCTGCTCTCGCCCTGCTGCGCGAGCTTCGACCTGTTTAAATCATACGAGGACCGCGGCGCCCAGTTCAAGGCCGCCGTCAAGGCCCTGCAGGGTTAATGATCATGCGAATTTCTTAATCTTAAATACTTTCCTATGGACACTAATCTATCAACCACAGCGCCTGCCCCCGCCGCCCCAGCGGCGCAGGCTCCGGCTGTCGAGGCCCCCAAGCGCACCGACAAGCAAATCTGGGGCATCTACATAGCCCTGGTGATCATTTCGCTCGTGGAGCTCTACAGCGCCTCGAGCCATGAGGTCACGGCCACGTCTATCATGGCCCCCATCGTGCGCCACGCCGGGTTCCTATTCATCGGCCTGGTGATTATGCTCACGCTGCAGAACATCCACTACAAGCACTTCCTCAGGTGGATCATGACCTTCGCCATAATCAGCGGAGGCCTAATGCTGCTCACGCTCTTCGTCGGCGATTACATCAACGGCGCGCGCCGCAGCATATCCATCGGCCCCATCGCCATCCAGCCCTCCGAGATGGTGAAGATTTCCGTGGTGCTCGTCATCGCCTCCGTGCTCTCGCGCTCGCAGATGAAGGGGCGCACCGACGTCACTGACAAGGGCTTGCGCACAGTGATCATAGCCCTGGTGGTGGCCGCCGGCTTGCTGTTCACCCAAGGTCTCACCAACACGCTGCTGCTCATGGGCATAGCCCTGTCTATGATGCTGATCGGCGGCGTCTCGGCCAAGAAATTCTGTATCATACTAGCAGCCTTCGCCGTGCTCGGCGGCGGCGTGCTGGCGTATAAAATGCTGTGGAAGAAAAGCTCGGCGCAGACCACTGCCGTGCAGACCACGCAGGTGATCGAGGGCACTGGCATCGAGGCCGAGATCGGAGGCCCAGTGGGCAGCCGCGACCGCTCCGACACATGGAACGCGCGCTTGAAGCGTTACCTCAACCGAGAGAAGTACAACGACCCCATCACCGACCTCAACCAGCAGGAGCAGTACTCCTACATGGCCCAGGCCCACGGCGGCGTCATGGGCGTGATGCCCGGCAATTCGCGTGAGACGGCGCGCCTGCCCCTGGCTTTCTCCGACTATATCTACGCCATCATCATTGAGGAGCTGGGCATGGCCGGCGGCATCGTGGTGCTGGTGCTCTACCTGTGGCTGCTGGCCCGCGCCGGCGTAGTGGCCAACCGCTGCCAGACGGCCTTCCCGGCCCTGCTGGTGATGGGCATGGCCGTGTTCATATGCTTCCAGGCTATATTCCACATGGCCATCGTCACGGGCGTCTTCCCCGTCAGCGGACAGCCCTTGCCGCTGATATCAAAGGGCGGCACGTCGATTATTATCACCTCAATGGCCCTGGGCATTATGCTGAGCGTGAGCCGATTCGCCGCCCGCAAGGGCAAGAAGGCCGAAATCCGCGAAGAGCTGCAGGAGCTGCCCACAGAGGTGCAGGCCGAGAACCCGTCTTAACTTTCCACATCCACGATTTACCATATATGAAAACCCCGAAACGAGTGCTAATAAGCGGCGGCGGCACAGGCGGCCACATATTCCCCGCCCTATCCATTGCCAACGCCATCAAGCGCCGCTACCCCGAGGCCGAGATCCTCTTCGTGGGCGCTGAAGACCGCATGGAGATGGAGCGCGTGCCCGCGGCCGGATATCCTATCGAGGGCCTGCCCGTGGCTGGCTTCGACCGCAAGCGCCTGTGGCGCAACTTCGGCGTGCTCTGGAAGCTGTTCAAGAGCATGCGCAAGGCCCGCCGCATCGTGCGCGAGTTCGGGCCCGACATCGCCATCGGCGTGGGCGGATACGCCAGCGGCCCCACGCTCAAGGCCGCTCAGCGCGCCGGGGTACCCACTCTGCTGCAGGAGCAGAACCAGTATGCCGGTGTCACCAACAAGATGCTGGCCAAGGGCGCGAGCGCCATTTGCGTGGCCTACGAGAATATGGACCGCTTCTTCCCCGCAGACAAAATCCACCTAACCGGAAACCCCGTGCGCGCCGCCCTCACGGAGTGCACCCTCACCCAGCGCGAGGCCAAAGAGGCCATGGGCATGGACCCCGACAAACCTCTGGTGCTGGCCGTGGGCGGCTCGCTGGGAGCACGCACCATCAACGAGAGCATCGCGGCCTGCGCGCCCGCCATCGTCGAGGCCGGCGGCCAAGTGCTGTGGCAGACGGGCAAATACTACGAGGCCGAGTGCGCAGCCATCGCCAAGGATATGCCGGGAGTGAAGGCCACGGCGTTCATCTCTGACATGGCCGCGGCCTACCGCGCCGCCGACCTGGTGGTGGCGCGAGCCGGAGCGGGCACCATCAGCGAGCTGCAGCTCCTGGGCAAGCCCACCATCCTGGTGCCGTCGCCCATGGTGGCTGAAGACCACCAGCGCAAGAACGCCCTGGCCCTGCAAGACCGCGGAGCCGCCATCATGATCCTCGACGCCGAGGCCCGCGAGAAGCTCGGCCCTGCCATCCTGGGCCTGCTGGCATCCCCCCAGCAGCTCAAGAGCCTGGGCGACAACATCCTGGCCATGGCCCTGCCGCAGGCTGACGAAAAAATTGTGGACCACGTGGTGCGTATACTCAACGAAAAAAAACTCTGAATATGGCAGAACACACAATGGAAGCTGACCACATATACTTCGCCGGCATAGGCGGCATAGGCATGGCCGCGCTGGCCCGCTATTTCCTGGCCCGCGGCAAAGCCGTGGCGGGCTACGACCGCACGCCCTCGGCCCTCACCGACGCCCTCCAGGCCGAGGGGGCCCGCGTGAGTTTCGAAGACAGCATGGAGGCCGTGCCTGTCGATTTCCGCGACCCCGAGCGCACGCTGGTGGTATACACCCCGGCCGTGCCGGAGAGCAACGTGCCGCTGCGCTATTTCCGCGAGCACGGATTCACCGTCGTTAAGCGCGCCGCCGCCCTGGGCCAGATCACGCGCTCAAGCCGCGCGCTGTGCTTCGCCGGCACTCACGGCAAGACCACCACGTCGTCGATGGCCGCGCACATCATGCACACCGCCCCCGTGGGCTGCAACGCCTTCCTGGGCGGCATCCTGCGCAATTATAACTCCAACCTGCTTCTCTCCGCCACTTCGCCCTGGAGCGTGGTGGAGGCCGACGAGTACGACCGCTCTTTCCACCAGCTTCGCCCCTGGGTGGCTGTGATCACGGCCACGGACCCCGACCATCTCGACATCTACGGCACCGAAGAGGCCTACCTGGAGAGCTTCGCTCACTTCACCGAGCTGATCCAGCCCGGCGGCGCCCTGGTGGTGCACACGGGCCTCAAGCTCAAGCCCCGCCCCGCCCAGGGCGTGAAGGTATACACCTACTCGCGCCACGAGGGCGACTTCCACGCCGAGAACATACGCCGCGGCGAGGGCACCATCACCTTCGACCTGGCTTTGCCCGACGGCTCGCGCATCGCGGACATCAGCCTGGGCGTGCCGGTGGACATCAACATCGATAACGCCATCGCAGCCATGGCGGCATGCTGGCTCACGGGCAACGCCCCCGCGGAGGCGATGCGCCAGGCCATGGCCACATATCAGGGCGCGGAGCGCCGTTTCCAGTTCCTGCTCAAGGAGCCCGGGCCGAAAGGCCGCGTGGTAATCGACGATTATGCCCACCACCCCGACGAGCTGAAGATGAGCATAGCCTCTGTGCGCGCCATCTACCCCGGCCGCAAGCTCACCGTGGCCTTCCAGCCCCACCTATACTCGCGCACCCGCGATTTCGCCCCGGAGTTTGCCCAGGCCCTGTCGATGGCCGACGAGGTGGTGCTCACCGACCTCTACCCCGCCCGCGAGGAGCCCATCGAGGGCGTGAGCTCGCAAATCATCTTCGACCGCGTCGCGTGCGAAAATAAAACGCTGATTTCGAAGCATGATTTTGTGGAGACGATGAAAACGCGTAACTTTGAAGTCCTGTTAGCGCTCGGCGCCGGCGACCTCTCCAACTTCCTCCCCAAGCTGGTGGATGAGATCGCCCGTTAACGCCGCGCCCATACCCCACGCTTAGGCAATGATGAACAAACGCAATGTGATACGCTGCATCCTGGCCGTGCTGATGATGGTATACGTCGTCGGCGCGCTCATCTACACCTCGGCCCGCGCCAACGAGCGGCGGGTGGAGGGCGTGGCCGTGGACATTGCCCCTGCCGACGGCAACGAGTTCGTCACCCCGGCCCACATCACCGGCGCCATCCACGCCATGAGCCTGAGCCCCGACGGCCAGCCCGCCTCCGCCCTCAACCTCCACGACATGGAGGCCCGCCTCAGAGGCCTGGACAACATCGAGAGCGTGAACTGCCTGCTCAGCACCGACTGCAGCCTGCGCGTGCACGTGCGCCCCATCGTGCCCGTGGCCCGAATATTCGACCAGAACGGCATGCAGTACTTCATCAACCGCGAGGGCAAACGCGTCAACGCCCTAGCCGGCTATCGAGTGGACGTGCCCGTGGTCATTGGCCATTTCTCGCAGCGCATGCAGCCCACCATCATCCTGCCCTACATCGACTATCTGCAGGCCCACCCGGAGCTCGACGCCCTGGTGTCCGCCATCAAGGTCAACGGCCCGAGGGACATCATCATCGTGCCGGGCGTGCGCGGCCATGTGGTGAACATGGGCGACACCTGCGACATCGACAACAAATTCCAGCGCCTGCGCGCTTTCTACGCCCAGGTGATGCCCGTAAAGGGCTGGCAGTACTACGACACGCTCAGCGTCAAATGGCGCGGCCGCGTAATAGCCTCGCGCGCCGACAAGCGCCGTCGCCTCGAGCAGCAAATCCACGAGGAGCACGACGACCTCGACGACGCCTCAACAATGGGCACCGCCGTGCCGGACTCCGCGGCTATCCATCACCCAAATCCCTGAATCTAATCCCCTACCCCTCAACACCACAATAAGCAATGAACTACCGATATATAGCAGCAATAGAAATAGCAGGCTCGCAGGTGCGCGGCGCTGTGGCCCGCGTGCCGCTCCTGAGCGACGGCTCGGCCGCCCGCCCGGAGGTCGTGGCCCTGGAGACTGCTGACAGCAACGGATGCGTGCTCTACGGCCGTGTGCAGAACCTCATCGAGGCCGCCAAGCAGACGCAGTATGTGCTGCAGAAGCTGGAGAACACACCCGCCGTGAAGCCCGGCAAGATCACTGAGGTTTACGCCGCCCTGGCCGGCCGCTCGCTCGGCACCATCCGCGCCAACGCGGAGCTCGACCTCCCCACAGAGATGGAGGTCACCGACCAGATCCTGGAGCGCCTCTACATGGAGGCCACAAAGGCCGTGCCCGCCGGAAAAGCGGCCCTGAAGGTGATGCCTCGCAAATTTTTCGTCGACAACCGCGCCATCTCCGCCCCCGTGGGCGCGCTGGGCAAGAAGATTCGCGGAGAATTCACCGTGGTTGTCTGCTCGCCTGCCAACCGCCGCAATCTCGAGCTTGTGCTTGACGAGCGTCTGCATATGGACGTGGCCGAATACGTCCTCACTCCCCTATCCACCGCTCGCCTGCTCCTGAACGAGGAGGAGAAGCAGCTCGGATGCTGCCTGGTGGACATCGGCGCCCACACCACCACTATGAGCATCTACAAAGACCGCTCGCTGCAGTATATCGTCACCCTCCCCCTGGGCTCGCACAACATCACCCTCGACATAGCCGCCGGCCTGAGCATCACGGCCGAGCGCGCCGAGCAGGCAAAATGCACCGTGGCTTCGGCCACATCCGAGCCTGGAGCCACCGCCGACGCTGACATTCAGCGCGCCAACCTCTACACCCAGGCCCGAGCTGGTGAAATCGCTGCCAACATCATGGCCCACATCTCGTTTGCCGGTTTTCGCGCCGAAGACCTCGCATCGGGCATGGTGATGACGGGCCGCGGAGCTAAGCTCAAAAACTTCTGCCGCTTCCTCGAGAGCCAGAGCAAGATGAAGATTCGCCTGGCCGGACTGCCTGCCACCATCGCCGTGGCGCCCTCCGTAGGAAAAGCCGCCGACTATATACCTCTCCTTTCCGTCATCGAGCAGGCCGCGCGCACCTCCGACGAGCAGTGCGTCTCCTTCCCCGAGCCCGAGCCTGCCCCCCAACCCGCGCCCCCCGCGCAGCAGCCCAACCGCGGCGCAGACGTGCACTTCGGCGCAGGCCCCGATGAGGAGGACCTGCTCGAGGATGACGATGTGGCCGCCCGCCGACGCGCGCAGCGCGCACAGCAGGCTCAGCAGCAGGAGCAGGAACGCATAGCCCGCGAACGCGCTGCACAAGAGGCCATGGAACGCAAGCGAGCGCGCCAACTCGCACAGCAAAACACCACCGATAGCCTCGACGACACCCCAGACGATGACCCTGACAAGAAGGACCCTTCTTTCATGGACAAGATGCAGAAAATGCTGCTGAACATATTCTCGAAGCACACCAACGTCGACGACGACCGCGACGCCGACCTCGAGGACGAAGTTTGACCCCCCCACTCCACTCTCCATTAACCGCTAAATTTCTGACCGCAAATGAGCACCGAAGACATACAGAACAGCCATAACTTTTCCCCCGAGCCCGCATCCGGATCTTACTCGCCGGAAAAAATCAAAGTGATAGGCGTGGGCGGCGGCGGCGGCAACGCTGTGAACCACATGTACGACATGGGCGTGCGCAACGTCACATTCATCGTGGCCAACACCGACCAGCAAGCCCTCAACAATTCCCCCGTGCCCAACAAGCTGCTGCTGGGCCCCGACACCCTGCGCGGACGCGGTGCCGGCAACGACCCCGAGCGCGCCCGCGCGGCCGCCGAGGAGAGCGCGGCCGACATCGCCGAGCTCTTCAACACCGACACCGACATGGTATTCATCACCGCCGGCATGGGCGGTGGCACCGGCACTGGCGCGGCCCCTGTAATAGCTCGTATCGCACGCGAGAAGGGCATACTCACCATCGGCATCGTCACCATCCCCTTCCTATACGAAGGCCGCGTGAAGATTCTCAAGGCCCTCGACGGCGCCCGC
Source organism: uncultured Bacteroides sp. (assembly GCA_964606815.1). Taxonomy (GTDB): domain Bacteria; phylum Bacteroidota; class Bacteroidia; order Bacteroidales; family Muribaculaceae; genus CAG-873. Next base: position 3,447 of record CAZSHV010000070.1, on the reverse strand, counting down.
AAGCTCTCCGAGAACGTCGACGCGCTGCTGGTAATCAACAACGAGCGCCTGAGCGAGATTTTCCGCGACATGGACTTCATCAACGCCTTCGGCAAAGCCGACGACATCCTCTCCATGGCCGCCACCAGCATATCGGAAATCGTCACCACCGACGGCTATATCAACCTCGACTTCAACGACGTGGACAAAACCCTGCGCAACGGCGGCACGGCCATCATCAGCACCGGCTACGGCGAGGGAGAGAACCGCGTCACCAAGGCCATCGAGGACGCTCTGCATTCGCCCCTGCTGCGCAACACCGACATTTTCTCCAGCCGCCGCCTGCTCTTCAACCTCTACTTCTCGCGCCAGGCCAAGGACACGTTCAAAATCAACGAGACGGATCAGATCACACAGTTCGTGTCGAACATCGACAAGGGCGTCGACGTGATCTGGGGCGTGTCGTTCGACGAAACGCTGGGCGACAAGGTGAAGTTCACCATCCTGGCCTCTGGTTTCGACATCACCGTGTCGAACCCCAACGACGGCAGCCGCACCGTGATCCAGGCTCCGGAGACCGACGACTCGTCCACCGTACAGCCCACCGTGAAGCCCGCGCCCACCGCAGCCCCCGCGCAGCCTGCCGACACCGCGGCCGACGAGGAGAGCCGCCTGGCCAGCGAATACGGCGCCAACAAAATCGAGGAGCTCAACCGCGCCAAGCTGCAGCAGCGTTTCATCATCCTGCAGCCCGACCAGGTGGACGACGACGCCGTCATCGAGACCCTCACCGAGAATCCCGCGTACAACCGCGACCGCCAGCTCGTCAACTCCGTCAAGACGTCCTCCGCCGCGCCTGCGGCCCCAGCTGCCCAGCAACCCGACCAGAGCCGCACGACCCCCGGCACCATCGATTTCTCCGACCTCAAATAAGAGCCTGTCCCGCAGTTATGATTAAGAATCTACTTTTCGACCTGGGCGGCGTGATCATGGACATCGAGCGCATGCGCTGCGTGCGCGCCTTCGAGGCTCTGGGGCTGCCTGATGCTGACTCTTACTTCGGCCAATATGCCCAGAGCGGCATTTTCATGGACCTGGAGAGCGGCAAGATCACAGCCCAGCCGTTCCGCGACGCCGTGCGCGAGAAGCTGACGCGCCCGGCCTCTGACGAGCAGATCGACGAGGCCTTCACACGCTTCCTAATCGGCATCCCCGAGAGCCGCCTGCGCATGCTCGAGGGCCTGCGCAAGCAGGGCTACGGCGTCTACATGCTCAGCAACACCAACCCCATAATGTGGAATTCCAAGATTGCCGACGAATTCCGCAAAGAGGGCTTCGACATGAGCCATTACTTCGACGGCGAGGTGACGTCCTTCGCCGCCGGCATGGCTAAGCCCGACCCTGAGATATTCCGCTACGCAGCCTCCAAGCTGGGCATAGAGCCTGCACAGACAATGTTCTTCGACGACTCCGAGACCAACCTCGAGGCCGCCGCCTCGGTGGGCTATGAGACCTGCCTGGTGCCGGAAGAGACCGACATCTGCGACATCATTGCCAAACTCCAAGAGCTGCATGTCATCTGACGGGGTAGGGCAGGGGACGGCCGTGGCCGTGGGCATGTTTGACGGCGTGCACCTGGGCCACCAGCACATGCTGCGGTTGCTGCGCGAGCGCGCGGCGGAGCGCGGCTTGCGCCCCGTGGCCGTGACCTTCGCCGCCCATCCCTTGGAGCTTATCGCCCCCGAGCGCGCCCCGAAAATCCTCACGCCGCTGCCCAGCAAGCTGGAGCTGCTGAGCCAGTACGGAAGGTGCGAGGCCCACGTGCTATCGTTCACCGAGAGCCTGCGGGCCCTCACGGCCAGAGAGTTCCTGGCCATGCTGCGCGAGAGCCTGGGCGTGCGCTACGTGCTCGCCGGCTACAATCACCGCTTCGGCTGCGACGGCGACAGCTGCGGCGACTATGCCGTGCTGGGCCGCGAGCTGGGCATCACTGTGGAGAGGGCAGAGGAGTACGTGGCCCCGGAGCTGGGCGAGAGCATCAGCTCGTCGGCCGTGCGCCGCAACCTTGCCGCCGGAGGCGTAGAGATGGGCTCAGCTATGCTCGGCCGCCCTTACGAGGTCAGCGGCACCGTGGCCCACGGCCGCGGGCTCGGTCATACCATAGGATTTCCCACAGCCAACTTGCAGCCCGACAGCCCCAGCCAGCTCGTGCCGGGCACGGGCGTATACGCATGCCAGGCGAGGGTGGGGGAGATGTGGCTCCCGGCTATGACGAACATAGGCACGCGCCCTACCGTCAGCGGCCACGCCTCCCGCATCGAGGCGCACATCATAGGCCTTGACGCTGACCTCTATGGTCTGCCCATAGCGCTGCGCTTCCTCCACCGCCTGCGCGACGAGAAGGCCTTCCCGTCAATCGAAGCCCTGCGCGCGCAGCTGAAGCTCGACCGCGAGGCAGTTAAGAGCCGCAGGCTCTGAAATTGTTAGAACCCGCAATTCATAAATAAAATGTTTATCCTTCAACTTCTTCTCACCGCTCTCGCGGCCTACCTCGCCGCTAAGTTCACCCCGGGCGTCAACATCTCCGGCTTCTGGAACACCATACTGCTGGCCATCGTGCTGGGCCTGCTCGATACCTTCGTCAAGCCCGTGCTGCAGTTCTTCTCGCTGCCTCTGACGCTGCTCACCATGGGCCTCTTCCTGTTGGTAATCAATGCTTTGATAGTGATGATGGCCAGTGGGCTGATGAGCTCGTTCAAGGTCGACGGCTTCTGGTCGGCTCTGATTTTCTCGGTGATATTCTCTGTGGTGAGCTGGATCATCAATGCCATCTTCCTTGGCGCGAACTGACATCATGGAGCAGCCGAAAGCCATCACCGTCTACTGCGCGTCGTCGCCCCGCATAGCGCAGGTGTATTTTGACGCGGCCCGCGCCCTGGGCGCCGAGATAGCGCGCCGCGGCTATGCCGTGGTCAACGGCGGCGGTGCGGCCGGTCTGATGGGGGCCGTCAGCGACGGCGCTCTGCAAGCCGGCGGAGAGGCTGTGGGTGTGATCCCGCAGTTTATGGTCGATGCCGGCCTGTGCCACAAGGGGCTGTCGCGCACCGTGGTAGTTCCCGACATGCACACGCGCAAGCGCACCATGGCGCAGATGAGCGTCGGCGCAATTGCCCTGCCGGGCGGCGTGGGCACCTTCGAGGAGCTGCTTGAGATGCTCACCTGGCGCAAGCTGGGCCTATACCCCGGCCGGGTGGTCATCCTCAACACCGACGGCTACTACGACCCCCTGCTGCAGATGCTGCGCCGGTCTGTGGACCAGGGCTTCAGCGCCCCCGACGCGGCCTCCGACTGGCTCGTGGCCGCAACGCCCGCCCAGGCCGTCGACATGGTCTTAGGCGAAGAATCATAACCTAAGAGCCTGTCCCATAAAATATGTTAAAGCTGAGGCGGTCAGCCATTGAGCAGAGT
>CAZSHV010000069.1:0-13376 GCA_964606815.1 uncultured Bacteroides sp. | reverse complement strand
CCCACGCCGGCGTTGACCTCCATAGGCACGCGCCCGCTGTAGGCGCCTTCCATCTCGGCCACCACCATCTGGCGCAGCTGATCGAGCTCGTCGGGGTGGACGTTGAACACCAATTCGTCGTGCACCTGCAGGATCATCCTTGAGCGCAGTCCCAGCTCGGCGATGCGGCGGGCGATGCGGATCATGGCGATTTTGATGATGTCGGCAGCCGAGCCTTGCAGCGGAGCGTTGATGGCGTTGCGCTCGGCGAAGCCGCGCACGGTGGCGTTGCGGGAGTTGATGTCGGGCAGGTAGCGCTTGCGGCCCTTGATGGTGCTGACGTACATTTTCTCCTTGGCCAGGGCAATCTGGTCGGCCATATAGCGGGCCACGCCGGGGTAGGTGGCCAGGTAGCCGTCGATGAGCGCCTTGGCCTCGGAGCGCGGTATGTCGAGTCGCTCTGATAGACCGAAGGCCGAGATGCCGTAGATGATGCCGAAGTTGGCCGTCTTGGCGTGGCTACGCTGGGTGGGAGTGACCTCCTCCAGCGGCACATGGTAGATTTTCGCCGCCGTGCTGCGGTGAATGTCCTCACCCTGTAGGAAAGCCTGCACCATGTCGGGGTCGGCAGAGAAGTCGGCCATCAGGCGCAGCTCGATCTGCGAATAGTCGGCCGAGAGCATCAGGCAGTTGGCGTCGGGGATGAAGGCGCGGCGTATCTCGCGGCCGTCCTCGGTGCGCACGGGTATGTTCTGCAGGTTGGGGTTGGCCGAGGATATGCGGCCCGTGGCCGTGACGGTCTGGTTGAAGGAGGTATGTATTTTCCCCGTGTTGGGGTTGATCAGGCGGGGCAGGGAGTCGACGTAGGTGCTCAGCAGCTTCTTCAGCGCGCGCACCTTGAGGATGACGTCCACGATGGGGTGCGAGCGGCGGTGCTTCTCAAGGATCTCCTCGGTGGTGGAGTAGGCTCCGCTCTTGGTCTTCTTGGCCTTGGGGTCGATCTGCATCTTGCCGAAGAGGATCTCGCCCACCTGCATGGGCGAGCCGATGTTGAAGGTCTGTCCGGCGAGCTCGTATGCCTCGCGCTCCAGGGCCTCGAGGCGCTGGGTAAGGGCTATGGAGAGCTTCGAGAGCTCGCTAACGTCGATGCGCACGCCCTCCCACTCCATGTCGGCCAGCACGCGGGCGAAGGGCAGCTCGATGTCGGTCATCAGCGCGCTCTGGCCTTCCTTCTCCAGGGCCTCTTGCAGCCTGGGCATGAGCTCCAGGCACAGGCGGGCCTGCTCGCAGGCCTGCTGGGGGTTCTCCATGCCCGGCAGGGCCGCGCCGCGCTTGCCGGAGGGCTCGGGCGGGATGGCCTCGTAGCCCAGGATGTCTTGCGCCACCACGTCTATGCCGTGGCGCATCTCGGGCTTGAGCAGGTAGTGGGCCAGGCGGGTGTCGTAGTAGGGGGCGGTGAGGGCGATGTCCTCGCGGCGCAGCAGCAGCATGTCGCGCTTGATGTCGTGGCTCACCACCGTCAGTCCCTGGGCGGCGAAGAGCGGCTGTAGCACAACGGCCATCTCGGCGCGGTCGGCCTCGCCGGCAGGCAGGGGCAGGTAGTAGTCGGCGCCGCCGTCGGGGATGGCGATGGCAACGCCCGTCCACGCGGCCGTCATGGGCTGGTCGCCCGCGGCCACAAGGCACACGCCCGCGGCGCTGTGCTTCAGGGCCTCGGCCACAGCCTGGGCCGCCTGCGAGGGCGTGTCGAGAATCTGCGGACGCACCTGGGGCACGTCCACCTTCGGCGTCTGCGCCACCTGCGCGGCCTCCGCGGGGCTGTCGAACAGCGACCCCATGGCCGGCCCGGCAGCCGGAGGCACTGGCGCCGCGGGCGCCTCCCCGCCGGCGATCACGGCCTGCGCGCGGGCCTTGGCTATGAAGCTCTTGAACTCCAGCTCCTGGTAGATGCTCAGCAGCTCGTCCATGTCCGGCTCCTGACGCCGCAGGGCGTCGAGGCTGATATCCACGGGCACGTCGGTGACAATCGTGGCCAGACGCTTGGAGAAGAGGATCTGGTCGGCATGCTCGGCCACCTTGCGGCCGTCGGCCCCCTTGATCTCCGAGGCGTGGGCTATCATATTCTCCACGCTCCCCCAGGCCTGTATCAGCTTGCGGGCCTTCACCTCGCCTATGCCCGGACAGCCCGGTATGTTGTCAATCTTGTCGCCCTCCAGAGCTAAAAGGTCGATCACCTGCTCGGGGCGCTCCACGCCGAAACGCTCGCGCACCTGCTCCGGGCCGCGGATCTCCATGCCCTTGCCCCCCAACGGCGGGCGGTACTGCAGGATGCGAGGCGTCACCAGCTGCGCGTAGTCCTTGTCGGGCGTCATCATGTAGGTGACGAAGCCCTCCCCCTCCGCGCGGTGGGCCAGCGTGCCGATCACGTCGTCGGCCTCGTAGCCCGGCACCTCGATGGCAGGGATGTGCATGGCCGCGATGATGCGCTTGATGTAAGGCACAGACTGGATGATATCCTCCGGCGTAGCCTCGCGCTGCGCCTTGTAGTCAGTGAACAGCTCGTTGCGGAACGTCCCGCCGGGAGGGTCGAAACACACCGCGATATATTCAGGCTGCTCCTTGCGGAGCACCTCGTCGAGCGTGGTGCAGAAACCGAAGATAGCGCCAGTGTTGAAGCCGCGCGACGTAAAGCGCGGCGCGCGAATCAGAGCGTAGTAAGCGCGGTAGATGAGCGCGTACGCATCGAGAAGGAAAAGCTTTTTAGAATCCATTATGCAGGAGGGTAGGGAAGAGCTAAAAGAAAAATTGCATAAATGTAGCCATAATTTATGAAACGCGCCCCCTCCCGCCGCAATATTTGTAAAAAATTAGCAAATGATAATAATGAGTGGGGCCGATAGTTCGTTTCGGCCGCGAAAACACATTGTCAGGTGGATGTAGAGACTCTCGGTCCGACCGTCTGCGAAAACGTAAGGGAGCGGGGCAATGTCACGTGTAAAGAAATTTTACACGTTCCGAAAACGTGTAAAAAAAAGGCGATTTTTTTTACACGTTGTTGAAGACGTGTAAAGATTTTGCGATTTTTTTTACACGTTCTGATTACTTCGTCCTCTCCTCTTCTTATAAAAATACGAGGCGACCACATCGCGTCGATTTCAGCATGCCCCCCCTGAATATTCCTCTATCACAGGGCGCAAATCGTCGGTTTAGCTGTCATAATGCACTGAATACCATATGGATGTAGGGACGCTCGGACCGAGCGTCCGCGAAAACGCAAACGATGCGTATTCCATTTTCGCCCGCGAAAAGTCCAACTCACACACTACAAAAAAGCGCGCGGCTCATTGCCGCGCGCCTGTGGGTAGAAGGGCCAATGCCCAGGAGCAAATTACTGTATCATTGAATAGCCACCTTGTAGATCTTGCCACCGCAGCGCACTATATACATGCCCGCGGGGAGGCCATCAGTGCTTGTGCCAACCTTCACGCCGTTGAGGTTGTATACCTCGCAGGGCACGGAGGAGTCCACGTCAGACTCCATGTCTTGAATGCCCGAGAAGTCATAAGCCTCGATTTTTGCGAAGTTTTTCCACGGATCAATCAGCTTGCACTTCTCCACAGCCGCCTCAGGCACATAGAGTGTCGCATCATTATAGTTGGCGGTTGAGAAACAGTTGGCATTTGCATTGAGGGGCTCCTGTGTATTGTAGTATACAGCGGCCAAATCGGAATAGCTGAAAGCGCGTTCGCCAATTGACTCAATCGATGCAGGAATATAAGCGGCAGCAATTGAGCTCATATAGAAGGCTTGGACGCCTATGGAAGTTACTGTGCAAGGAATATTTACGGAAGTCAGCCCAGAAGCACCAGCGAAAGTGCGATTGCCTATATGAGAGACGGAGCTTGGTATTTCCAGTTCACTGATTTTGTTGCCATCAATGTACAGAGCTTCAGCGTAATATACTGGATTGGTATGAATAGTTGCGAAATCAAATGAGCACAAAGCCTCTATGCTTGCAAACTCTGCCTTTTTCAAGCCCTTACAGCCATAAAATGCGTTTACTCCCATTTCAGTGACGCTGTTCGGTATGGTGACTGATGTAAGCCCTTCGCATCGGAAGAAAGCATTTTGGGCTATTGAAGAGATAGAGGATGGAATGTGCAGCTCGGTTACTTCGTTTCCGTCTATGAACAGACGCCGCGCATAAGCGATAGGGTTTGAATCGCCATCGGCAAAATCAATTGAACATAGAGATTCGATATTCTCAAACTCTGCTCTGGTCAGAGCTTCGCATCCCATGAAAGCACCTTCGCCGATAGTTGTCACTGAACTCGGAATATGTACATCCGTCATTGAGATGCAGTGGTCAAATGCATGATAGCCAATATTCGAAACACCTTCAGGAAGGATGACTGATGCCAGAGATTCGCAACTGCCGAAAGCGTAGCGACCTATAGTTTTCAATGAACTGGGAAGAGATATAAACGTCAAATTTGGGCAATTATTGAACGCATTCTCACCTATAGAAACTATGGAGTTGGGAAGAACCACAGAGGTAAGCTGATCGCAATAAGTGAATGCAGCATCACCAATCGAGACAACAGTGAAGCTCATGTTTCCATATTGTACCTGTTCGGGAATTTCCAAGCTGCCGGTCACGTAGTTTCCAGGAATATAGTCCTTACCTGGTTTCAGCGTCACGGTCATTGATTCCCTATCCAGCACGGTGTAGCTGAGAGTTTGGCCTTCGTGCGTGTAGATGAAATTATTGGGGCAGAAGGATGGATCAAGTATCTCAATCTTCTCAAATTTTTTCCACGGGTCAATCAGCTTGCACTTCTCCACAGCCGCCTCAGGCACGTAGAGTGTGGCTTTTTGGTAGGTGTTAGTGGCACCGTAGCCGCCGAAGAGCTCCGGGTCAGCCGCGATGGGGGTTTCTGCCAGATAGTATACATCTGTTAGGGCCGAGCACCGGTAGAATGCCACTTCACCCATGGTGGTTACCGATGCGGGGATCGTCACGGATTTCAACTCTAAGCATTCCATGAAGGCGCTCCTCCCGATAGTAGTTACGGAGTTAGGTAACACCAGCGTTTCCAAACCAGAGCACCAATGGAAGGCCATGTCTCCGATGGTTGTTATTGAATTAGGGAGGTCAATAGCTGTAATGCCGCACATCCTGAAAGCCTGTCGATCAATTGTGTTTACCGAAGCGGGAATGGAAACTGAAGTTATATAATAACACATTTCAAACGCAGACTCCCCTATAGTTTCGATTGTGGAGGGAATATCAAAAGAGCCTTGTTTGCCGCTCGGGCACGTAATGAGCAGTGTCATATCCTTATTGCATAGCACACCGTCATAGTCAGCATAGAAGGCGTTCGCAGCATCAACCTTTATGGACGTAAGGCTCGAACACGAGTTAAAAGCACGTAATCCTATTGAAGCAACCGAGGCGGGAATTTTGATTGAGCTTAATTGATAGCATGCGGCGAATGCATTATTGCTGATTGTCGTAACTGATTCGGGAATAGTGATATTTGTAAGTCGCTGGCAATAAAAGAATGCACCAGCGCCAATAATTTTTACGGGGGCTGGAATGTTGAACTCACCGCTTTTTCCCTCCGGACAACGTATGATTTCTGAATAATCCTTGGTGAACAAAGCACCATTTTCCGAGGCATATGCAGTGTTGTTTGCCTCAACGTTTATTGCGGTAAGTTTCCGGCAGTCGTTGAATGCCTCATCGCCAATTGAACTTACATTAGCAGGAATAACGATGTTTGTGAGCTCGCTGCAACCGGCGAAAGCCGCTCTACCGATAGAAGTGACAGAGTTAGGGATTTGGATCTCCGTAAGACCTTCGCAACTTTGAAAAGCCATGTCTCCTATAGCCGTTACAGTGTTAGGAATTACAACAGAAGCCATTCCCCTATATCCATAAAACGCATATTCGCTCAAGGCCACTACAGAGAAGTCCTTACCATTGTAGGCGGCGACCGAAGGAATCACCATATCACCCCAAAAGTCTCCCGGGTCGGCGCCCCTCACTTCAACCGTCCTTGCAAGCTTGTCTAAAACGGTGTAGGTGAGGGTAATGCCATCGTAGGTATAGGTGAACTCGTCGGGGATATCGGAAGTGTCGATTTTCTCAATTTTTTTGAAATTTTTCCAAGGTTCGCGATAAGCGCACCAATCTATACCTTCTTCAAGGATATACAGAGTGGCGTTTTCATAGGTGTAGTTAGTGAAAATTTCACTATCTCGTGTGTCAATCGGGTCCAAAGCGTCGTAATACACAGACGTAAGACTGGTGCAGCCGTCAAATGCAATTCTCCCAAGTTCTTTTATTGAACTCGGCAAAACCACGGTTGTTAAGCCGCTGCAGTTATAAAATGCTTGTTGATTTATATTAGTTACAGAGTTTGGAATGACAAGTGATGTGAGCGCTGAGCAATACATAAACGAGCAGATTCCAATTTTTGTGACAGAGTTCGGAATATCAATCGAAGACAAACTTTCGCATGCCAAGAACGCTGCATCTTCAATAGTCTTTAAGGAGTTGGGTAAGGTTACGGAAGTTAATCCGCTACAGGCTTGGAAAGAACCATAGCTCAACGAAGAAATGGAATTGGGCACGGTGGCCGAAATCAGGCCTTTGCTCCCATTAAATGCGAGGTCGCCTAAAGCGATCACTATATAATTGTTTGTGCCGTCAGAAGCATAGGATGGTATTGTCAAGTGGCCGCTTACAGTGTTACCACCAAATCCAAACCCACCATCCTTGGTTTTGCAAGTTTTTGCCTCTTTGTCAACAACTATGTAAGTAAGTGTGTTGCCCTCGTATGTGTAGGTGAATTCATCAATAAAAGTACCTTCTATTTTCTCAATTTTTTTGAAATAGTTCCAAGGTGCACGCAGCGTACAGAGTTGTAAGGCACATTCCGGCACATACAATGTTGCATTCTGGTAAGTTTCTTGGGAGAAAATATACCATTCATCTGAACGAACCGGATTCCAGGTGTCATAATATATTGAGGTAAGCCCGGTGCAGCCAGTAAAAGCTTGGCTCTCAAATGATTCAATAGAATTTGGGAGAACAACAGATTTCAACCCGCTACAGTTTTGGAAAACACCATACTCTAATGTGGTGATAGAATTCGGGATGACAACGGATTCCAATCCGTTGCAGTCGGAGAAAGCACAGCCCCCCAATGACGTGACTGAATTGGGGATATCCACGGATTCCAATCCACTACAACCAGAGAAGGATGAGGCCCCCAATGAAGTGACCGAATTCGGGATATCCACGGAAGTTAATTCCACGCAATCTGTGAAGGCCGCAAATCCAATTTCTTTAACGGAATTTGGAATGAAAACGGAAGTGAGGTTGCAGTGTATAAAAGAGTGACGTCCTATTTTTGTAACCGTGTATTGAGTTGTGCCATCAACTGCGACGGAGGGAATGGTCAGCTGTCCTTCTACATTATTGCCGGGATAAATTACACATTCTTCATAATTAAGAACTCCCTGTTTTGTCTCGCAGGTTTTGGCTTCTTCGTCGAGGACGGTGTAGGTAAGCGTCTGGCCCTCATACGTGAAGGTGAAGTCGCGGCCAAGGCCGGGGAGGGCAAACAGCGCCCCCAAAAGCATGAAAATAAGTTTTTTCATCAGATTAGACAGGTGCCCCCGAACTCCCCTCGCAGGCGTTATATTTATACAAAAAAGCGTAGGAGTCTGTATCTGTTACCGTCCTACGAATCGAGGCTTCTCGCATTGCCCATTTCCTGTCGGACGGCAACGCAGAGGCCCTACGCCGTATATGCAACAATGACTTCCGGCGTCGCCTGCGGAGAGGCGGAGCGTCGGAGGCATGAAATCACATATCCGTGGGCATCTACCGTTGCACAATCCTTGACAGGAAAAAAGAAATTTTGCGAGAATTTCGATTCGTCAAGAATCAGCGCGGATAAACGCTTTCTATGTTATGTCGCGTCCCGCCCGTCGTAACCCCAGACCGGGGCACTGCATGGCGGTCTGCGCAGGCAAAGGTATGAAAATTTCCGCAATTACCAAACCCCGCCATTAAAATCACATAGATAAATGAAAGATAGATAAATGAAAGAAGGAATACGGCGCGAACGTTGGTTCAACCCCTGAAAACGTCATTGCACAAATTCCAAACGAAACAGGCGCGCGGCTCATTGCCGCGCGCCTGTGTGTATATGGGCAAAATCCCAGGAGCGAATCGCTGAGTTGCTGAATGGCAACCTTGGAGACCTTGCCGCCGCGTCGCACGACTGCTGCATCTTCCGCGTCAACGACTTGGAGGTATTTATTTGAAATATCGATAATTATCTTTATCTTTGCACTTAGTAAAACTCACTTAAAATTATGAATCGAATACTCTCAATACTTATCCTGTCCTTGATTACAATATCGGGGTATGCACAGCAACCATACCACGATGCCCTTTTATTTGATGCAAAAGGCAATATTGAAAGTATTACTTATAGATCAGGTTCATCCTTGCCGACACCTGCTATAACTTTCAGTCAAGAAGGAACAATACACGAAATTGTTCAACAACAAGCTTTCAATGATACTTTGGTGTTCTCAACTCCTATGCCGATAGAGAATATTATACGCGATGATTCTGGCCATCCTAAATTGATAAAATTCAAAACTCAGATGCCGCATGAATTTTCTCTAAATATTATATGGGATAATTCTGCTGCTACTGAATTTAAGTATCTACTGGTATACAACACCAAATACATAAAAGAATTAGATTCTAATGGATTGACGACAGGCTTAAAACTTTATGCCGTACTTGATGACACCGATAATTGGGTTTATGGAGGTAAGGCTAAGTTTTCCGAATATACTTATGATGAAAATGGTAATTGGATAAAAAGGACTGTTACTTTATTTGATGAAAATAATATTGAAACGACCTCATATATAGAACAAAGACAAATCTCATATTATTAACCGCGTCTTTTCGCAAAAGCCATATCGTCCATAACTTCGCTGCATAAATCAGCAAGTTATGGACGCTTATTTTTCCGAATATCTTAATTTCAACTCCGTTGAGAATGTGCCCGGCTATGACGCTCGGGCCGCCTTCACCGTCAACTCACAATCCGTGTTCCGCGAGGAGGTGGGTATTATGCCTACTATCGTATATCGTAGACGACCGACTCTCTTACATTCCCTGGGCCAGGCTCTAAAATCACAGAGATATATGATAATAAATGGTAGGGCCGAAAGTTCGTTTCGGCCGCCGACAACATCAGCAATGCGGCGCGAATTGTAGGGCCGAACGGTCGGTTCGGCCGCCGATAACGCCCACGTAATTAGGTCATCGGGGGGCACTTGCGGAGCCAAGAATTATGTCATCGCTAAGCGCTTGGCGAAGCCAAGAATTATGAGTTGTGTCATCGCAAGGCACTTGGCGGAGCCAATAATTATGAATTATGAATTATGAATTGTGAATTGTGAATTGTTAATTATGCATTGCCCTGCGGGCTTTTTTGCCGCGTTTTGCTCGCAGGTTTGCGAATGACGCGAATATTTCGTACTTTCGCGCATATATTCCTTTTTTTAATGACATCTCTGTCTGACATTCAACAGTCGATCGCGCCGGAGCTGGCCCTGCTCAACGAGCGCATCGCGGCGCAGCTGGCTACCACCAACCCGCTGATGGACGCCGTGGTGACGAACGCCCTGCGCACAAAGGGCAAGCAGATCCGACCCATCGTCGTGATGCTCTGCGCCAAGATGTGGGGGCCGGTCACGGACAAGGTGCTGTCGGCCGCCGCTGCCGTGGAGCTGCTGCACAACGCTTCGCTCATCCACGACGACGTGGTGGACAACAGCCCCACCCGCCGCGGCGCCCCGAGCATCAACTCGGTGTGGGACAACCACATAGCGGTGCTCGTGGGCGACTTCTTCACCTCCAGCGCCATGCAGCAGGCCATCGACACGGCCGACACGCGCATCATCGCGGCACTGTGCTCGCTGGGCAAGGAGCTGTCGCTGGGCGAGCTCGACCAGATATACAACGCGCGCTTCCACAAGCTCACCGAGGAGGCCTACTTCCGCATCATCACGGCCAAGACGGCCTCGCTCTTCGTGGCCTGCGCCCAGATGGGCTGCTACGCCGCCGGGGCCACCGACGCCGACACCGAGCGCATGTCGGCCTTCGCCCGCCTGCTGGGCCAGGCCTTCCAGATCCGCGACGACGTATTCGACTATTTCCAGGGCGACGTGGGCAAGCCCACGGGCAACGACCTGCGCGAGGGCAAGATCACCCTCCCGCTGCTGCACGTGCTGCTTGACGACACCCTGCCGCACCACGCCGAGATGCTCGAGCTCTCGCGCCGCGAGCAGCTGCAAGACCCCGAAATCGAGATCCTCATGGCCTACGCCCGCCGCCACCGCGGCATCGAGTATGCCTACGACGTCATGCAGCGCCTGCGCGCCCAGGGCGCCGAGATCATCGCTCAGTGCCCCCCGTGCCAGGCCGCCGAGGCCCTGATGCGGATCTTCGACTATATCATCGAGCGAAAGTTCTGATTCCCCATCCCCCCCTGGCAAACTCCTATCCTCCAGGGGTATACCATACCTAAAACTAATACCTTAGATCCATCCCATGCGACAACTCACCACCGCCCTGCTCGCGGCCGCGAGCATAGCCGCCGCGGCGCAGACCACCGTCGAGTGGAGCGCCGAGGGCTGGCGCGACGGCCAGTACCTCCACTCCATGGCCATCACCGGCGACAAGAACTTCTCGCGCCTGGCCTTCAACGCCCTCAACCACTTCGGCCAGCCCCTCGACCCCGCCGACACCCTCGGCGTGATCACCCCCGGCTACTACTACATAGCCTCGCCCCGCATCCACGACGGAGCCGACACCGTTGTGGTGACCTTCGCCTCCAAGCGCCCCCTCACGGCATCGCGCATCCCCGACGGCCTCCACCGCATCCTCCCCGACGGCACCGTGGAGCCCGTGGCCATCACAGCCAGGCCCTTCGACCGCCCCGCCCACTGGACCGACGCCAAGGGCCGCATGCTCATGCCCGCGGCCGAAGACCTCTACGCCCTCAACGAGCGCCTGAGCGCAGGCCGCCTCCCCGGCCCCTACGACGCCGTGCCCTCATACAAAAGCGTCACCCTAACCGGCGGCTCATCCCCCGCGCCCCTGAGGGCCGAGGCTAAAGCATTGTCAGACACGGCCCTGCTCGCCGGCCGCCCGGAATACTACCGCATAACCATAGCCGACGGCCGCGCCGTGTGCGAAGCCGCCACAGAGCAGGCCGCGCGCAACGCCCTCGCGGCCTTCCTCCAGAACATCTCGGCCAGCGGAGCCACCGAGCTGCCCAACGCCGTGATCGAAGACTGGCCCTCGCACGTCTACCGCGGACTCATGGTCGACATTGCCCGCAACTTCCTGCCCGCCACGCAGATAGCCAAGCTCATGCACCAGATGCGCGACCTGCGCCTCAACGTGCTCCACTTCCACTTCGCCGACGACGAAGGCTGGCGCCTGGAGCTCCCCTCCCTGCCCGAGCTCACCGAGGTGGGCAGCCGCCGAGGCTACACCCCCGGAGCCGCGGACCCCGACTTCGGCCCGCAATACTACCGAGGCGACGGCAACCCCGACTCGCCCACCACGTCCAACGGCTACATCACCCGCGCCGAGTTCGTTGACCTGCTGCGCCTGGCCCAGAGCCTCGGCATCACAGTCATCCCCGAGATAGAGTCGCCCGGCCACGCCCGCGCCGCCGTCGAAGCCATGGAGCGCCGCCACCGCCATCCCCGACCCGGCCTCCCCGACATGCACCTGCGCCACGACGGCGACACCTCACGCTACACCTCCGCACAGGGATACCACGACTGCGTCATGAACCCCGCCCTCGAGACCACGTACCAATTCATGGCCACCGTCTTCGACGACCTCGCCGCCCTCTACGCCGAGGCCGGCGTCCCCCTCGAAGCCATACACATCGGCGGCGACGAAGTGGCCAAAGGCGCCTGGAGCGGCAGCGCCCGAGCCCATGAGATGATGGACAGCCTCGGCATGACCTCCCAGGCCGAGCTCCACGCCCACTTCGTGCAGCGCATGGCCCGGATGCTCGCCCAGCGCGGCATCAAGATGAGCGGATGGGAAGACATAGCCTTCGCCCAAGAGCGACAGCAAGACATCGCCCCCGCCCTGCGCAGCGTAAACTTCTGGACCAACGCCACACCCCGCAACATCGAGCGCGCCCGCCGCTCCGCCCAAGCCGGAATCCCAGTGGTCATGACCAACGTCGACTACCTATACTTCGACCAATGCTTCTCGCCCCACCCCGCCGAGCTCGGCCTCGCCTGGGGCGGATACGTCGACGACCTCCGCACCCTCGACGCCTACCCCTCGCGCATCTACCCCGGCATCCCCGTCTCCGGAGTAGAAGCCACACTCTTCGGCGAGACTATCGACGGCCCCGAGCGCCAAGAAGCCTACATCTTCCCCAAACTCCACGGAGCAGCAGAACGCGCCTGGAACGCCGACAGCACCTACACCCACGCCGACTTCACCACCCTGCTCTCCACCCGCGCCCTGCCAGCCCTGGCCCGCCAGCGCGTCAACTTCCACGTGCGCCAGCCCGGCATCCGCGTCATAGGCGACAGCATCCACCTCAACAGCCCCTACGCCGCCCCCTCCGGCGCCCAGATCCGCTACACCACCGACGGCACCGAGCCCACCGCCACCTCCCCCCTCTACACCCCCCCCCCCCCCCCCCCACGAAAAAAAAAAAACCCCCCCCCCCCCCGGCCCCGCCGCCCCCCCCCCCCCCCCCCCCCCCCCCCCCCCCCACCCCCCCCCCCGCCCAAGGAATAAAAGAAATCCGCGCCCGCCTGTGGCTCTGCGGCCGCCCCAGCCCCACCACCTACCTCCTCCGCTAACCGCCCCCTCCTCATCACGGCCCTGCTATCACCTCGATAGCAGGGCCGAACGCTTTCTACTGCCTCTCAAACACAATCTCTTCTTTCTGGAAAAATGGGCGAAAAATGACGTCCGCTGTGTGAAAAAATCAGTCATCGGGCGAGGGAATCAAAAAAAATAGCTATATTTGCGCTGCATATCGCCAGCCGGAGCCCGATATGGGCACGGGGGCGGGATGCAGACATAGAAAGCGTTTATCACACGCTCGTTTCTGATGATCTGAAATCTCGCAAATTTCTATAGTTCAGTCAGGATGAGACAACGATAGATGCCCCAAGGTATGATTATTCCCCCACGCGCGGCGCTTCTCGCGAAGCGCCGCGGGCGGAGCCGTCATACGGCGTGAGGCTTCGGCGTTGTCCGTTCAACTGAACAAGGCAATGCGAGAGCCTCAGATCGAAGA
>CAZSHV010000068.1:0-13613 GCA_964606815.1 uncultured Bacteroides sp. | reverse complement strand
ACTTTCTGGAAACGACGCTCGAGGGCCTTATCCTTCTCGAAATATTTCTGGTACTCGTCGAGGGTGGTAGCGCCGATGCTGCGGAGCTCGCCTCGGGCCAGGGCAGGCTTGAGGATGTTAGCGGCATCCATAGCTCCTTCGCCCTTGCCGGCGCCCACGAGGGTGTGGATCTCATCGATGAAGAGGATGATCTCGCCGTCGCTCTGAGTGACCTCGTTGACGATGGCTTTCAGACGCTCCTCGAACTCGCCTTTATACTTGGCGCCTGCCACGAGGGCACCCATGTCGAGCGAGTAGATCTGCTTGGTGCGGAGGTTCTCGGGGACGTCGCCGCGGACGATGCGGTGGGCGAGGCCCTCGGCGATAGCGGTCTTACCGGTACCGGGCTCACCGATGAGCATGGGGTTGTTCTTTGTGCGTCGGGAAAGGATCTGGAGCACGCGGCGAATCTCGTCGTCACGGCCGATCACAGGGTCAAGCTTGCCGCTGCGGGCACGCTCGTTGAGGTTGACGGCATACTTGGAAAGTGCCTGATAGGATTCCTCCGCGCTCTGGTCGGTGGCCTTCTTGCCCTTACGCAGCTCTGCGACGGCGGCCTGGAGCTCCTTGGAGGTGAGGCCGGCGTTTTTGAGGATGGTGCTTGCGGGCGAGTTGATCTCGAAAAGGGCCATGAGCATAGCCTCGAGGGTGACGTACTCGTCGCCCTGGGCCTTGGCGATGTCGAGGGCCTTCTGCAGCACATCGTTGGAGGTGCGGCTCAGATAAGGCTCGGAACCGGAAACTTTGGGGAGGGAGGTGATCTCACGGTCGATCTGCCCAAGCACTTGCTGCGGGGCAGCGCCGATTTTCTGGAATATGAACTTTACCAGCGAGTCGCCTTCTTCAATGACGGCCTTAAGCAGGTGCACGGGCTCAATGGCCTGCTGCCCGGCGGAGCGGGTGAGGTCAACGGCCTTCTGTATGGCTTCCTGCGATTTGATGGTGAAATTGTTGAAGTTCATTGTGGTATGTGTATGTGTGTATTAATATTTGTAAGATATAAAAAATTGATACGTGTGCATGGATGGTAGAGCAAAACGCGTGCCAAGTGTCATGCTTTTATTACTTTTAACAATCAGGCCGTGTAAAAGTTTGCGTAAGTGAAAAGCATTAATTAACTTTGCATGGATAATTGTGCGCCAACGGCGCTTCGAACCATTGATTTTCACACTTCATGAGATTTCTGATCACCCTACTGATAGCCGCAGCGGCAGCCTGCGGCGCCATTGCGCAAGAGTCTGACGGCCACCTGTTTCCCTATCCCGTGGTGCCCGACAGCAAGACCACTCTCGACCAGCGATGCAACTACCTGCTGATACATTTCTGGGACCGCGCCAACATCAAGCAAAATTTCTCGACCGTCGACAAGCTCAGCGAGGCCTTCGGCGACTGGTGCGGGTTCATGCCCTACGCCACGCGCGACACCGTGATGCTCTCCATTGACCGCTACCTGGCAGCCGTGGAGAAGGTCGACCCCAAACGCCTGCCGCTGGTGGCCGACATCGCGGCGGGCTGGATGCAGGGCGACAGCGCGGAGTACGCCAGCGACGAGCTGTACCTGCCCTTTGCCCGCGCCGCTGCAAAGGCTAAGAAGGTGGACGCCGCCACGCGCGCCAAATATGCCGCGCAGGTGAAGATGATAGAGCACAGCGGCCTGGGCATGCGCGTGCCCGACATACCCTTCACCACTGCCGACGGCTCGCAGTCGAGCCTGGGCGACGTGGTGGCTTCGCGCGTGATCATACTTTTCGCTGACCCCGACTGCCTTGACTGCTCGCTGCTGAAGGCGCGCCTGTCGGCCGACTATAACCTCAAGAGCCTGACAGACATGGGCCTGGCCCGCGTGCTGGTGCTCTACGACAGCGACAGCGACTGGCAGAAGGCCGCCACCGGGCTGCCTGCTGGCTGGACGGCCGGCGCTGCGAAGGACCTGGACACCATGTTCTCCCTCCCCTCGCTGCCCGCTCTCTATTACCTTGACGGCCGCCACCGCGTGCTGGCCAAGAACGTTGACCCCGAGGCCCTGCTCCTGGGCCTGCGCGTGGTGAACCAGCAGACTCAGGCTTCAACCGACACCGACGCGGAATGAGAGTAGCAGCCCTGATATCCGGAGGCGTGGACAGCGCCGTGGCCGTGCACCAGCTTGTGGAGCAGGGCCATGACGTGCACCTATTCTATATCCGCATCGGCCTTGACACCGACGAGGGCGACTGCTCCGCGGAGGAGGATATAGAGATGTGCCAGTACATTGCTAAGATGTACGGGCTGCCCTTCGACGTGGTGTCGCTGCACCAGGAATATTGGGACAATGTGATGGAATACGCCTTGCGCTCGGTGCGCGAGGGGCTGACGCCGAATCCCGACGTGATGTGCAACCGCGTGATCAAGTTCGGATACTTCGAGGAGCGCTGGGGCCGGGATTTCGACGCCACGGCCACCGGCCACTATGCCACCATCACAGAGCAGGACGGCCTGAAATGGCTGTCGACGGGCGTTGACGCGGTGAAGGACCAGACCGACTTCCTGGCCCGCATCAGCTATGACCAGCTCAGCCACGCGATGTTCCCCATCGGCTCGCTGCCCAAGTCCCGCGTGCGCGAGATCGCCCTTGAGCAGCGTCTGCCCAACGCTCTGCGCAAAGACTCGCAGGGCATCTGCTTCCTGGGCAAGATCAACTATAACGACTTCATACGCCGCCACCTGGGCGAGCGCCCCGGCCCGATCGTGGACATAGCCACGGGCCGCGTGCTCGGGCAGCACAAGGGCTACTGGTTCCACACCATAGGCCAGCGCAAGGGCTTGGGCCTGAGCGGAGGGCCGTGGTATGTGGTGCGCAAAGACCTGGCCGACAACGTGATATACGTATCCAACGGCTACGACACCCCCCTGCAGTACGGCCACGAGATAGACCTGCACAACATGCACTTCATCACCGCCGACCCCTGGGGCGAGGCGTGCCGCGAGCAGCCCGTGACATTCAAGAACCGACACATGCCGCAGTTCCTGCCCGGCAAGCTCACGCGCATGGCCGACGGCAGCTTCCGCCTCTACTCGCCGGAGCCCGTGCAGGGCATAGCGCCGGGACAGTTCGCCGTGATCTACGACGAGCACTCCCGCCTATGCTACGGCTCGGGCGTGATAGTTGACCCCCTGCCCTCCGATGCCACTTTAAAAGTCTGACATTCAATAGCAACCATTCATCTCAACCATATAATATCATACCTCATATGACCAACCCCGAAAGCAATTCTGACAGCAACGCTAAAGTGCCTCTGAAGGTGCTCGGCATCTCATATTCCCCCAACCAGCAGAGCGCATACACGCTGCTCCTGGCCCAGGAGGACGGCCCCATCCGCATACCCGTGGTGATTGGCGCGGCTGAAGCTCAGTCGATACGCATAAAGATGGAGAACATCACCACGCCCCGCCCTATGACGCACGACCTCTTCACATCGTTCATGGGGGCCTTCGGCGTGAAGCTGAAGCAGGCTTTCATTTATAAGTTCGAATCCGGCATATTCTCGTCAGAGCTGACTTTCACCGACGGCGAGCGCGACATCACACTCGACTCGCGCACAAGCGACGCCGTGGCTCTGGCCGTGCGCGCCAACGCACCCATTTATACCACCGACGCGATCCTGCACGAGGCCGGCACCGTCTTTGACGAAGACGGCAAGCCCGTGAGCCGCGAGACGCCCCCCACCGGCGGTTCCGCCCCGGCGCCCCGCGCTGACCGCAACGACCCCGAGAAGATGCCTATCGATGAGCTTCGCCGCATGCTGTCGCGCCTGATCGACGACGAGAACTACGAGGAGGCCGCGCGCATCTCCGACATCATCAAGCGTCGCGAAGCGCAGTGATGCCCCAGCCAATCCGATTTCACATTTCACACTTGCAAGTATAACTTAAGCACCGATTTAATCTCATGAAAAGTCTGAAGTTTAAGCTCATCGTGATGAACTTCCTGGAGTTTGCCGTCTGGGGAGCCTACCTCACAAGCATGGGCAACTATCTGGTAAAGGTGGGAATGGCCGAGCACATATGGCTGTTCTATGCCGTGCAGGGCATCGTGTCCATCTTCATGCCTGCCATAATGGGCATCATCGCCGACAAATTCGTGCAGCCCCAGCGCCTGCTGGGCGTGTGCCACCTGCTGGCCGGCGCGTTCATGCTGGTGTGCTTCTACATCGGCCAGTCTGTGGCTATGCCCGACTTCACGACTTTCTTTACCTTCTATACCCTATCGGTGGCGTTCTACATGCCCACCATAGCGCTGGCCAACACTGTGGCCTTCCGCATCATGAACGACAACGGCATGGACACCGTGCGCGACTTCCCGCCCGTGCGCGTGTTCGGCACGGTGGGCTTCATCGCCACGATGTGGTTTGTCAACTGCGCATATGTGGCCGACGGCTCCTTCGGAATGATGCTGGGCTCGAAGGCTACGTTCCAGTACAGCTACTGGCAGTTTGGCGTGTCAGGCCTGCTCAGCTTGGTGATGTTCGTCTACTGCATCCTCCTGCCCAAGTGCCCTCTGATGGCTGCGCAGAAGCAGTGCACCATCGCCGAGGCCATGGGCCTGGATGCGTTCAAGCTGTTCAAGACCAAGAAGATGGCTATATTCTTCATCTTCTCGATGCTGCTGGGCATGTGCCTGCAGGTGACCAACGGCTACGCCGGCCCCTACATCTCGCACTTCCAGGACGTGCCTGAGTACAGCGACTCTTTCGGCGCTCAGAACCCCACGCTGCTGACCTCGCTGTCGCAGATTTCCGAGGCTCTGTGCATCCTACTCATCCCCTTCTTCCTCAAGCGCTTCGGCATCAAGATCGTGATGCTGATTTCGATGGTGGCCTGGGTGTTCCGCTTCGGCTGCTTCGGCCTGGGCAACCCCGGCAGCGGCCTGTGGCTGTTCATCATCTCGATGATAGTCTACGGCGTGGCCTTCGACTTCTTCAACGTCTCTGGCGCGCTGTTTATTGAAAAAGAGACCAGCAAGAATATCCAAGCATCGGCCCAGGGCCTGTTCATGCTCATGACCAACGGCCTGGGCGCCACCATCGGCACCTACGCCGCCGGCAAGGTGATCTCGGCCTACTGCTACCAGGACGGCGACTTCCTGGTGGGCGACTGGAGCACCGCGTGGTACATCTTCGCCGGCTTCTCTCTGGTGGTGGCAGTGCTCTTCGCCGTGCTGTTTGACTACAAGCACGTGCCCGAAAACAAAGCCCAGCTTAACCAAGCCCTTGACAACGTGGAGGCCGACAGCCCCGGCGGCATGGTAGAGTAATATCTTCTAAAAGACTAATACAAGCGTCATGATCCAGTTCCTCGTGCCCGACATTGAGACGTGCCCGACCCTCCCGCAGGAGGAGTCGCGCCACGCCGTGCGCGTGCTCCGCATGGGCGCGGGCAGCGAGGTGACGGTGGTCGACGGGCGCGGCTTCCGCTATCGCTGCGAGATGCTGGAGCCGCATCCCGACCATGCCATAGTCAAGGTGCTGGAGAAGACGCCCGTGCCAAAGCCCTGGAGCGGCACAATCACCCTCGCCATAGCCCCGACCAAGCACATGGACCGCATGGAATGGCTCGTGGAGAAGGCCGTGGAGATCGGCGTGGACCGCATCGTGCCCCTGCGCTGCCGCTACAGCGAGCGCAAGGAGATCAAGGCCGAGCGACTGCGCAAGATTGCCGTGAGCGCCATGAAGCAGTCGCTGAAAGCTGTGGTGCCGCAGGTCGACGAGATGGTGACCATCAAGCAGTTCCTGTCGGAGGCAGTACCCCAGGGGGCGCAACAGTTCGTGTGCTACTGCGACGCCGACACGCCCCGCCAGCTCATGGCCCCGCTCTGCATCCCCGGCGCCGACACATATATATTAATAGGCCCCGAGGGCGACTTCAGCCCCGAGGAGATAGACCTGGCGCGCCAGCGCGGCTATGTGCCCGTGACCCTCGGCGACCAGCGCCTGCGCACCGAGACAGCGGCTCTATATGCCCTCTCGACCGTGCACATCGCCGCCCAAATCGTACTCTCCCGCCCTAATCATTAGCATATGTTTAATATCAACGAATACATAGCCTCAAGCCGCAACTTCTTCCTCATGGCAGGCCCATGCGTGATCGAAGGCGAGGAGATGGCCCTCGACATTGCCCGCCACATCGCGCCCATCTGCCGCCGGCTCGACATACCTTTCATATTCAAAGGCTCCTACCGCAAAGCCAACCGCTCGCGCCTGGACTCCTTCACGGGCATAGGCGACGAGAAGGCCCTGCAGATTCTCGCCCGTGTGCGCGAAGATGTGGGCGTGCCCGTTGTCACCGACATCCACGAGAGCCACGAGGCAGCCATGGCAGCCGAATATGTCGACGTGCTTCAGATCCCGGCCTTCCTGTGCCGGCAGACCGACCTGCTTGTGGCGGCCGCCCGCACCGGCCGCGCCGTGAACGTCAAGAAGGGCCAGTTCCTGGCTCCGGAGTCGATGCGCTTCGCCGTTGACAAGGTGCGCCAGGCAGGCGGCGAGCAGGTGATGGTGACCGACCGCGGCACCACCTTCGGCTACGGCGACCTGATCGTGGACTATCGCGGCATCCCCACCATGCAGCAGCAGTGCGCATGCCCCGTGGTGCTCGACATCACCCACTCGCTGCAGCAGCCCAACACGGCAGGCGGCGTCACCGGCGGCCGCCCTGAAGCCATTGAGACCGTGGCCCGCGCCGGCGTGGCCGTGGGCGTCGACGGCCTCTTCATCGAGACCCACCCCACCCCAGCCACCGCCAAGAGCGACGGCGCCAACATGCTGCGCCTCGACCTGCTCGAGGGTCTGCTCGAGCGTCTTACCAAAATCCGAAACACAATTAACAGCATATGAGAAAGATAATCACCGTCCTCGCGGTCGTGCTCGCTCTCGGGGCCACTGCCCAGCAGCGCAGCATCGACCACCCCATGACGCGCGCTGTGCTCGACGCCTATGCGCAGATACTCAAGGACGACCCCAACGACTACGAGACGCTGCTGCAGCGTGCCCGCGAATATTACAATCACAACGAGTACATCCTCGCCCTGCGCGACGTGGACAGCGCCCTGGGCCTCACCCCCGCCGACAAGCGCGACATGCGCTACGAGGAGTACCTGCTCCGCGCCAACATCTACCTGCAGACGGGCCGCGACCAGCAGGCTCTGGCCGACCTCGCCTCTGCCTCGGCCATCGACCCCAACCAGGCCGCCGTGGTGTATCTGAAGGCCAACACAGAGTTCAAGCTCGAAGACTACGCCGCCGCCAAGGCCGACTATCAGCGTCTGCTGCGTCTCAACCCGCGCTCGGCCGAGGCCCTGATCGGCTTGGCACGCGTGGCGGTGAAGGAGACAAACATCGGCGTGGCCAACGACTACTTAGAGCAGGCCGTGAGCCTTGACCCCAACAACGCCGAGGGCTACCTGCGCCGCGCCACCGTGCGCCAGATGATGGGCAACGACAACGGCGCCGTCGACGACCTCGTGCTCGCCCTAAGCATCAATTCCACCAACCCCAAGGCCGTGGACGCCCTGCTGAAATATGCCGACAGCAACTACCAGGCCGTCATCACCGGCCTTAGCTCCGCCATCGCCCAGGCCCCGAAGAATGCTCTGTTCTGGTATCTGCGCGCACAGGTGGCCCAGGCCCACAACCATTTCGCATCTGCTATGGCAGACTATCGCAAGATCATCGACGAGAACCTCTACCCCTACAAGGGCATCTACGCGTCGGTGGCCGAATGCGAGTTCAACATGGGCCAGCACCAGCGCGCTCTTGACGACATCGACTACGCCATCGCGGCCATCCCTGACAACGCCTCCTACCACCTGCTGCGCTCCCGCACGCTCCGCGCTATGGGTCGCCAAGACGAGGCTGTGCAGGCTGCCGCCCGCGCCCTTGCCATCGAGCCCGGCAGCCCCGAGGCGCTGAAGCTCATGGCCCTGTGCTATATGGACCAGGACAACCTCAAAGAGGCCGCTTCGCTGCTAGGTGAGGCGTGCATGAACCAGAGCGAGGACCCCGAGCTCTTCCTCATCCGCGCCGCCGTGCTTGATAAGCTC
Organism: uncultured Bacteroides sp.; assembly: GCA_964606815.1. Classification (GTDB taxonomy): domain Bacteria; phylum Bacteroidota; class Bacteroidia; order Bacteroidales; family Muribaculaceae; genus CAG-873. Next base: position 5,500 of record CAZSHV010000068.1, on the reverse strand, counting down.
AACCAGCCCGTGGCAGCCCGAGGCATGCGTGAGAAGGTGCTCGAAATCTCCACTTACAGCGACCTTGACCCCCGCTCGCTCAAAGGCTTCGCGCTCGACGCCCTGGGCCGCAGCGCTGAGGCGCAGACCTGGATGGACGGCATACTTACCGCCAACCCCGACCACGACGGCATGGCCAACTATCTGGGCGCCTGCTTCTTTACCTGCCGAGGTGACAACGACCGCGCCCTGCAGTGCGCCGAGCAGAGCCTGCGCAAGGGTTACGCAAACTACTACAACTGGATGCTCAACACCGACCTGCCCGTCAACCCCGCGCCCCTGCGCGACGACCTGCGCTTCCTCAACCTCATGGAGCGTTACCGCGGGCTCTTCAACGCTGACTAACCCCCTACCCCGCCGCCCGCGCCCAAGAGCTATGCCTGCGGCTATCGTTTAACAAATCTCCCGGCCATGTCTTCAACCGTGATTTCCAATAAGCTGATTCCCTACATCTCCGCCGCCCTGTCGGTGACGGCCTGGGGACTGTCGTTCGTGGCGACTAAAGTAATAATGGAGTACGGACACCTCTCGCCCACCGAAGCTTACATCTACCGCTTCATCCTGGCATGGCTGATCATCTTGCTCATCTGCCACAAGCGCATGTGGTGCAACAACTGGCGCGACGAGTTCACCATGCTCGTCTGCGGCCTGTGCTCCGGCTCGCTCTATTTCATAGCCGAGAACACGGCCCTGGAGCTTACGCTCACGGCCAACGTGTCGTTGCTGACATCCACGTCTCCGCTGATGACGGTGTTCCTCGTGAGCTTCTTCTATAAGAGCGATAAGCCCGGCCCCGGCATGATCCTGGGCTCGTTAGTGGCCATGGCGGGCGTCACGTGCGTGATCTTCAATTCCGCCACGGGCCAGATCCAGGTCAACCCCATCGGCGACCTTCTTTCCCTGGCAGCCGCTCTGGCCTGGGCCTTCTACTCCCTATTGCTACGCCGCCTCAATGCTGTTTATGATGCCATGTTCATCACCCGCAAGGTGTTCTTCTACGGCATCATCACGGCTGTGCCCTTCCTGCTGTTCGAGCCGCGTCTGGTCAACCCCCTGTGCCTGTTCACCAACGGCAAGGTGCTCGCCAATCTCGCCTTCCTTGTCTTCGGCGCCTCGATCCTGGGCTTCTACCTGTGGTCGCTGGCCGTCAAGGGTATAGGCGCGGTGAAGACCAACAATTTCCTTTATTTTCAGCCCATCGTCACCCTCGTGGCCGCTTGGATCGTCTTCGGCGAGCACATCGGCCTGCTTGGATACCTCGGCACGGCGCTGATACTCGTGGGTCTGTGGCTCAGCGACTTCCTGCAGCGCAGATTCATATTCAAAAATCCCTCTGGAGATGACCACCTCAAGCAAAAAGATATGCATCGCGACGAGCACGCGGGCTGACTGGGGCCTGCTCTCGCCCATAGCTAAAGCCCTCAGAGCCGAGGGCGCGCAGGTGCAGATTCTGGCCACCAACATGCACCTGATGCCTCGCTATGGCCTCACCGTCAGCGAGATAATAGCCGACGGCTTCGAGCCAGCCGCACGCGTGGAGATGGACTATGATGACGACAGCCCTGCCTCGCGAGCCCACGCCATGGCCCAGTGCCTTGACGGCACAGCCTCGGCACTCTCCGCATTGCAGCCCGACCTGATCGTGATTCTCGGCGACCGCTACGAGATGCTCGCTGTGGCCTCGGCTGCCGCCGTCATGCGCGTGCCTATTGTGCACATCGCCGGAGGCGAAATATCAGAGGGGGCCATCGACGACAGCCTGCGCCATGCCATCACAAAGCTCTCCGCCCTCCACCTCACGGCCGCCGAGCCCTACCGCCGCCGCGTGATCCAGATGGGCGAGAACCCCGATAGGGTGCTCAACACGGGCGCCATCGGCGTGTGGAAAATAGCCAACACACCCCGCCTCTCGGGCGCCGAGATGCGCCGTCGCCTGAGCTTCGACTTTGAGCCGGGGCAATTTCTGCTTGTCACCTACCACCCCGTCACCACCGAGACCGTATCCCCCGCCCTACGCACCCGCGAGCTGCTGCAGGCTCTGGACATGCACCCCGACATGAAGGTGCTCATTACCTACCCCAACAATGACGCTGGCTCCGAGGCCATAATAGAAGAAATCACAGCCTATGCCGCGGCCCAGCCCGAGCGCGTGAAGCTCGTGCAGTCTCTGGGCAGCGACGGCTATCTTGCCATGGCCTCGATGGCAGCTGCCGTGGTGGGCAATTCCTCGAGCGGCATCGTGGAGGTGCCTTCGCTGGGCGTGTGCACCGTTGACGTCGGCGCTCGCCAGCGCGGTCGCCTGGCCGGCCCGAGCGTGATCCATTGCGGCGACATGGCGCAAGATATCTCCAACGCCATCGCCGTGGCCATAAGCCCCGCCATGAGGGATATGGCCGCGAAGAAAGAGAACCCCTACTTCAAGCCCGACACTCTGCAGCTCATCACAGGCGCCATCCTCGACGCCGACCCTGCCGAGCTCGCCCACAAAACATTCTACGACCATGCTTGAGCCTCTCTTCATCATCCCCGCCCGCGGCGGCAGCAAGGGCATTCCCCGCAAGAACATCAAGCCTCTGTGCGGCCGTCCGCTAATTGCCTACAGCATCGACACGGCTCTGGCCCTGGCCTCTGACCTTGACCATATCATACTCAGCACCGACGATGCCGAGATCGCCCAGTGCGGGCGCGACTGCGGGCTGCGCGTCGACTATATGCGCCCCGCCGAGCTTGCCACCGACACGGCTTCGAGCCAGAGCGTGATTCTCGACGCCATGGCCTGGACCGACGCCAGAGGCATATCCTACGACTGCGTGGTGCTTCTGCAGCCCACCTCGCCGCTACGCACCGTCGACGATGTTAGGCACGCCTTGGAGGCATACAACCCTGAAATAGACATGGCCGTCACCGTCACCGAGGCGGCATCCAATCCCTATTATAACTGCTTCGAGACCACGCCCGAAGGCTATCTGCATGTCTCCAAAGGCGACGGCCTCTACACGCGCCGCCAGGACGCCCCGCATGCGTGGGAATTCAACGGCGCTGTCTACGTCATCAATCCCCGCAGCCTCCGCGAGGGGCACATGGGGGCCTTCAAACGCCGCGTGCCAGTGCCCATGCCGCGCAGCCGCAGCGTCGACCTTGACACGCCTCTCGACTGGCTCGTGGCAGAAGCCGTGCTCGCCGACCAACTTTCACACCCCTCTGATTGTTAACAAGTATATGGACGCTCACCTTATAAACATACGTGCCACCCTGCTGCAGGCGCTGAAGAAAATCAACGCTCTCTCCGGAGCCGCCATGACGCTTTTCGCCATTGACGACGCCAGTGTGGTGCGCGGCACCGTCACCGACGGCGACATCCGCCGCGCCCTCATCTCCGGCGCGCCTCTGTCGTCGACCGTCAGCGAGGCCATGCACCGCAACTTCACAGCCCTGCGCCAAGGCGACGACGACGTGGTGGACATCCTGCGCGAGGCCCGCGCCCGCGGCCTCAGGCTCTTGCCCGTGGTCAACGCCGACGGCCAGCTCACCGAGATCATCGACCTGAGCAAATGCGCCACGCGCCTGCCCCTGAGCGCCATCCTCATGGCCGGAGGCAAAGGCGAGCGTCTGCGTCCCCTCACCCTCTCCACCCCCAAGCCCCTGCTTAAAATCGGCGACCGCCCGATTATCGACTATAACATCCAGGCCCTCATGCGCTGCGGGATCACCGACATCACCGTCACCACGGGCTATCTGGCCGAGCAGATCCACGACCATTTCCGCCACCACCGTCCCCCCGTGCGCTGCGTGCGCGAGGACAAGCCTCTTGGCACCATCGGAGCAGCCGGCCTTGTGCCGCTGCCTAAGGATGGGTTCACGCTGGTGATGAATGCCGACCTGCTCACGAATATAAACCTCGAGGATATGTACGTGCACCACCGCGCCACTGGCAGCGACATCACCATCGCCGCCATCCCCTACCAGGTGTCGGTGCCCTACGCCATCCTCGCCCCCGACGCCCAAGACCCGCAGCGCGTCTACGGGCTGCAGGAGAAGCCCTCCTACTCGTTCATGGCCAATGCCGGCATCTACATCTTCCCCAACCGCCTGCTGCGCTCCCTCCCCACGGACACGCGCACCGATGCCACCGACCTGATCGAGGCCGCCATCGCCGAGGGACTGAAGGTGACGTCCTTCCCCATCGACGGCACGTGGATCGACATCGGCTCGCCAGCCGACTTCCGCCAGGCCGAGACTCTGATGAAGCGCCTGCGCGAGTTCAGCTCCGGCCCCGGCGCGCCGTTCGCCTAACGCCTTTTATCCATCATTTTTCCATATATACTAACACACATACCAAACACTTCAACTATTATGGCAGATTCAAATTTCATCGACTACGTAAAGATAGTGTGCCGCTCGGGCAAAGGCGGCGCCGGCTCCCGACATTTCCACCGCGCTAAATATGTGCCCAAGGGCGGTCCCGACGGCGGCGACGGCGGTCGCGGCGGCCATATCATACTCCGAGGCAACTCGCATATGTGGACCCTCCTGCCCTTGCGCTATCGCAGGCATATCTTCGCCACCGACGGCCAGAGCGGCAGCGCTGACCGAAGCACGGGCAAGGACGGCGAGGACGTGATCATCGACGTGCCTTGCGGCACTGTGGTCTACGATGCAGAGACGGGCGAATACCTGGCCGAGGTCACTCGCGACGGCCAGCTCGTCAAGCTCCTGCGCGGAGGCCGCGGCGGCCTGGGCAACTGGCATTTCAAGAGCGCCACCAACCGCACCCCGCGTTATGCCCAGCCCGGAGAGCCTGCTATTGAGAAGACCGTGATCCTTGAGCTGAAAGTGCTCGCCGACGTCGGCCTCGTCGGCTTCCCCAATGCTGGCAAGTCCACCCTGCTTTCCGCCCTGTCGGCTGCAAAGCCTAAGATTGCCGACTATCCCTTCACCACCATGGAGCCCCAGCTGGGCATCGTGAGCTATAGGGACAACCAGTCGTTCGTCATGGCCGACATCCCCGGCATCATCGAGGGCGCCAGCGAAGGCAAGGGCCTGGGTCTGCGATTCCTCCGCCATATCGAGCGCAACGCCGTGCTCCTCTTCCTGGTGCCCGCCGATGCCGGAGACATCAAGCGCGAGTATGAGATCCTGCTCCGCGAGCTTGAGCAGTTCAACCCCCAGCTCCTCGACAAGCACCGCATCCTGGCTGTGTCAAAGTGCGACCTGCTCGACGACGAGCTCGCCCAGGAGGTGCGCGACACCCTCCCCGCCGACATCCCCACCGTGATGATATCCGCGGCCACCGGCATGGGCCTCACCGAACTTAAGGATATGCTCTGGCGCGCCGTCAACGACGACAGCAACCGCCTTGCCGCCGACATCGCCGGCCGCGACCTCGACGCTGCCCACCGCGACGAAGAGGAAGACAAATTCATCTTCCAGTACGAAGGCGGCGACGAGCCCCAGCCAGGCG
>CAZSHV010000067.1:0-13619 GCA_964606815.1 uncultured Bacteroides sp. | reverse complement strand
TTTAATGCAGCGGTTGTCGAGAGACAGCCGCTTCGTTATTTATACCAGTTCGTTGCAGCCACGAAAACGCCAGCGATGCTAATCATATAATAGGGTAGTAGGGCCGCTTTCGTTGGGGCCGTACCGATAATTTGTTGATTATAAACGAGTAGGGTCGCCACCATTGGCGACCGCCGCAATGGCCGTCAATGAATTGCCCCCCACCCCCTGACCCCCTCCCCAGCTTCGCCGGGGAGGGGGAATTTAATATAAATGCCTGGTATTCCGTGGGTTAAAACCCACTCCCGAAACGCGCCCCTCCGGGGCTCCCTCGTTTCTCGTCGCTGTCGTTATCGGGCGGCCGAACCGACCGTTCGGCCCTACAATTTGCACCACTGTCGCTGGCGTTATCGCGGCCGCAACAAATTTGCGGCCCTACTATTGGGGGTAACGTTATCGACAACGTCATCGGAGCCCACGGAGTGGGCGGGAGCATGTTAGCCGCGGGCGAAAGCCCGTGGATTACAGGGCTTTATAATTAATCCCCCCTCCCCGCAGCACGCGGGGAGGGGGTTAGGGGTGGGGAAGGCGACCAAGGTATTTCTTTGTTTTAGAGACCGAGTGCCCGACGTGAACGCATGAGTCTGTTTTTTTCTGCAAATGGTCAATCCCTTAGACAGGACCGGATATACCTATTGCACCAGATATGGTATTCCTGAGGTCGTGATTGTGTGAATTGGAGTTTGAATAGTCAATTCATTTTTGATTCAAGTCCTCAAATGCTAAATCTGGTTGATTTCTGAAAATTGAGTCGATTTGGAGGTTGTCTTTATCAGAGTTTTCTCCTGTTAATTTAGTCCCTGTGATAATTTCAAATCCTTCTCTGAAGCTGTTGACATTCTCAGCCGCCTTTTGAGAGGCAGATGATATGGCGGCTACGGCAAAGCCAACCAGCCCTAAGAATTGGGCAATCGCTGTAAAGATTTTTCCTTTCTTTTCCATTGTAAGATAAAGAATGTTGTTATTATTATGTAAACTATTAAGTCTATGAAATCGAAATATCCTTCTACCAGTCCAAATAACTGGCCAACCTCAAAAAGGGGAGCCATAAGTAATGCAAGAATGCGGATAGCTCTGAGTTTTAATGAGGAGGCATAGAGGAGCAACGCGGTAACCCATAAGGCGTCTGGGAGAACAAATTTTAAAATGTAACTCCACAATCCATTGGTCAGGGAAATTATCGGAGGATGAATCCCAAGGTGTTTCAGTGGCTCGGTGAAGATAACAGGCTCACGAAATAGCACGTAAATACATGCGCCAAGCAATAGCATATATACGGAAGCTAATCTTAACTTGCAATCTCTTTTCATAGCACATAACAAGCGAATTTCTCAGCCTTATTCTAACACAATATCGACAGAGTACAAGCTGGCGCGCTGTCGACATTGTGTAGTAGTGGTTGTGTTCTTTTTCTATGACTTTGAACTGGATCCGCACTTGGTAGTATCGCCAAAATCTCCAGAAATTCCGCATTATTAAGGCTTATCGTAAAACCCTTTGGAACTGAGGCAGAAGTTGACCCTAAATGTTACTGATTCCTGAATAGGTTGTCCCAATTGAGGTCGGATAGATTTCGGATATATAGATTCTGCATTTCCGTTGCGACTTATGTTTGGTCTCTTGCATCTTGTCAGTTGATGTCAACTTGCGTTATATCCTGGCAGTGAAGATTGCTAACAAATGGCTTGTAGTGATAGAAGCACGGAAAATAGAAGCTTAGCGATAACTACTTGCAAACAGCGTTATTTATAGACACGTTTATTGAAGTTATCCTACCATTATATCCTGAATAGGGAATTACCTTGTCACGTGAAAGCGAAATGGATTCACTTCTGTAGTTAGGGATAAGTCCAGTCCAACGGGAGTTGTAAAGTGTTACACTTCCTTCGTGAGTTACTTCAACTTCACCTTCATACGCCTTATACTCCTTAGTTGAATAACTGTAATACACCACAACAGAGATGCTTGCGGTCTGGAGCGGGGATGTTGCATGGTTAGTTATTACCAAATTCCCGGACAAGGTGGATTTGTTTAAGTTTACGTATGCAGTGGCTTCTACATACTCCGAGGAGCTGATTTTACATGTACTGTAACCTTCCTCAGCGAAACATGTCATTACGAACAACGACATCAAGACCAATAAGAATTGTCTCATACGCATTGCGTTATTTTTGGTCTGACAGCCCTTTCGACCGTTACGATAAGAAAGAGGCGTGGGCTGCTATGCCACGCCTTAACGAGAAGGTGGTCGGATTACCTTTGAAAGCAGATGTGGAATAAACAGCTCCACGCCTATGGCGTGGAGACAGTTAAGCCAACTCTTGCTTTCTTGAGTAAGTTTCCGACGCTTCTCTCGTACAAGATGATGGGCATAACGCCTCTTATAGTCAATACATCGAATTGGGATTTCCCAATTCGATGCAAAACTACAAAGTTTTTTTGGAACCGCAAAATTCTAAAATGAGTTTTTGAGCACAAAATCGCAAGAAGCATAGGAGTTGAAATGCCCCGGACAGTATGGCCGATGCGGGCTGTTCGGTCGCCTAGACGCATAAAGTGTTGATTATAAACGAGTAGGGTCGCCACCTGTGGCAACTGCCGCAAAGATATAACAGATTGAATTTCAATTGGATGTAGGGACGCTCATTTTGAGCGTCCGGGAATATAGATGAATGATTCCCCACCCCCTGACCCCCTCCCCAGCTCACGCCGGGGAGGGGGAAGAGGAGAGGGAACGTTCAAACACCGGGCTTTCGCCCGGGGCTGCCTTACGCCCGCCCCTCCGGGGCTCCGATGGCGTTAACACAATGGTGGTCAGAGAATTGTAGAGCCGCAAATTTGTTGCGGCTGCGAAAACGCTAACGTATCCCCCATAGGATAATGCCAGCGACGAGAATGATGGGAGCCCACGGAGTGGTCGGGAGCATGTAATCCGCGGGCGAAAGCCCGTGGATTACAGGGTTTTATAATTAATTCCCCCTCCCCGCAACGAGCGAGGAGGGGGTTAGGGGGTGGGGCGTTACCAAATAATTGTGATTCCTCGGCCGAACCGACCGTTCGGCTCTACTGTGTGTGTTATCCATTGCGGCGGTCGCCACAGGTGGCGACCCTACAAGCTAACGTTATCTTTGTCGTGTATCTCGGCCGCAACGAACTTGCGGCCTTACAATTCGCTGGATTCAAGGACGTTATCCTTTGTGACGGACGTTCAAAATGAGCGTCCCTACATACACATAGTCAACGTTTTATAGTCCAATCGCGGTTTTTAGTAGTCGGAGAAGAGCTCGGGCTTGATCTGGATGCCGATGCGGATCATGGACTGGAATTTGTTGTAGTCGAGCAGGCCTTCGCCGTAGCCGTTGTAGTATTGGATGAATAGGTATTCGTTGGCGTTCTTCCACAGGCGCATGCCGGCTTCGATTATGATGTTGTAGTTGGGCTTCCAGCCGCGGCGTTTTACGAGCGTTATGCCGCCGTTGAAGCGTCTGTCGTTGCTGACGAGCTGCATGCCGGCCTGGTATATGCCGCAGTAGTCGAGGATGTCGCGGTTGTTCTCGCCGTCGACGATGGGAATCCAGAATTTGCCGTGCACCATGAGGTTTGGGTCGATGATGATGTTGGCTCCGAGCGACACTTTGTTCCAAGAGCGGGAGGCGTCGCCGTCCTTGCCGTTGCTTTCGTGTTCAAGCACGAGGGAGACCTTGCCGATGAAGTTGCCTCGGACGAACAGGGGCTTCGCGATGCCGATGCCGGGGTTGAAGTTGAGGTCGGGCATAGGCATTGACTCCTGCAGGACGTTCCAGAACACTTTCTGGGTATAGAAGAGGTATAGGTAGGTGTTCCAGGGGAGCACCGACCTTGTGAGGCGCTGTGCGATGGAGATCTGGAATTTGACGTTGGTGTTGTCCTTGGTGGGCTTTTTGCCCAGGGGCGGGCCGAAGAGGAAATAGTTGTCCTTGTACAGGCCGAAATATGGGCGCTTGTCGAATTCTCGGATCACGCTGTCGCGGTCGAGCCTCTGTTCGGGCTCAGTGACAACGATTTGTGCGGAAGCGGCGAAGCAGGCGGCCGCGAGCAGGCATAATATGATGATTAAGCGTTTCACGCCGCGAATTTACGCAATAGGCGTGTTTGCAGCAATAGTTGGCGTAAATTATTCCAATTTTTCGCCTAAATCGGCAATTTTATATCAGTCCGAGCTCGACTTGCGAGGCGATGCGCTCGATCATGGAGTCTTCCTTGTCGCTGTCGGGGCGGTAAGAGCTCTTGAGGTTGACGCCGAAGAGGCGGCCGAAGCCTTGCCAGAAGGATGCGCGGAAGGTGCCGAGGAAGGCTTTGAGGATGTTGTAGCTGGACTGTTGCGTCTCGCGTTGTATGAGCTTGACGAGGATGCGCGCCTGCGTGCGTGAGAATTTCTTGAGCGCGGGCTTGTACTGGTTGAAGACCTCCTTTTCCATCTGCTTGAGGTAGGCGTCGCGCTCTTCCTGGGTAGGGAATGTCTCGATGTACTCGTAGGTCTCAATCAGCGTCTCCGCGATGAGCTTGGCGTAGGGCAGGGCGAGCTTGACGTTGCGCACCATGCGCGAGTACTCTTGGCGCTCCTTGTCGTTGCGGAAGCGCAGCGGGGGGTAGACCACGAGGTCGGCCATATAGTACACCATGGTGCTGTCGCCGTCCTCGTCGACGCGCCAGTTGTAGCCCTTGATATACTGCGGGCGGATGTCGGAGGGCGCAGCCGCGGGGGATACGTCGGCGTCCGAGCTCTGCGCCGCGGCGGCGCAGGCGATGAGCAGCATAAGGGAGAGGAGGGCGTGGCGCATTCGTGGATTTAAAACGTAAAAGAGTGATTATTTACCTTATAAACAAATCAGGAAGCGAAATGGCGCAAATCTTATGCCTTCACCGTCGCCTTTTTGCCGAAGTAGCGGTCCACGATCAGGGCAATGGCTCCGTCGCCGGTGACGTTGCAAGCCGTGCCGAAGGAGTCCATGGCTATGTAGAGGGCAATCATCAGCGCCAGGTCGGCTTGCGTGAATCCTAGCATGGAGCTGAGCAGGCCCAGGGATGCCATGATGGCACCTCCGGGCACGCCCGGGGCGGCGATGATGGTGATTCCGAGCATTGCGATGAAGCCCGACATCATGCTCAGGTCGTAGTGCAGCCCCTGCGATAGCATCAGGGCCATGGCGCAGGCCACGATCTTGAGCGTGGAGCCGGACATGTGGATGGTGGCGCACAGGGGGATGGTGAACGATGCCACCTCATGGCTCACGCCCATGGCCTCGGCGCGCTTGAGGGTGACGGGGATGGTGGCGGCCGACGACTGTGTGCCCAGCGCGGTGAAATACGCGGGCATCATGGTCCAGAGGCAGCGCAGGGGGTTGCGGCGGGCGAAAGGGGCCGCTATGCAGTACTGCAGCAGGAGCATGCCCACATGCAGGGCGAAGATTACGGCAATGATCTTGGCGAATGTGACGAGCACCCCTCCCACGGCACCGCTGGCGCTCATGTCGAGGAATATGCCGAAGATGTAGATGGGCAGCAGGGGGATGATGGAGCGGTTGATGAGCCAGGTGACGATGTCGCGCAGGTCGTCGAGCCAGCGGCGCATGGTGTCGGCGCCCAGACGGGCCGTGCCCATGCCCAGGGCGAAGGCCAGCACCAGGGCTGTGAGCACGCCCATCAGCGGCTGGATGTCCATGGTGAAGAAGGGCTGCGGCCCTGTGTGCTCTGCCTCGGCGCCCACGTAGGCCGCGGGCTGGATCATGGAGGGGAACACGGCATCGGCGGTGAAATATGTTATGAAGCCGGAGAGGAGCGTGAAGCCGTAGGCCAGGGCTGCGGTGAAGACCAGCATGCGGCCGGCCTGACGCCCGATGTCGGCGATGGCCGGGGCCACGAAGGCCAGGATGAGCAGGGGGATGATGAAGCCCAGATAGGAGGAGAAGATGGCGTTGAACGTGGCGAAGCAGCGCGACGCCCACAAGGGGAACACCATGCCGGCCCCTATGCCCAGGGCTATGGCGATAATGATGCGGATCAGCAGCGGGATGCGAGGCATTGTCGGGTATAGTAATAAATTATGAATTAAGAATTGCCCTTCGGCACAATGAGGGCGCTGAGCTCCCAGAGCAGGTAGACGGGCAGGAAGACGACGGCGAGGGTGACGAGGTCGCTGGTGGGGGTGATGATGCCGGAGATGACCAGTAGCACCACGATGGCATAGCGGCGATAGCGGGAGAAGAACTCGCGCTTGAGCAGCCCCATCTTGCCCAGCATCCACGCCAGCAGAGGCAGCTCGAAGAGCAGGCCCATCATGAAGACGAGGATATAGAAGGAGTCCATGTACGAGGTCAGCGACACGGTGTTGGCGATGGCGTCGCTCAGGTGATAGTCGGCCAGGAAGCGCAGCATCATGGGGAAGGCCACGAAGTAGCCCGTGGCCATGCCCAGGTAGAACATAACGTTGCCCCAGAAGAAGGCTTTTCCGGCGCCCTTGCGCTCGTGGGGGTAGAGCCCCGGCGAGACAAAGCCCCAGAGCAGATAGATCAGCACGGGGAAGGCCAGCACCACGGCCAGCCAGAACGACGAGGAGACGTGGATGAAGAATTGCGACGCCAGCTCGATGTTGATCAGATGCACCGAGAAGTCAGCCGAGCCCATGTCGGGAATCAAGCCGCCGTCGCCACGGATCAGGCCCAGGAGGCGGTAGGTGGGGAAGTCGGGCCGCGTGGGGGCCATGATCACCGCGTCGAATATCGTGGGCATGAAGAAGAAGGTGACCAGGCTGAGCACCGTCACGAGCGCCAAGGCGCGCAGGGCCACGCCTCGCAGCTCGGCCAGATGGCTCCATATGCTGGTGCCTTGTGGCTGCTCGGTGGGGGCTGCGGGCTGGGAGGGCCCGGAAGCGGGTGGGGTGGGGTCGCTCACTTGTCGGGGGTGTTGGTGGTCTTAGGAGCGTCGGTGGCGTCGGTGGCGGTGTCGGTGGGTTTGGTGTCGGAGGCGCGGTCTATGGGCTTGTTGATTTCCTGCTTGGCGTCCTCCAGGCCCTGCTTGAAGCTGTGCACGCCTTTGCCCAGGGTGCGCATGAACTCGGGGATTTTCTTCACGCCGCCGAAGAGCACGAAGATCACCATCACTACAATTATCAACTGCCAGCCGCGCAGGCCGCCTATGAAAAGAATTTCCATCAGATTTTCGGTTTTTAGAGTGTGAGACGCGCCCGGCCTGGGCCAGCGGCGCGGGGCGCCCGCGTAAAGTGGGTGCCTAAGCACAAAGTTACTATTTTTCGAGCGTCGGGGGCGCGCGATTTCGCGTTTTTTCCGAAGTCGCCCCCTCTGTTAAATATTTTTAACGCGTGCGCGAGCCGTAAGCACTGCTATTTGGCGTAACTTCGCGTGTTGAAAGCCATTCGGCCTCAACAGTTTCTGCGCCGTAGCCCCAGCGGGGGCGGCGCTTGTAAAAAAGATTGATAAGACCAATTACGCAATGAAAGCTTATGTTTTCCCCGGTCAGGGCGCCCAGTTCGTAGGCATGGGCAAAGACCTCTATGACAACAACGCGGCCGCCAAGGCCCTCTTCGAGCAGGCCAACGACATCCTGGGCTTCCGCATCACCGACCTCATGCACGCCGGCACCGATGAGGACCTGCGCCAGACCCGCGTGACGCAGCCCGCCGTGTTCCTCCACTCCGTGATCCTGGCCCGCACGCTCGAGAGCGAGTTCCGCCCCGACATGACGGCCGGCCACTCGCTGGGCGAATTCTCCGCGCTGGTCACCGCCGGCGCCCTTGACTTCGCCGACGGCCTGCGCCTGGTCTCCGCCCGCGCCATGGCCATGCAGAAGGCCTGCGAGCTGCGCCCCTCCACGATGGCCGCCGTGCTGGCTCTGCCCGACGAGAAGGTGGAGGAGATTTGCGAGCAGGTGCCCGGCGTGGTGGTCTGCGCTAACTATAACTGCCCCGGCCAGATCGTGATCTCCGGCGAGGTTGAGGCCGTCGAGGCTGCCTGCGAGGCCGCCAAGGCCGCCGGCGCAAAGCGCGCCCTGCAGCTCAAGGTGAGCGGCGCCTTCCACAGCCCCTGCATGGAGCCCGCCCGCGCCGAGCTCGCCGAGGCCATCGCCGCCACCACTTTCCACACCCCCATCTGCCCCGTCTACCAGAACGTAGACGCTCTGCCTCACACCGACCCCGAGGAGATCAAGGCCAACCTCGTGGCTCAGCTCACCGCCCCCGTGCGCTGGACCCAGACCGTGCGCAACATGATCGCCGACGGCGCCACAGAGTTCATCGAAATCGGCCCCGGCAAGGTGCTCCAAGGCCTCGTGAGCAAAATCTCGCGCGACGTGGCCGTGAGCGGAATGGCATAAAGATCCTTAAATTACGTAAAAATGTGTAAAAACTTTGCGGGTAGGCGAATAATTCACTAACTTTGCAAAGTTTTTTCGACGAATCGAAATGGGAAAGTTCTCAGCATACAAGCTGCAGCTCAAGGGCATGCCCGAGGGCGAGCACACGTACACATACCATCTGGGCCAGGAATTCTTCACCAACATGGAGAATCCCGACATCCACGGCGCTGACCTCAACGTGGAGCTGCGCGTGGTGCACGCCCACGACAGCTACGACCTCACCTTCACCATCACCGGCGAGGTGATCCTGCTCTGCGACCGCTGCCTGGACGAGCTGCCCTTCCCCATCGACGCCCACTACCACGTGCGCGTGGAATACGGCGAGGACTATGACGACGGCAAGGACGACCTGCTGGTGATACCCTACAGCGACGCCGACCTGAACGTCTCCTACCTCATCTACGACACCGTGGTGCTGGCCATACCCATCAAGCACGTGCATCCCTTGGGCAAGTGCAACCGCCAGATGACCGAGGTGCTGCGCAAGCACCGCGCAAAGACCTCCGGCGAGGACACCTCCCTGGAAGACAGCCTCATTGACGAGATGGAAGCCGGCGACGGCCCCACCGACCCCCGCTGGGACGCGCTCAAAGGCCTGGGCTCCGATTCCGACGACTGACCCCAGCCCCGCGCCGCCACAAGGCCACGCCCGGCCACGCGGCTCGGATCATATATTAATAAGTCTAAACTCATATACATTTACCCAAAATGGCACATCCTAAACGAAAACAATCCAAGACCCGCACCGCGAAGCGCCGCACCCACGACAAGGCCGTGATGCCCACCCTCGCTATCTGCCCCAACTGCGGCGCATGGCACGTCTACCACACCGTATGCGGCGAATGCGGCTTCTACCGCGGACGTTTCGCTATCCAGAAGGAGACTGTCTGAGCCACCGCCCGACGCCCGCGCCCTTAGGCGCCCGCATCCCTTTCGCGATAGCCGCCACCTCGCTCCCGAGCCGCGCCCACGGTTGGCGTCCCGGCTCGGGGTCGAAGCGTGCGTATATCACCACCTCCACATCATAACCATTCAACATCCCCCCCGACAACACAATGATCAACGCTCGCATATCGGGAATCGCTTCATACGTGCCCGACGATATCCTTGACAATGACATGATCGCCCAGATGGTGGACACCAACGACGAGTGGATCACCACCCGCGTGGGCATCAAGGAGCGCCGCATCCTCAAGGTGGAAGGCGCCGGCTCGTCTTACATGGGCGCCAAGGCCGTCGACAAACTGCTGGAGTCCACCGGCATCCCCGCAAAGGACGTGGACCTGGTGATTTGCGCCACCTCCAACCCCGACTACCGCTTCCCCTCCACCGCCTCCGTCATCGCACACAAATGCGGCCTCACCGAATGCTACGCCTACGATATCCAGGCCGCTTGCGCCGGATTCCTCGTGGCCCTGCAGGACGCAACCGCTTACGTCCGCTCCGGTATGTATAAGAAGGTGATCGTGGTGGCTGCCGAGATGATGACCTCCATGACCGACTACACCGACCGCGCCACCTGCCCCCTCTTCGGCGACGCTGCCGCTGCCGTGATGGTCGAGCCCACCGAGCAGGAGGGCGTAGGCATCATCGACGGTGTCTTCCACATCAACGGCGAGGGCCTGCCCCACCTGCTGATGAAGGCCGGCGGATCCGTCAAGCCCGCATCGCACGAGACCGTGGACGCCCACGAGCACTACGTCTATCAGGAGGGCCGCGCCGTCTACAAGCACGCTGTAACAGACATGCTCACCTCCAGCCTCGACGTGATGAAGCGCAACGGCCTCACCGTCGACGACATCGCATACCTCATCCCCCACCAGGCCAACCTCCGCATCATCGAGGCCGTGGCTTCACGCGCAGGCGTGCCCATGGAGAAGGTGCTGGTCAACATCCAGTACCGCGGCAACACCTCCGGCGCTTCAATCCCCCTGTGTCTGGACGAAAACAAGCACCTGCTCCACAAGGGCGACAAACTGGTGCTCACCGCATTCGGCGCCGGTTTCACTTGGGGCGCAATGTACATCGTCTGGGACATCTGATTGCATTTTCAGCATAAAAATCGCACACAAAAGCATCTTTTTAGATGCTTTTTGTGTTATATAAATAGTGCTGAACACTGCAAACCCTAAACTGACATAAAACATATGGAAACTAACAAAGAAACACTGACCCCGGCGGAGTCCACCGCGCTTCCTGTTGAAGTACCCGCAGCTCACAAGGCCGGATTCGTAAATATTGTAGGTAACCCCAACGTGGGCAAGTCCACCCTGATGAACGACCTCGTTGGCGAACGCATAAGCATCATCACCAGCAAGGCCCAGACCACGCGCCACCGCATCATGGGCATTGTCAACACCCCTGAGTATCAGATAGTTTTTTCGGACACCCCCGGCGTACTCGTGCCCAAGTACAAGATGCAGGAGGGCATGCTGGCCTTCAGCGAAGGAGCCCTGACGGACGCCGACGTCCTCATTTATGTCACCGACGTGGTCGAAGACCCCACCAAGAACGCCGACTTCCTGGCCAAGGTGGCCCAGGAAAAGGTGCCCGTGCTGCTCGTGATCAACAAAATCGACCTGGTCAAGAACAACGACGAACTCGAGACCATCGTGGCACGCTGGCGCGAGATGCTGCCGGGCGCCGAAGTGTTTCCCACCTCGGCCAAGGAGCACTTCAACGTGGCAAACCTGATGAAGCGCATCGTCGAGCTCCTGCCCGAGGGCGAGCCCTACTTCGGCAAAGACGCCCTCACCGACAAGCCTGCCCGCTTCTTCGTCACGGAAATCATCCGCGAGAAACTGCTCCTGAACTACGACAAGGAAGTGCCCTACAGCGCCGAAGTCATCGTCGAGAAATTCGAGGAAAAGGAAAACAGCATCCACATCATGGCCGTGATCTACGTGGAGCGCGACAGCCAGAAAGGAATCCTCATAGGCAAGGGAGGCTCCATGCTCAAGCGCGTGGGCACCGAGGCCCGCAAAGACATCCAGGCATTCTTCGGCAAGAGCGTCTATCTGGAGCTCTTCGTCAAGGTCGAGCCCAACTGGCGCAACCGCGACAATATGCTCCGCCGCTTTGGCTATATCGAATAATTGAGTTAAATTTGCACGAGAATCCTTTTCAACTATTATAATATATGAGTCAACTCGTGGCCATCGTAGGCCGCCCCAATGTGGGCAAAAGCACCCTGTTCAACCGCCTGACGCAGACGCGCACCGCCATCGTCGACGACACCGCCGGCACCACGCGCGACCGCCAGTACGGCAAGGTGGACTGGTGCGGACGCGAATTTTCCATCGTCGACACCGGCGGCTGGGTCGTCAACTCGGAAGACGTCTTTGAAAGCGAAATCAACAAGCAGGTAGAGCTGGCCATCGAGCAGGCCGACGTGATTCTCTTCGTGGTCGACGCCATGAACGGCGTCACCGACCTCGACGACCACGTGGCCGAGATGCTGCGCAAGTCGCGCAAGCCCACCATCCTGGTGGCCAATAAGGTCGACTCCAACGACTGGCTCTACAATGTGCCCGAGTTCTACTCCCTGGGCCTGGGCGAGCCTTACCCCGTGAGCGCCGTCAGCGGCTTCGGCACGGGCGACCTACTGGACGAGATCGTCAAGAAGCTCCCCGAGCCCGACAGCGAAGACGAGGTGCTGGAGGACATCCCCCGATTCGCCATCGTGGGCCGTCCTAACGCCGGCAAATCGTCGCTGATCAACGCCTTCATAGGCGAGGACCGACACATCGTCACTGACATCGCCGGCACAACCCGCGACTCTATCTACACGCGCTACAACAAGTTCGGCTTTGACTTCTATCTCGTCGACACCGCCGGCATTCGTAAGAAGAACAAGGTGACGGAGGATATCGAGTACTACTCTGTGATTCGCTCCATCCGAGCCATCGAGAACAGCGACGTCTGTATCCTCATGATCGACGCCACCCGCGGCATCGAGTCGCAGGACGTCAACATCTTCTCCCTCATCCAGAAGAATAAGAAGGGTCTGGTGGTGGTCGTCAACAAATGGGACATCGCCGAGGACAAGAGCCCGGAGGCCATACGCCACTTCGAGGCCACCATCCGCGAGCGCATGGCGCCGTTCACCGACTTCCCCATCATCTTCTCCAGCGCCGTCACCAAGCAGCGCATCCACAAGGTGCTTCAGACTGCCGTCGACGTCTACCGCAACCGTCGTCGCATCGTGCCCACCTCTGAGGTCAACCGCGTGATGCTCGAAGACATCGCCGCTTATCCTCCACCAGCAAATAAGGGTAAGTATGTGAAGATCAAGTATGTGACCATGCTCAAGGGCGCGCAGGTGCCTACGTTCATCTTCTTCTGCAACCTGCCCCAGTGGGTGAAAGAGCCCTACCGCCGCTATCTTGAAAACAAGATCCGCGAGCACTGGAATTTCACCGGCACCCCCATCCAAGTCTTCATGCGAGAGAAATAACCCTCCTCGTGACTCATATAAACAAGGCTGCGCCCCTGCGCAGCCTTGTTTATGTTTGAACATAATCGGCCTTCCCCACAACGGATAACGCTCTAAAAACTCATCATATCGTAGCGCCGCAAATTTGTTGTGTCCGCCGAAAACGCAGAAGACGAGATACGAAATAGTAGGGCCGAACGGTCGGTTCGGCCGTCAAGAGGCGTTCACTCGGAGGCATGGCCTCCGCACGTAGGGCTGTACCTACTAGTGGTCAATCTTTAGCTAAATGCCTTTCCGAAGGGGATTAAAGACTGTGTCGCAATAATACCAGCAAATATTACTCTTGCGAGAAGTAAATTACAAGTCTGTCGAGCTTTATCTTTATTATTTTGATAATCAATAAATTAGAATTCAGCAATATGCATCAGTACGAGGTTCGTATGGCAATGGATCTCAAAAGAGGTATGGCGTGGTTAAATCAAATCGCAGGTCATAAGGCTCGAAAATTCAAAGATTGACCACTAGTAGGCTGTAGCACGGTGCAGCCCCGATAACACCCTCAAAACCACCAAATTGTAGGGCAGGTTGTTGCGCCCGCATAGCCACAAACGTCAAAACCCGCGGACGCATAGTTTCCCCGGCGAAGGCCCAGAGAAGGTTAAGAGCCTGTCCCATAAAATATGTTAACGCTGAGGCGGTCAGCCATTGAGCAGAGTTGTTCGTGTGATGAGGGAGT
>CAZSHV010000066.1:3475-13629 GCA_964606815.1 uncultured Bacteroides sp. | reverse complement strand
GGCATGCGCGCACTGCCTGGATGAGGCTCTGCTGGATCTCGAAGCCGGTGTTGTCGGCATGATGCAGGATGCGGAACTCGCTGTGGCCGCCCTCGCGGTGGAGGTCGAAGGTGCCGTCGGGGCGCTTGTCAAAGTCCACGCCCCAGTCGATGAGCTGGCGGATCTGCTCGGGGGCGTTCTCCACCACTTTGCGCACGGCAGCGGGGTCGGAGAGCTGGTCGCCGGCAACCATGGTGTCCTCCACGTGCTTCTCGAAGTTGTCCACCTCGAGGTTGGTGACGGATGCCACGCCGCCCTGGGCCAGGGCTGTGTTGGCTTCATCGAGGGTGGTTTTGCATATAAGGGCCACGCGGCCGCGGGCGGCCACTTTCAGGGCGAAGCTCATGCCGGCTATGCCCGAGCCTATGACGAGGAAATCGTATTTGCGGGTCATGGATGAGGTGGTTGGGTTAGATTTTAGGTGATAGGTGAGATATGTGGGGGACTGTCCGCGCCCGGGCTGGGGCTACTGCTCGGAGGGGTGCTTGAGGTAGTACTGCTCCAAGAGCTCGCGGATGTTGAAGAAGTAGCTGTCGGGGTCCTTGTCTGTCTTTTTCTGCACGGAGATGCGCTCGTAGTATGGCGGCACGAACTCCTGGGCCTGCGCCGCTATGCCGGAGAGATTGAGGAAATCGTACTCGTGGCGCGGGTAGACGACGGTCCAGGCGTTCTCGGCCGAAGTGCCCGAGCCAGACTGCGCGATGGCCAGCAGCAGGTGGTTGAGCTTATGCTTCCAGATTTTGGCGAGGTTAAGCTTCTGGCGCTTTTCGTAGACGTAGACCAGATTCTTGAGCTGCACCAGGTCGAGGGGGTTGTTGCGCAGGGCCAGCTCGGCGTAGCGCTGCATGGCGTCGAGCTCGGTGCGGGTATGGGAGGCTTTGTAGTATAGCGGCTCCAGGCGGGCGTACTCCTCTTCGTCGTAGGTGGGGCGATAGGGGTCGAAATCCTCCTGGAAGAGGGCTCCGTAGTAGAAATTGCGGTAGTCGTCGTTGGTCATGAGCGTGTCGTTACTCATGAACATGCGCAGCAGCTTGGGGTAGTAGGCCGCGGAGTCGGGGTGGGTGGTTATGGCCTTGACGCGCTGCAGGTCCAGAGGCTCGACCTTCGGCTTGGCCTGGGCCAGGGCAGCAGCAGGCATCAGCAGGACGAGGATGGCAAGGAGGGTGTGTATCTTCATATTATAAAGGGTTTATAAAGGGTCATATGCAATAAACGGCAGCCACGGCCGCGGCAGCGATGACCACGGCGGCGGGCAGGCCCTTGGCCAGGGCGTAGTTGAAATAGCGTTTTGACGGGAACTCGAGAGCTTTGCCGGCCGGGGTGGCTCCGAAGGCGAGTGCGCCGAGGGCCGCGCCCGCGATAGCCCCGACGGTGATGGCGGCGAGGGTGTGCCACATGGCAATGGCTATCAGGGCTCCGGCGGTGGCACCGATTGAGAAATAGGCCGCTCCGGCCGTGGTGCTACGCACGGCCTGGGGGAGCATGGCGGTGATACCGGCTGCTATGCACAGGGCTACGAGCCAGAACCACAGCGTGCCGGCCGTCATGCCCGTTCCGGCGAAAAAGGCGCCGAGCATGGCAAGGGCAGCCGCGGCGGCGGCGAGGGTCGTGCGGCGGAAGGTGAGAATCAGCGCGGCGAGGGCAGCGATGAGGGTGAGGATGTTGAGGATGTTCATGATAGCCAGGGGGGTGTATGTCGGGCGGCAGCCGAGGCGCCTCCGATACGGGGCAGCGGCAGCCAGCCTGCGGGGAGGAGGGTCAGGTGAAGTGTCGGCTCAGCGCGTTGAGGGTCTTGGCGGGGGAGAGGTTGCGGTAGAGGATGTCGTACATGCCGTCGAGTATGGGCATGGCCACACCGTAGCGCTTGTTGATTTCGTGCATGCACTGGGTGCCGTAGTAACCCTCGGCGATCTGCTCCATCTCCATCTTGGCGGCCTTGACGGAGTAGCCGCGGCCGATGAGCGAGCCGAAGTTGTGGTTGCGCGAAAAGCGCGAGTAGGCCGTCACGAGCAGGTCGCCCAGATATACGGAGTCGCAAATCTGGCGGGGGCGTGGGCTGACAGCGTTGAGGAAGCTCTCCATCTCGCGGATGGCGTTGCTCACCAGCATGGCCAGGAAATTGTCTCCGCGCTTGGCGCCGTGCACGATGCCTGCGGCGATGGCGTAGACGTTCTTAAGCACGGCGGCGTACTCGATGCCCTCGACGTCGCGCGAGGGGATGGTGTGGGTGTTGCGCGAAGCGATGCACTTGGCGAACTGCTGGGCGCGGTCCAGGTCCTCGCAGCCGATAGTGAGATATGACACTCGGTCGAGGGCCACCTCCTCGGCGTGGCAGGGGCCGGAGATGACGAGCATGTTCTCGGGCTTTACGCCGAAGTGCTGGGCCATGTAGTCGGTGACCAGCAGGTTCTCGCCGGGCACGATGCCTTTGATGGCCGACACCACGGCGCGGTCCTCGAGGCTGATGGTGATCTTGTCGGCATGCGCCTTGAAGTAAGGCGAGGGGGTGGCGAGCACTATGGTGTCGCACTCCGAGCAGGCCTGGTTGATGTCGCTGGTGAAGTATATGCGGTTGACGTCGAATTCCACATCGGTGAGGTATGCGGGGTTGTGACCCTCGCGCTTGAAGTCCTCGATGCGGTCATCGCGGCGCATGTACCAGTGTATGGTCTCGCAGTTCTTAAGCAGGAGCTTAGCCAGCGCGGTGGCCCAGCTGCCACCGCCGAGCACTGCGACGTTGCCTGGGAAACACATGGCTTATTCGTTGGGGGTTGCAGGTGTGGCGGCAGCTGCGGCGGCCACCCATTCTTTCACGGTGTCGATGGCGGGGTTGGTGAGGCCGAGCTTGAACTTCTTGTTCAGGCCGCACAGCTCCTGGTGCAGCTTGCCGGGGGCGGCTGCAGCGAGGGCCTCGACGGTGACGGCTCCGGCCTTCTGCAGGGCGGGCACCCACTCGGCGGGCACGCGCAGGGGCGCGTAGGCCTCGGCCTTGTCGCGGCGTTCCACCTTCTCGGGGCGCATCTGGGGGAAGAGCAGCACCTCCTGGATGGTGGTCTGGCCCGTCATGAGCATCACGAGGCGGTCCATGCCTATGCCCATGCCCGATGTGGGGGGCATGCCGTACTCCAGGGCGCGGATGAAGTCCTTGTCGATGATCATTGCCTCGTCGTCTCCCTTCTCGCCCAGGCGCATCTGCTCCACGAAGCGCTCATACTGGTCGATGGGGTCGTTGAGCTCGGAGTAGGCGTTGGCCAGCTCCTTGCCGTTGACCATGAGCTCGAAGCGCTCGGTGAGCTGGGGGTTGGAGCGGTGGCGCTTGGTCAGGGGCGACATCTCGATGGGATAGTCAATGATGAAAGTGGGCTGGATGTAGGTGCCCTCGCAGGTCTCGCCGAATATTTCGTCGATGAGCTTGCCTTTGCCCATGCTGTCGTCCACCTCGATGCCCATCTCGCGGGCGGCGGCGCGCAGCTCGTCCTCGGTCTTGCCTTCGATGTCGAAGCCGGTGTGCTCGAGGATAGCGTCGTGCATGGTCACGCGGGGGAACGGCGCCTTGAACGAAATCTCCTTGTCGCCAACCTTCACGGTGGTGGTGCCGTTGACGTCGAGGCAGATCTTCTCGAGCATGCGCTCGGTGAAGTCCATCATCCAGTTGTAGTCCTTATAAGAGACGTAGATCTCCATGCAGGTGAACTCGGGGTTGTGCGTGCGGTCCATGCCCTCGTTGCGGAAATTCTTCGAGAACTCGTACACGCCCTCGAAGCCGCCCACGATCAGGCGCTTGAGGTAGAGCTCGTCGGCGATGCGCAGGTAGAGGGGTATGTCGAGCGCGTTGTGGTGGGTGATGAACGGACGAGCCGATGCGCCGCCGGGGATTGACTGGAGAATGGGGGTCTCGACCTCCATGTAACCGGCCTGGTTGAAGTATTCGCGCATTGAGTTGTAGACCTTGGTGCGCTTGACAAAGATATCTTTGACGCCCGAGTTGACGATCAGGTCGACATAACGCATGCGATAGCGCATCTCAGGATCCTCAAACGCATCGTAGGCCACACCGTCCTTGATCTTGACGATGGGCAGCGGACGCAGCGACTTGCTCAGGAGCGTAAGCTCACGGGCATGGACGGTGATTTCGCCGGTCTGGGTGCGGAATACGTATCCTTTGATGCCGATGAAGTCGCCGATATCGAGAAGTTTCTTGAATAGGGTGTTGTAAAGTTCCTTATCCTCGCCGGGGCAGATCTCGTCGCGCTGCACATAGACCTGAATGCGGCCATGATTGTCCATCAGCTCGATAAATGAAGCCTTGCCCATTATGCGGCGGCTCATGAGGCGACCGGCAATGACGACCTCGCGCGGCTGGGCGAGCTCATCGCTGAAATTTTCCTTGATTTCGGCTGTGTATGCGTCAACGGGATATAGTGCTGCCGGATAGGGCTCAATGCCCATCTGGCGTATTTTGTCGAGACTGGCGCGACGTATCGCTTCCTGCTCTGAGAGTTCGGGTGCGCTCATTGTATGGTTGATTTTGAAAAATACTTTTGCAAAATTACACAAAAAAATTGGAATGTGAGGTGACAAGAGGGCAGATTGTGACACAGACGGCCACAAACTGCCTCAATGCAGATCGTCGCTTATGGTGAATATCGCCGCACAGCGACATCGCCGAGGGGGCAGCCGAGGTCGGCCTGAGCAGGTCAATAGGGCTGCTTCATCAGGTCGGGAGCCTCCTTGGTGTCGGGGATATTGCGATAGTGGAATGTCTGGCGGTTGATTTCAGATCCGTCGGCCAGCCTCACCCATGTCTCAAAGACATCGGGCGTCTGCTCCTTGAGTTCGATGACGCGGGCGCCGTTGGCGAGCTTTCCGTAGGGCTCTTTGATTCCGCCCCAGCGGCCATAGCCGAGGAGCATGCCGAGGAGCTCGACGGTGAAGTCATTGTCGTGGTCGTGACCGGCAAACACCGCCCTCACATCGCCTCGGTTGAGCATCGTCAGGAACATGCCCGAGTTGAATGTGCTGTGGGCTATGCCCTCGCCTTTAGTGCCGAGCATCGGCCGCTTGACCTTGTCGGCATTTTTCTCGTGCACGGCCAGGGCGTATTCCTGCAGGGGAATGTGTATGAAAAGCATCGAGGGGAGCAGGCCGTTCTTGTCGGCATGCTCGTCGCCCTGCTGCCTGTACCAGTCGATCTGGTCGACCTTGAGCCAGTCATATCCCTTGCCCAGGGGGTTGTGGTCGTGGGTATCCATGCAGTAAAGCAGATACTTGGTGCGGGGGTTGTATGCAGACTCGACCTCGACGACATAGTCATACTTTCCGCTCTCGGTGCGCTTGGGCATGAGGCTGCGCGGAGCCGCCTGGCACATGTCGTAAATGTCGTCGAGCGACATGTCAAACTGGTGGTCATGGTTGCCGAAGATTACGGCAAACGGTATGTTGCGCGTCTTTATGACCTCGATGATGTCGTTCATGCTCTCGCGCACGCCGTTGGAATACACCTGGTCGCCGGTGAAGATCACCAGGTCGGGCTTCTCGGTGTCGATCACCGACTGCATGCCGTTGAGGATGTCTTTATATTGCTTATTGCCCTGAATCAGGTGCAGGTCAGTAAACTGCACGATGCGCAGGGTGCCGTCGTTCTTGAATTTGACGCGTCCGGCGGCATTTGCTGCCGTCAAGCACATCGCCGCTATGAGCAGCATTAAAATCTTTCGCATAGTGGTAGTATCCGTTATTGCGGTGATATCACTCTGTAACCTCCATTACGATGCGCAGGCCGGTATCGCCGGCGCCGGGGTGGAGAGCCATGCGGTCAATGGGCACGCGGCGACGGAATGTGCATCGCATGCTGCTCTCCTTAGCGTCCCACGAGCCGCCACGGCGCGTGCGCTCTGACTTGGGGCCATTGTCAACGAGGGGATCGCGGGCCTCGCCCTTGACTTTGTAGTTGTCTTTCGAGTCCTCGCAGAGCTCATAGACGTTGCCGCTCATGTCGTAGATGCCAAGCTCGTTGGGCGCAAGGGTCTTGACTGCATGGGGGCGCATATTGCTGTTGCCGTCATGCCAGCCGACTGCCTTGGGGTCGTTGCTGCCGCTGTACTTGTAGCCTTTGGATGCGTGGCCGCCGCGAGCAGCATATTCCCACTCGGCCTCGGTGGGGAGGCGGAATTTCTTGCCGGTGAGACGGCTGAGCATATTGCAGAAATCATGGGCTTCCTCCCATGAGATGTTCTCGACGGGGAGCTCGATGCTCTTGTCTTTGATGGTCGAGGGGTTGTTGCCCATGACAAACTCCCAGAGCGACTGTGTCACCTCGGTCTCGCCGATGTAGTAGTCATGAGATATCAGCACACGGTGGGCGGGCTTCTCGTCGCCGTCGGCCGACTTGTCATCGTCCTGGGCGCCCATCATGAAGCGGCCGCTCTTGACCAGGGCCATGTCAAAGCCGGGATGAGACTGGGCGCCGATTGTGGGCAGGTCGATGTGCACATAGTCAAATGTGGGGGCCTCGGGGTCTGCGCCGCCCTTGACGGTCACCAGGTAAACCTTCTCGGGGGTGTCATCGGTGATCTCGATGTCGACGGGGGCGAATCCGTCAGCAGCGACCTGGAGCTTGCCGCCGGCAGTCTCCAGAAATACCCAGTACTCGCCGGGGCGACGCTGCTCGGCCTTGATGACCCAGCCGTAGAATTGCAGGTCGCTCAGGCCTGAACGCACCTTGATGAGTGTGCCACCGCTGAGGCGGCCATCTTTTTGCAATTCCTGCACGAATGACATGTCTGAGGGTTGGAGCTCGGGGGTTGTGGCTTCGAGCTCACCGTCGGCGTAACTGAGGATGAAGCCGAAAAGCATCGCGAATGTTAAAAGCAGTTTTTTCATATCATGTAAATGTTTGATTTTGATGCGGGGGAAATGTTGATAATGGATTGATGCGGGGCGCAGGCCACTTGCACCGCTAATGTCATTCGAGGTTGTCAAAGTCGATGAAGTCCCAGCGCTTGGGGTCGTCGCTTGCCTGCCATACGCGGGCCAGGATGGTTGGCTTCTCGGGGTCAGACATGTCCCATAGCACGAAAAGGCGGCCTTTGTCAGAGTATTTGCGGCCGGTCTTAGTGTTGGCGGCATTCCAGAGCTGGGTGACGTCGACGATGTAGTATCTGGGCTTGCTCACGCTCTGCTTGACGCGCTGCCCTTCCTCCTCAAAAGTCACCTTGATGACGTTGAAATTCTTGAATATGTTGTTCTGCAGATTCTGGATGTATTCCTCCTTGGTCTTTTTGTAATAGACATATTGGTCGCTTGTCATTCTGGCCGAGACGTCGGTGCTGACACGCTGGGGCTTGCGCACACCGGTGATAATCACGGCGTCATCGCTAAACATATCTTTAAAGAAGTCGATGTCGCGCTCCTCGTAAGCGTTTTTGAGTTGCCCCATCCAGTATGCGATCATCGATTTGGCGTATTCGTCCTTGACATCGCTCAGTCCGGCCTTCATCAGCTGGCCGAGCTGCTCGGTCGACAGGGTAATGGAGACGTCGATTATCGTGCCCGATGAGTCGAAATTGAATGCCAGGGCGCTCTCCTCAGGCACACCGCCCTCGAGCTTGTACACGATGCATGGCAATGGGCTGATCTGATATCCGCCGGGTATCTTCAGGCATGGATTCTCGATAAAAATCTTGCCGTTCTGCGTTTTTCCGGTCATCTGCACATGCTTGTATTCCCACAAGTCATCAAGATTTGTCTTTGCGTAGTCGGTTATCTTGATGCCCGCATAGTCGATTGTCGGGCTTTGGGCGCTGTATGCGTTGTTGATGGCGGCAATGAGGGCTGATGCGTTAGACTCGATCGCATTGCGCAACGGGCCGGTGCCGACGGTGCCGGGCAGCAGGCGGAAGCGCACCACATCCTGGGCTGCGCCCGCCGGGGCGCAAGCCAACATCAGGCAGAAAGCCAAAAATATACCGGTGATTCTATTCATGGCCAGTTTGTTCATATAATGTTTCTTGGGTTGGTTTATCGTTAACGTAGGCGGCCAGAGTGACCTCGACCCTGGGCTCGGGGCCAAAGAGGATGGCCGGGTCGGCCTTGACCTTCATAAGGTGCACATATCCCATGGCGTTGTTGACCATCTTGACGGCGCCGGAAATCTCGCCGCCGTCAGCCGAGCCCTCCATGAGGCCGAAATATGGTATGCATCCCTGCTCCAGGAACTCGCCCACCAGAGCCGACAGGGGCATTTCGAGGCTGCGGCTGCGTCCGCTGGCTCCGTACATCAGCATCTTGACATCGGCCATTATGCTCTGTGACGCTAAAGTCGACGACATGGCGTTGGCCAGGCTCTCGACTGGCAGCTGGGGGTCGAATATCAGCGTGGAGTCGGCGTTGATGTAAATTATGTTCTTGAGCAGGCTGCCCGGGCGGTCGGGGCCGATGACGGCTGTGTAGCTTGAGTCGACCTCCCTGACTGAGGGCGAGCCGTATCCGACGAGGGGAATGGCGCTGGGCTCGAGAGCGCGCAGGCGGGTGAATAGAGCATTCTCTATCTCGCGCAGCGTTGCGCCCGTGAGCAATTCATAATTGATCGGAAAAGCGACCATGCACAGCAATTTGCCGTCAGGGGCCGACCAGGCGGCCTGGTACTGGCGTCCGTTGAGGTTGGTGCATGTATAGGCCATGTTGGCTGGATCTGACTTCATGACGTCATCGATCGAGCCTTCGACGATCATGGCCTGGTCAGGGCAATCCCAGTCAACCGGGAGGGCATCAGCTCGGTAGAGGGCTGCCTCAAGAGCGGCGCGCTCGACAAATCGATGGGCCCATGAGGTCTGGGCCTCAGGGGGCAGGCTCCAGCCGATGTGGATGACAAGCCCATCGTCAACCACCACGTGGAGGGGATGGGACGCATAGGCTGCGCTGTCGCGAAAGTCGCCGTCAGGCATCGAAGCGATGCGGCTGTCAAGGCCCATAGCCATGGCCATGCCGTGCAGGCGCTGCGTGGCGTATCGATTCTGGGCCGCGAGGGCACAGAAAGCAACGCACAGGGCCATGGCTGTCACAAATCGCTTCATTTCAATCAATCATCTCATTTATAGGTCAAAGGGCCACGTTGAGACCGTCGAGACGCTCCTCGCGGCCATTTGCCACCAGCACGCAGCTGCGCAGATTGCCGTTGGGATGAGTGGCGACCTTCTTAAGCACGGCGCCGGCGGGGATGCTCATGGCGTTGTCGCCCACGCGCATGTTGTATGGCGCCGAGAATGTGATGGTGCGGGCAGCGGGGTCGTATGTGGCTTTGCCCCCGAGCACGCTGCGTGTCTTGGCCTGGGGCTTGGGAGCATCCTGGGGCTTGGGAGCCGGCGCTGCAGGCTGCTCGACAGCGGGCTGGGCAGCGGGCTTTGATGGCTGCTCGACAGTCGCGGCCTGTTCAGTCGCGGTCTGCTCAGTCGCGGCTGCCTCGGTAGCGGCCTGGTCCTCAGCGGCTTGGTCGGCCTCCTCGACAGGCTGCTCGACGACCTCGGCTACGTCCTGGGCCACAGTCTCGGTCGGGGCCTCAACCTCGGTGACCTCGGCAATGGCCTCGCTGTCAACGGCATCGTCAGATTTGTCGCCCATGAATAGGACGGCGAGCACACCGCCGACAATCACCACTGCGGCGCAAATGCCAATCAGCAATCCCTTTTTTGAGCCGTTATTGGCCCCGGCGGTGACAGCGGGCTTTTGCTCTTTTGATTTCTTCTTTTTCTCAACGGCGACGGTCGCTCCGAAAGGACTGTTTGGCTGACCGGCCGGCTTCTCCCATGGATTTGCGGCTGGGGCAGCGGGCTTCTCCCAGGGGTTGCCGCCGTTAGCCGCCGGCTTGCGGCCGGCCACGATGGTGCCGGCGTCGCGGCCGGTGTCAAAGGGCGAAGCAGTGACGGGGCGTGGAGCCTCGCTGGTGGGGGGAGTCTGCGCCTTAAGGTCATCAGCGGTCCATATCTTGGTTTGCTCGCCGGGCTGGAGCATTGGCTCGATTGCAGCGTACATCTCGGCGATTGACTGATAGCGGTCCTTCTTGCGGGGCTTCATGGCCTTTGTGAGCACCTGGATCAGGTCGGGGCTCACCTGGCGCT
>CAZSHV010000066.1:0-3465 GCA_964606815.1 uncultured Bacteroides sp. | reverse complement strand
GCGGGAGGACGTCGTTATCGAGGATTTCGTCGGGCATGGGGGGCATCTTTCCGACCAGCATCTTATAGAGCGTCGCGCCGAAAGCGTAGATATCCATTGTGACGGGGAGCACCGACGATTTGCCGCCGTAGAAGTTGGCGAGCTCGACCGAATTCTGCTGCTCGATTGGGGCGTATCCTGGAGTGCCGCCGCCGATGGTGGTGCTCGACTCGGGGTTGCCGCTTTCATCAAACTGCTTTGCCAGGCCAAAGTCGATGAGGGCGACGTTGTCGGCGTCGCGCAGCATGATGTTTGATGGCTTCAGGTCGAGGTGGAGCATATTTGAGCTGTGCAGGTAAGACAGGGCCGAGGCAATCTGGGCGGCGAACTTGAGAGTCTGCTGCTGGCTCATGGGGCCGTTTGTGGCCAGGGAGTCGTCGACGCTGCCGCCGTTGAGAAACTCCATCGCGTAATAGACGGTGTTGTTTGCCTCAAAGCAATTGTGCACGCGCACGATGTTGTCGTGATGCAGGCGGTTGAGGGCGCTGGCCTCATTTTTGAATTTGCGCATATACTTGTCATACATGCCGTCAGTCACGCTGCTGGTGACCACGCCGTTTTGGCGTCCGTTGATGTCATGCATGAAAAATTCCTTGACAGCCACCTGCATCGGAGGCTGGCCGGGAGCCGAGTTGTCACGACTCCATGCAAGATAAGTGATGCCAAACGAGCCCTCGCCGAGCACCTTGATTATTTCGTATTCGCGCTGGCCGTCGTGTATGACGGTGCCTGCGGGCAGTTGCTTCTGATTTTGGTCTTGTGACATGATATTGGCTTTGTATGTGGCAAGCGGCATGGGCCGACGCCTGATTTTTATATTTAGAACACTGAGGCTTTGAGCGACAGGCCGACTTTCTCGTGCAGACCAAACAGCAGGTTCATGTCATGCACGGCTGTGCCGGCGGCGCCCTTGATTATGGCATCCATCATCGCTGTGATGGTCACCTTGTCGGCTGCCTTGGCGATGTTTATGAGGCAACGGTTGGTGCCCTCGACCTCCTTGGCCGACGGCTCGCCCTGAGCGACGATCGTGAAATTGTGGTCGTCATAGAAATCCTCAAACATCATGATGATCTCGCCGATGTCAAGGCCCGACTCCATCTCGACGACCGATGTCATGACACGGCCATGGGGCAGGATATCGGCCTTCACGCTGATGCGGCCGTCATAGGCGGGAGCCAGGACCCTGAGGGCCGACGCGATTTCGTCGGCAAGGGCGGCTGCGTCATCGACAGCCTCAGACACGGGGGGCAGGCTCACGCTCACATCCACCTTTTGAGCAAGGGCGCCGGCCTTGGCCAGGGGCAGCAGCGAGAGCTCGGCAATGTTGGCTGCCGGATGCGGCAGCACGGCCCTCTTTGCCCCGCGCACCATAGCCTTGCGGTTGAGCTCGGGCAGGCCGTAAACAAATCCGTGAGCCTCGGCGTTGGCGGGGTCGCGCATATCCACGCTCAGGTCGACAATGCGCAGGTCAGCGGGAAGCTCGCGCTCGCCCAGCCACTCGAGGGTCTGCCCCTTATGGCGGAAAACAAAAAGGACGGTGATGTCAGAAAGGAGGTTGGCGCTCGAGGGGGTGATGCGCAGCTGCGTCTCGCCCATAAGGCCGTGGTGCACGTCAGAGACCAGGCGCCCGGTGAATCGGGCAGAATCCACCCAAATGATTTCGACGTCGGGATGGTTGATGAGCAGGCGTATCAGCTCGCCCGCCATCGGATTGCTGCCTCCGATGATTCCTGCTTTTATCATAGATAATGGCTTAAGAAAGCTTTCGGTTGTGAATTATGCGGTAATAATCCGCAAATATAGCGAATTTCCGCCAAATTCCCAAACCCCCACCCCACATTTTGATGATTTTAAAGGCCATCACGCCTCAAAGAGGCGCGCCGGCCATGGCGCGAGCATGCCAAAACAGGCGCCATCGTCGATGCGAGGGCGCCAAATGGGGTGCAACCAAGCGGATCAGAAGAGGCGGGAGTAGATGAGGTCGGTGGTGCCGAGGCTTTTTTTGATGTAGGCTGCGGCTGCGTCACCGGCGCGCTTGAGGGCGGCGGGGTCAGAGGTGAAGCGGTCGAGGATGGCTGCGAGCGATGCGGCATCGGCGTATTCATATCCGCCGCCGCATGCGATGAGGTCGGCGGCCTCCTTGAATTTGTAGTGCTTGGGGCCAAAGATGACGGGCATGCCGTAGACGGCGGCCTCGTTGATGTTGTGTATGCCGGTGCCGAAGCCACCGCCGATGAGGGCGATGTCGCCGTATCGGTAGAGGCTTGAGAGCTTGCCGAAACTGTCGATGATGACGGTGCGCACCTCGGGGGGGATGCGGCCTTCTTTCTCTGCCTCAGAGAGGAGCATGCTTGGAGCGGTGAGCGACTCGCGTATCTTGGCCAGGCGATGGTCGTCAAATTCATGGGGCGCGATGATCGTGAGCAGCTCAGGATGCGAGTTGATGTATGGTATGTAGAAAGCCTCGTCAGGCCCCCATGAGCTGCCGGCGATGAGCATCGGGCGGTCGCCCTTCCACTGCTCGATCAGTGGGAACTCGACTGTGCTGCGCATCACATCAGTGACACGGTCAAAGCGGGTGTCGCCGGCAACGGTGACGTTGTCTATACCTATAGAGGCCAACAGCTTGCGGCTGGCTTCATCCTGCACGAAAATGTGGGTGAACTTATGCAGGATGCCCCGCATCGGGCCGCCCCAAGGCTTGAAGAAGATCTGGCCCGGGCGGAAAATGGCGTCGATGATGTATGTGGGTATGCCGCGGCTGTGGAGCTGCCCCAGGAAGTTGCCCCAGAATTCGTATTTGACGAAAATGGCCATTTTTGGGCGGGCAGCGTCAAGGAATGCCTTTACGCGGCCCGGCGTGTCGAATGGCAGGTAGACAACGGTGTCGACCATGGGATAGTCCTTGCGCACTTCATAGCCCGAGGGGGAGAAGAATGACAGCAGGATCGACATCGCGGGTCGCTCGCGCTTAAGGCGCTCGATGAGCGGGCGCGCCTGCTCAAACTCGCCGAGCGAGGCGGCGTGCACCCACAGGTCGTAGCCGTCGGGGGGAGCCTGGCGGCGCAGGGTGTCGACGGTCTGCTTCTGGCCGCGAATCATCCTGCGCACCTTGTCGGAGCGCAGTGAGGCTATGCGCGCAGCACCGGCGTACAGCCCGATAGCGGCTGTATACAGCACATCCATCTGCCTATCAGAGCTTAATGGCGTCGATGCCGGCCTCGACGCGACGATTGATTTCGTCCTTGCCGATGAGGCGAGCGATGTCAAACATGTGCGGGCCCTTGCACTCGCCCACCACGGTGAGGCGGAAGGCATTCATCAGGTTGCCCAGGTGATAGCCCTTCTGGGCAATGTATTCCATGACCTGCCATGAAAGACTTCTCAGCTTCGTTAACCAGATGAAATATCAATTTCTACAGA
>CAZSHV010000065.1:11573-13784 GCA_964606815.1 uncultured Bacteroides sp. | reverse complement strand
TCTGCGATTGAGGCAATCCGCTCCTGACGCTCTGGCTGTCGATAATCGCCGTCGTTGGATTTCTGCGTTCATGCGCGTGAGAGCGGTCCCGCCTGCGTAGGAGCAGCTTCTTCAGCATTTTGTCAAACCAAGGAGATTCGCTGATTCTTCGGAAACAATGATAGACGCTTTTCCACTTGCCAAAGCAATCGTGCAGCAACCGCCATTGACATCCGGTCTTCAAGATATAGATTATTCCTTCTAATTGCCTAATGTTCAGCTTAATGTTCATTCGAGC
Organism: uncultured Bacteroides sp.; assembly: GCA_964606815.1. GTDB lineage: Bacteria > Bacteroidota > Bacteroidia > Bacteroidales > Muribaculaceae > CAG-873. The sequence goes on along the minus strand of CAZSHV010000065.1, from coordinate 13,507 downwards.
GCTGAATGAGGAGAGCCAGCGCTTTTGCTTCGGGTTAAGTAATGAGTTACGTTTCACATATCATTAACGCGCCGGAGGAACGGATATTACCTCCGCCTCGCATCTCTCGGGCGCTTTCGAAGCCGCCGCTCGGTCACAATGCGACGGCATTGCTCCCTCACGCCGCCTCCAAAATCCCTCCGAGATATGCGACCTCAGCGTTAACATATTTTATGGGACAGGCTCTAAAAAGTCATATGGAAGGCTATGCGGAGGCCTCCGCGGTCGATTTCGTAGGCGGGATGGCGGTGGGTGATACGCCAGACGTAGTCAACACGCAGGCAGCGGAATATGTTGTCCAGGCCTGCCGAGAGCTCCACGTAGGGCGTATGGCTTGCGTCGGCCGTGCCAGTGCCAGCTGGCAGCTGCAGCAGATCAGGATGCAGGGCAGGGGAGTTGCGGTTGCTAAGCGAGCCCCAGAAAACGTTGGCACCCACCACCTCGCGCAGTTTCAGCTTCTTAACCAGGGGTATATAGTTGAGCAGTGCGCCGTTGGCCCAGTAGGTAAAGAACATCTCGGCGTAGGTGTCGGTGATGAATTCCATGGGGTTCATCAGCGCGAACGACTCTGGCTGAATGGTGTAGGACAGGTTCGCGTTGGGGGTGAGCAGGTCGGTGAAGGTGGTGCGGTCCCACACATGGCCGCCGCGCACCACGATGTCGGTGTATCCGAATGCCGACAGCCAGAAGCGCTTTTGCAGCGCAAGTTCTGTGCGGTTAGAGCCGAAGGAGTTGGACAGCGCGCCACGAGGAGCGAAGGTGTGGGTGAGGGTGACCACCGGGGCGTCGAGGTTGATGGGTATGCGGTAGCTCTTTGTCTGATAGAACTTCTCGCCGGGGGCGTAACGCAGCTCCACGGTCAGGCCGTTGGTGTTGAGGTGATGGTAGATGCGGCCGTTGCCGTCGATGAAAGGCAAGTCGGGGGTTGGCGCGAGGCGGCGGCTACTTGCAGCGAGCATCACGGAGAAGTTGTTCTCCCACTCCCATGTGAAGCGCAGCTCGGTGAAACGTCGGTAGGCCACGTGCGGGTCTGGCAGACGGCGCAGGGATAGGAAGAAGTTGTCGGAATTGGTGAAGAGGTAGTGTTGGCCTATGTGGTCGATGTCGTAGCTGTGCGTCAGGCGCACTGAGCGGATGGGAAACTCGCGGCTATGGTAGTCCTTGCGGTTGAATGCCCACTCGACCTCGGCGCTGTATTTAAAGCGGTGGTCGGAGGTGCCGTAGGCGGCGTATCCGCGGGCGAAGAAATGGGGAGAGAGATTAGCTGTGGTCATTCCTCCCAAGCGGAATCGCCAGCCCTCGTAGCTGTTGTGGCTCACCATGGTGTTGAGGGGGCCTACGTCGAACTTGCTGTCTCGGCCCGTAGGCACATACCCCTTTACCAGTGCGCTGACTATTTTCTCGCCCCAGTAGTAAAGGGGCACCTGGCGCAGGCGTGTCATCAGCTCGGCGGTGGTGCGTGATTCAGAGCGAGACGGCAGAGAGTCTTGACGGGCAGCAGCCTCCGCAGAGAGTACAGGCACAGAGTCAAAAGCATGGTCTTTGTACACGGCGTGGCGTCGGCAGTAGATGCCGGGCGTGCCGGGTGCCACCTTGCCCTCGATGGTGATATCGTCGCTGAGCTTGAGCGAGGAGCCGTCGGGGGCGGTGGCGAAGTCCTGGTGTATGCGCAGGCTCTCGATGAAGTTGAGGTTGATGTCGTGCGGGGTGCGCATGGTCACGCGGCGAATGGGCATGCTCTCCACGTCGAGAGGCACGTATACCTGGCCGATGAAGCCGAACGCTGAGCTATTGCGGGGGTAGAACGATAGCACTATGCACCGCTCGCTGTTGACTTCCACGGTGTCTGTAAGGTAAAAGCGGTAGAAGTCTGGCGCGATGGGCGATAGGGGGCT
>CAZSHV010000065.1:0-11473 GCA_964606815.1 uncultured Bacteroides sp. | reverse complement strand
TTCTCTGTGCGCGAGCCGTGGGTGTAGGTGACATGGGCGGCTTTGTCGTGCGACGCGAGTCGCAGTATGGGCTTGCCGGAGATTTCGGAGGTGTCTACGTAGTCCCATAGGAACGGGAAACGCTTGAACAACCGCGAGCTCTCGTCGCGCTTCTGGAAGTCGTTAAGGGCCAGGGTGATGTGCTGGTCGTAGTCGTAGGTGTAAAGCGGTCTGCGGCGCGGGTCGTTGGCGTCGCGGCTATGGCGCAGGCGGCGTGCGAAGTCCACGGCGGGATTGTTCTTCTTGCTGTACTTCTTTTTGCGCACCACCACCTCGCGCAGCTCCTCCGTGGCGGGGGCCATGAGGATATCGTAGAGGTTAGTGCTCCCTTTTGCCACCGGCACGGTCTTGCGTTCGTAGCCCAAGCAAGTCACTTGCAGGCCAGTGGCCGTCACCGGGGCAGTGAGGCCGAAGATGCCGCGGCTGTCGGTGAGCGTGCCTGCGCGGCCGTCGGTGAGTGTGACTGAGGCGTATGGCAGCGGCTCAAGGGTGACGGAGTCGCGCACCATTCCGCTGATATAGTATTCGCTTTTCTGGGCTTGCAGCTGAAGGGTCGCGAGGATAGAAAAGAAGAGGAATAATATGCCGAAGTGCCGAATTTTCAAAATTACTTATTATCTTTGCGGGAAAATGTAACTACGAATAATGGGAAAAGAGATAGAGAGGAAATTCCTCGTCAGTGGCACAGATTTCATGCAGACGGCCGTAGGCTGCAAGCACATATGCCAGGGCTACCTGTCGCGCAAGCCCACAGTGCGCGTCCGCATTCAGGACTCCGACGCCTACATCACCGTTAAGAGCCGCAACCTCGGGGCCACCCGCCAGGAGTGGGAATATCAGGTGCCGCTATCCGATGCACAAGAGATGATGAAGCTCTGCACGGAGGCTCTGATCGAGAAGGTGCGCTATCTGGTGCCCTTCGGAGGCCGCATGTGGGAGGTTGACGTGTTCCAGGGGTCGCTCAGCGGCCTTGTGGTGGCCGAGGTGGAGCTGCCGAGCGAAGATGTCGAAGTGCAGCTTCCGCCATGGGCCGGCGAGGAAGTGACGGGCAATCCGGCTTTCTACAACACGGCCCTAAGCGCTAAAAAAGGCTGAACAGCCCCGGGGGCCACAGGCTATTCCTGCGGGCGGAGCGTGAGCTTTACCACGTTCTCCACATGGTGGGTGTGCGGGAACATGTCCACGGGCTGTACGGCGTCGATGGTGTACATGGGCGCGAGCAGAGCTAGGTCGCGGGCCTGTGTGGCAGGATTGCAGCTCACGTAAACGATACGGCGGGGAGCGGCGCGCTTTATTACCTGCACCACATCGGTGTGCATGCCGGCACGGGGCGGGTCCACAATCATCACATCGGGGCGGCCGTGGGCGTCGATGAAGTCGTCGTTGAGCACGTCCTTCATATCTCCGGCAAAGAATTCGGTGTTGTCAATGCCGTTGACCTGAGAGTTGACCTTGGCATCCTCGATAGCCTCCGGCACATATTCTATGCCGATCACTTTCCGTGCCTGTCGGCTCACGAAATTTGCAATGGTGCCAGTGCCTGTGTATAGGTCGAACACCAGCTCGGAGCCAGTGAGCTCGGCGAAATCGCGAGCCACGGTGTAGAGCTTCAGGGCCTGCTTGGAGTTGGTCTGATAGAACGACTTAGGCCCCACGCGGAAGCGCAGAACCTCCATCTCCTCCACGATGAACGGCTCGCCTCGGTAGAGCTTGATGTCCTGGTCGGCCAGGGTGTCGTTGACTTTCAGATTCACCACATACATCAAAGACGTGAGTTCGGGGAACTCCCTTGCAACCGCGCTCATCACATCCTCGATGGCTTCGGGGTTGTCCTCGCCGAAGGCCATCACGGCCATGGTTTGCCCCGTGGAGGCAATGCGGATCATGAGGGTGCGCAGCAGTCCGGTGTTGGCTTTGAGGTCATAGAAGGTGTAGCCGCGCTCCTTGCCCAGGGCTTTGATGAAGAGACGAAGGCGGTTGCCGAGGGCGTCCTGCAAGTGGCAGCGGTTGATGTCGAGCACCTTGTCGAAAGCTCCGGAGATGTGGAATCCGGCGGCATTGCGATCCGGGAACTCCTCGCCGGAGGCCATCTGCTGCGGAGTGAGCCAGCAGCGGTTGCTGAAGGTGTACTCCATCTTGTTGCGGTACTCATATATATTATCGGAGCCCAGGGTGGGGGCCACCTCGGGGTGCTCCACATGGCCTATGCGGTCCAGAGCGTCCACCACTTGCTGGCGCTTGAATCGCAGCTGCATATCGTAGGGCAGATGCTGCCAGCGGCAGCCGCCGCACGTGCCGAAATGCTCGCAGCGGGGCTCCTCTCGGGCAGGTGAAGGCTGCTCCAGGCACTCGATGCGACCCTCGGCGTAGGAGTGTTTTTTGCGTGTGAGCTTCACGGTGGCCACATCGCCGGGCGCTCCGTAGGGGATAAAAACCACCATTTCTCCCCAGCGGCCCAGGGCGTTGCCCTCGGCTGCCACGTCGGTTATCTCGAAATGCTCCAGCGTGGGGAGCTCTTTGCGTTTTCTTGACATACGTATCAATGTTTTGCGCGAAGGTAAGAATTTTTTCCCGTTTTCGCTTTCATTATCATTCTTTAACGCGACTTCAGCCCCCGCGGCAGCATAAATCGCATAACTTTGCACATTATTATTAGACATTTAATAGACCAATCACCCCCTGCTATGCCAGAAACACGATTCCTTTGCGCCGTGGCCGACTATTACACTCGTCCCGGCTCCAACTGCGCCGGGCTCACCATGGTGCTCCCCAACAAGCGCGCGGCCATGTTTATGAAGAAATATCTCAAGGATCGCATCCGCGGCGTGGGCTTCATGCCAAAGGTGGTGGATATAAGCTACTTCACGCACATGCACTCGCAGGGTACCGCGCTGGCCGCGCCTGTTGAGCAGCTTTTCGTGCTTTATGATTGCTACAGACGGGTGATGACACGGCGAGGAAGGATCGACGACATGCTTACGTTCGACTCCTTCGTGTTCTGGGGGCAGATTATCCTCAACGATTTCAACGACGTGGATGCCTATATGGCCGATGCCTCCAAGCTCTACGCCAACCTCCGCGGGCTGCGCGAGATCAGGTCCAACTATCTCACCGAGCCGCAGCGCGAGGTGGCAGAGCGTCTGCAGGGCTCCTTTATCTATCAGGATTGCGAGCGGTTCTGGGCTCACTTCGCGCCAGAGGGTGGCGAGGATAAGGTGAAAGAGAAGTTTCTGAATATCTGGGGCACCTTCGAGGAGCTGTATAACGAGTTTCATGCAGCCCTGGCGCGCCGTGACATTCCGCAGGCCACCTCCGGCCGACAGTCGCGCCTGGCTTGCGAGAAGATCCGCTCCATGGGCGCGGAGGATTTCAGAGGGCAGCGCTTCGCCTTCATCGGCTTCAACATACTGTCTACCTCGCGCGTGCTGATGCTCAAGCGTCTGCGCGATTTAGGCGTGGCCGAGTTCTTCTGGGACACCGCGTCGCCCTTCCTCGCCCAGGCCGAGGGCATGGAGGATATTCACAACAAAGCCTCCAAGTTCATCCTCTCGCTGGCGCTCCAGTTCCCGGCCCCCGACGATTTCGAACTCCCAGCGCTCGAATGGCAGCCGGAGGTGGAGATTATCTCCGTGCCGTCAAACGAAGCGCAGGTGAAGGTGGCCGCGTCAATATTGCAGCAGTGGACTCATGCCGAAGAGGGGCAGCAGCCTGCCATTAAGCCCGGGCAATGGGAACGCACCGCTGTGGTGGTGCCTGACCAGTCGCTGCTCATGCCCATGCTGCACTCCTTGCCCCCGCAGATCGAGAACGTCAACGTCACCCTCGGCCTCAGCTACGGCTCCACGGCCCTGGCCTCGTTGCTCTCCGGCGTCTTCGCAATGCACCTGCGCACGGGCCGTCGCCCAGGCTCCTTCTTCAACAACGACATCCTGTCGCTGCTCTCGCACCCCTACGTGATGGCCATAGCCCCCAATCAAGCTGTGGGCATGCGCCGAATGCTGTTGGAGAACAAGCTCTACAACGTGCCTGCCTCCGAACTGCGCGAGAAGTTTCCGAAGTTGGCGTTCCTGTTCGAAGAACTCGATGATGATAGCGTCCAGGCGGCCATACGCCTCTGTCGCCGGCTGGCCAGCGCGCTCGGCTCGGCCATCAAGCCAAAGAGCGGCACGAAGGAGGGCACGTTCGAAAGTAGCCTCGTCAAAGCCTTTGGCGCTGCTGTGGAGGAGCTTTGCGGCTACATGGCCCAGTACAACGTGGCCATGGAGGGCCGCACCCTATTCTTCTCTCTGGAGCGCACGCTGATGCGTCTGCAGGGCGAGTTCTCCGGCAAGCCGCTCGAAGGTCTGCAGGTGATGGGCCTGAAGGACACGCGTTGCCTTGACTTCGAGAACATTGTGATTCTGTCCATGAACGACAGCGTGGTGCCGCGCCGAAGCACGCGCCCCACTTTCATTCCCGAAGCCCTGCGCTCCGGCTACGGGCTGCCCACCCTCGAGCACGATGAAAGCGCCACGTCCTACCAAGTGTTCCGCCTGCTGGGCAGAGCACGGCGAGCAAGGCTGCTATACGACAGCCGCCAGGGACTGACGGGCGGAATGTCGCGCTATCTCTACCAACTCATCTTCCTGCCTTCTCCGGCCCGTGTGGCAGTGCGTCTGGCAGAGCTAGACTCGCGCCCCGACGATGAGCGAAAGCTGGAGGTGGCCAAGGAAGGCGAGGCCCTAATAAAGCTCCGCCGCTTTCTTTCCGACACCCCGGAGGCCGATAAGCTCTACCTCTCTGCCTCGGCCCTGAAGACGTATATCAAGTGCCCCTTGAGCTTCTACTTGAAGTATGTGCGCGGCATGCGCGACGAGGTTAAGGTGCGCGAATACATCGACGCGGCTTCTTTCGGCTCCGCTCTCCACCGCGTGGCCCAGTGGCTATACCCGGAGGACACCATCATCGATGCCGAAACCATCGACATACTGCTGCGCAAGGACATCGAGATGCTTGGCAAGCAGGCCCTCAACGAGATAAGCTATAACAAACGGTACACCCATCCCTACACCAACATGCCCGGCGAGGGACAGGCGCTCTCGAAGATTCTGGCCAAATACATCCGCACCATGCTCGAGGCCGAGCGCAAGCTGCCGCCCTTCACCTTCAAAAAAGCCGAGGTGGGAGAGAGAGATAAGCACACGTGGCAGATCGGCGGCCTGAGCTTGAACTTCAAGATGAGCATCGACCGCATCGATGTTATCGACTCCGACGGCTCGCTCCGCTTCATCGACTACAAGACGGGCAAAGACGCATTATCGGCTAATGACATCGAGAGTCTGCTCACTAACCCTGATAAGGGCGCTATGATGCAGCTCTTCACATACTGCCACGCCTACCATGACATCCAGCACGCCGACGTGCGAATTCAGCCCAAGATTTACCGCATGCTGGAGTTCGCCACCAAAGGCCTGCCCGACATGAGCATAGGAAGGAAGCCAGTCGTGGACTATCGCGACTATCCAGAGTTCCGCGAAGGCCTTGAAGCGTTGATTCAGGAGATTTTCCACCCAGAGGTGCCTTTCCGCCCCACCGACAATTGGGAAGAATGCAAATACTGCCCCTTCATAGATATGTGCTCGCGGCGTAAGAAAGACTACGGCAATAAGTAGTTATGTCTGGTATCTACGTTCACATACCCTTTTGCCGCAGCAAATGCGCCTACTGCGACTTCTATTCCACCCCTGGCACCGAGGAGTACGCTTCCCGCGTGGCCCGGGCCATTGGCGCGGAGTGGGACATACGCTTGGGCGAGATAGAGGGGCTCCCCTCCACGCTTTACCTCGGCGGTGGCACTCCCTCAGCCCTCGCGGATGAACATCTGAGATGCATCGCGGAGGCTCTCCCCGCACCCGCGGGCGAATTTACCATGGAAGCTAATCCCGACGACGTCTCCGTTGCCCGCGCCGAGGCTTGGCGCAGCATGGGTGTAAACCGTGTTAGCATGGGCGCTCAGAGCTTCATTGACGCAGAGCTGAAAGCCGTGGGGCGCCGCCATACCGCCCGGCAAACCATACAGGCTGTGGCAGACCTGCGCTCCGCGGCTATCACCAACCTCAGCCTCGACCTCATCTACGGACTTCCGGGCCAGACCCTGCAGAGCTGGCGAGCGTCGCTGAAAAAGATGATTGAGCTTCGCCCCGACCATATTTCAGCCTACACGCTCACCTACGAGCCCGGCACGCGCCTCACGGCTCTCCTCCATGCCGGAAAGCTGCAGCAAGCCTCTGACGAGCTTATCGAGGAAATGTATTTAGCTCTATGCTCTGAGCTTCGCGAGGCGGGGTACGCGCATTATGAGATTTCCAACTTCGCTTTGCCAGGGCGCGAGGCCCGGCATAACTCCGCCTATTGGGACGGCACGCCATATCTCGGCCTCGGCCCGTCAGCCCACAGCTTCGACGGCACTATCCGGCGCATTAACCCACCGTCCATCAACGAATATCTGCAGGCAATAGAGCATGGAGCCACGGTTTATGTTGAAGACGAGGAAGACGACGACAACCGCTTCAACGACAAGCTTATCACAGCCCTGCGCACCAGCCGCGGCCTTGACCTTGAGGGCGTCCCGCCGCAGCGCAGAATCCTCCTGGAGCGAGACGCGCAGCCCCACCTTCGCAGAGGCAATCTCATTATCGAAGGCTCCCGACTCATTATCCCCGAGCACCATTGGCTACTGTCCGACACCATCCTCCGCGACCTGATGCAAGTCTGAACGCAGCCAAAAAGGAAGAAAAATGGTGGGTAGGGTGAGCAGTGGGCAATGAGCAGAGGCTAAACACCAGATATTCAAGTCGGTAAGTGCCTTGCCCTGGAAAAAGTTGACTTATAAACAAGAAGTTTTATGAGACTAAAACCTACCAGACAACACTTCAAGGCTGTGATCAAACTCCGCGGCGAAGGGCTGTCGATCCGCGAAATCGCGAAATAACCGGTGTCGTGATGAGCGCAGTTCAGAGATGGATGAGTATCTTTGCAGGCGAAACAGTAAACCCGGAAGATATGAGACAGCCCACCCCCTGCCGCCGGCGCAGAGCGCGCCCCCGAGGCTGGAGCTGGGACTGAAGGGGATGCGGGGATTATTCAACATATTGATAATCGTTGTTTCGCACCTCTTGGCGCTTATAAAGCTATCGCTAAGTACCAATGCCACAACACTGCTCCCTATCTTCGCCTCCAAAAGCTATCCTTGATTTGCGAACTCAGCGTCAACAGATTTTAGGGGACACGCTCTAAATGGTAACTATTCATCCAAAGGATGAGCTACGCCCAACCTTTGGATGAATAGAGACTCTAATTACCTTCGTATACGCTTACCATGGGCGACGAGGCGGATTAGCTGGCTTGAAATCCCATGGCGTTTTATGGTAGTCTGTGATTCTTTTGCCAGCAGTATTTAGAAGATACCAGCCCATTACCTTGTCTTTAACGAGAGCTACACCATGATGGAATGGATATGCTTCATCAAAATAGTCAGCCACAAGTCGTTTTCCTTGTCCATTGATAAATGTCCAGCCCATGACTTTGTCTTTCACAAGTGCATAGCCCTCGTGGAAATCATCAGCCTCTGTATAGTAGTCTGTAAATCTTTTGCCAGAAAGATTAATGAAGCACCATCCCATGATTTTATCCTTTACAGCCGAGGCACCTTGACTGAAAGGACGAATTTCCTGATAATAATCGCTGATTCTTTGGCCGTCAAGATTAGAAACATACCACCCCATTATCTTATCTTTCTGTATAATAAGGCTAGGAGCATCATCAAAATAGAAATTGCTGCTGTCGTAGGGATAATAATATTGTGCATTGGCTACCGCAAAAGCGCAAAGGAGCGAAAAAAAGAGAAGAACGTGTTTCATATGAGACTTTTCTGCTTGGACTTCGGAGATATGAAAAAGTTTAAGTGCCCATGGCAACGATGCCTTTGGTAGGCACTGTTATCTGTATCAAGGAGGCCATGTCTGAGACCAAAGATGACTACTGTGAGTACCTATATCACTGTTTGGAGGCAAAAGAAAATGAGCAAAATACAGTTGACAAATCCTACAAGACTGGTGCAAAAATTTTGAGGCGCAAGGTGAGTACCCTGAAATATTGGAAATTTTCGTAAATTTGCGCATTGTTTTCGCTCCATTGCAATATATAGGAGAAGAATTGTATCGCTAATTTTAGACCTGATATGTGTAAAGAGATTTTGTATGTGGTGCTACCTGATTTTGCCGCGCATGAGATGGTTTTTCTTATGGAGGCCGTAAGCAGTGATGAATCTCAACTTAAGCCTAATCCCAAATATGTCAATAAGATTGTCGCTCCAACATTGGATCCTGTGGCTGCGATTGGTGGCTTTCGGGTCCTTCCAGATTATTCATTTGACAGTATACCTGATGACTTTGCCGCGCTGGTGCTAATTGGCGGCTACGGTTGGCTGACGCCTGAAGCTAACAATGTTGCTCCAATTGTGAAAATGGCATTGGCCCGTGGCCGAATTGTCGGAGCGATATGCAACGCTGCTTCGTTTTTGGCCAAATGCGGATTCCTGAACGAAGTGAAACACACCGGCAACGGCCTTGATCAGCTCAAGCTGTGGGGTGGGGAGGCCTACGCCAATTCAGACGGATACTTGCACCAGCAGGCTGTATCCGACTGTGGTATTGTGACTGCCAATGGCTCGGCGTCACTTGAATTCACGAAGGAGCTGCTACTGCTGCTTGAGAACGACACGCCAGAGCGCGTGGAGATGTATTATCAGTTTAATAAGCAGGGCTTCTGCGCCCTTTTCCCAGCATAAACTATATGACTATTACCATCATAACTCTCCTGCTCGCTGCAGCAGGATTCGTGTGGGGCAGAATAAGGGCCGACATCGTGGCTCTTATCGCCCTCTTGATTTTAGTGCTAAGCGGTATCATCACCACCACGGAGGCTCTTTCGGGATTTTCCAATCCTATAGTCATAATGATGGTGGGACTCTTCGTGGTAGGCGGTGCTATCTTCAAAACCGGTCTGGCCAAGGTGATAGGCGCAAGGCTGCTGAAGCTCGGTGGCAAAAGCGAACTGCGGCTCTTCCTGCTCGTAATTGCCGGCACGGCTTTCATCGGAGCTTTCGTAAGTAATACGGGCACGGTGGCCTTGATGCTTCCTATCGTTGTCAGTATGACCGCAGGTGCAGGCATGAAGCCTTCGCGCTTTCTAATGCCGCTTGCCTTTGCCAGCAGTCTTGGAGGAATGATGACTCTGATCGGCACACCTCCGAACCTGGTGATCGCCGAGGTGTGGGAGGAGGCTGGCCAGCAGCCGCTGGGCTTCTTCTCGTTTTTTCCCGCCGGTGTGGTGTGTCTGCTCATTGGCACGGCTTTGTTGATTTCCTTGAGCAAGTGGTTTCTATCTCGCAAAGGCGAAGGAGATAGTGCGGATAATGTCGACCAGAAAAGCATCGCCGACCTTGTCAAGGAATACGGGCTAGAAACTCAGCTTTACCGCGTGACGATACCGCATTCCAGTCCGCTTGTGGGCATGACGCTTCAGTCGATAAATCTCCGCGGGGAATACAACATCGATGTGCTTGAAGTGAGAAAAGGCGACAAGCCAGGTCGATTCATTAAGAACGTCAAACAGCACGCAGCCGACCCCTCTACACCATTCTCTGCAGGCGAGACGCTCTATCTCCGAGGCGACCGCGACAGTGTGAGCCGCTTTGCTGATAAATATCGTCTTATAATTGATTATAGCGACGAGCAGGGTCTCCAGTTCTACGACGTGGGCATTGCGGAGATCGTGCCAATGCCCAACTCTGCTATCCTGAATCGCACCGTGGCGGACATAGGCTTCCGTGCGAATTACGGAGTGAACGTGATTGGTATCCGTCGCAACAACCGCATCATAACTAACGGCTTGGGCGAAATTGAGATTAGGCAGAACGATGTGCTGCTTGTGCAGGGCTCCTGGGCGACGATTGAAAAGCTGACCAACGAGAGCAAGCTTTGGGTGGTGCTAGGGCAGCCCCAGACAGAGGCTGCGAAAGTAACGCTTGACTATAAAGCTCCAATCGCCGGAATCATCATGGTAGCCATGGTAGCAGCCCTGGTGCTGAATCTGATGCCGGCCGTGGTGTGCGTGCTTACAGCCGCCGTCCTTATGATTCTCACAGGATGCTTCCGCAGTGTAGACGATGCATATAAGACTATCAACTGGGAGAGCATAGTCTTGATCGCGGCAATGATGCCGATGTCGTTCGCATTGGAGAAGACGGGCGTGTCAGAGATGATGTCCGGCTCGCTTGTGTCAACCTTAGGTTCTGCAGGCCCGCTTATGCTTCTGGCGGGTGTGTATTTCACGACATCGCTGATGACGCTATTCATCAGCAACACAGCCACAGCTGTGCTTATGGCCCCCATAGCCCTGGAAAGCGCCACAGCCTTCGGCGTGAGTCCGCTGCCCTTCCTTTTTGCCGTGACTTTCGGCGCGAGCCTCTGCTTCGCATCGCCGTTCTCCACACCCCCGAATGCGCTGGTGATGTCGGCCGGGCAATACAAGTTCATGGACTATATCAAGGTGGGTGTGCCGCTCCAGTTGATATTAGGCGTGATAATGGTTTTCCTGCTTCCGCTCTTCTTTCCTTTTTGATTGTTTATTATGAATTCTTTTGGGAATTGGCAGAATAATTGCTAAATTCGCGCTTTCAGCGGGCAGTGGCTTCAAAGCTGCGCCAGCAGTGGCTACAGGGCCACAAAAATCGTGTTTATCTATAAATTTTTCAGCATATGTCTACTCCAGAAGCTCCTGAAGAGAAGAAACAGATGAATTTCGTAGAGGAGATCGTGTACAACGACCTCCAGGCAGGCAAGAACGGCGGACGCCTCAGTACCCGCTTCCCGCCTGAGCCTAACGGCTACCTCCACATCGGCCACGCCAAGGCTATTTGCATGGACTTCGGCGTCGCTGCTCGCTTCGGCGGCACGTGCAACCTCCGCTTCGATGACACCAACCCCGTGAAGGAGGATGTGGAATACGTCGACTCCATCCGTGAGGATATTCACTGGCTCGGCTTCGACTGGGGCGACCGCGAGTACTATGCTTCCGACTATTTCCCCCAGCTCTACGACCTGGCCGTGCGCATGATCAAGGAGGGCAAAGCCTACGTCGACGACCAGACCTCCGAGCAGATCGCAGCGCAGAAGGGCACGCCCACCACTCCGGGCACCGAGAGCCCCTTCCGCAGCCGCACGCCGGAGGAGAACCTCGACCTGTTCGAGCGCATGAACGCTGGCGAGTTTGAGGAGGGTTCGCGCGTGCTCCGCGCAAAGATCGATATGGCCAGCCCCAATATGCACTTCCGCGATCCCATCATGTATCGCATCATCAAGACACCCCACCACCGCACCGGCACCACCTGGAA
>CAZSHV010000064.1:1797-13891 GCA_964606815.1 uncultured Bacteroides sp. | reverse complement strand
CTACTATTCGCAGATTTTGTTTACGTTATCCATTGCGGCGGTCGCAACAAATTTGCGGCCCTACAATAGGGGGATTGCGGACGGCGTCGATGTCGTTTCTCGGCCGACCGGACTGACTCTGCCACGGCTTCTTATTACCTGGAGAGGGAGAGGTTGAGAGAGACGCCGTAGGAGGTGTTGGAGGTGGGGTACGAGGCGTTGGTGACCAGCGGGGTATTGACCTGGTGCTCGAAGTAGGCGGCGAGGGTGAGGCGGCGCGACATGATGTAGCTGGCGGTGACGTTGATACCGAGGGTGCGCGTGCCGGAGGTGGGCTGGGTGTAGTTGCCCTCGATGCGGCGGATGAGGGCCTGGGTGTTCTGCAGGCTGAAGTCGGCGTTGACGGTGAGGTCGTTGCTGATGCCCTGCTGCGATGAGCGCATGCGCAGCACGGTGTTGAAGCCCACAATCTTATAGCCGACGCCGGCGGTGATGCCGCGCGTGGTGGCCTCGACAACCTGGCCAGCCGCGGAGTTGAGGGTGAGGGTGCGCTGGTCTTTATACTCGGCGTTGAACTGCAGATTGTTGTTGAGCGTGGCGTTGACACCGATCAGCGGTGCGAAACGCTCTGTGATTGCCACCGAAGAGATATTATAGGGCGACGACGGGATGGGGCGGCCTGTGAGCTCGTCGAGGGTGAAGCCCAGGGAGGAGCCGTCGGCGCTCACCCAGTTGAGGAACGATGAGTAAGAACCCACCTGATAGGTGCACTGATAGGCGTGCGAGAGGGTGAACGACTTGAAGGTGGATCGCATATTGCCCATGTTGATGAGTCCGTCGTAGGTGATGCGCCAGTTGGGAAGCACCGAGGAGAAGTTGGGGAACGGGTTGAGCGTCTGACGCTCGGGCGAGGAGCCGGTGTAAGCCGCCACGAAGGCCGGGATGAGGACATCCGACGACGTCTGGCTTACGGTGCCCACCTCGGGGTCGTAGGGCAGTCCGGCGGCCGACGTGCCGCGGATGAAGCCCTGGTCGGGGTAGGTGAGGCCATAGTACTGAGCCTCGACGCGGTCGCGCATGATGGGGATATACTCCAGCATCTTATTGAAAGCGTCGGAATTATATCCCGTGGAAGCGCTGGAGGAGCGCAGGGCGGTGAGGATGGCGCAGTGCGTCTTGGTGTACGAGCCGGAGAGCGAGGTGGGCATGTCGGCGTACATGAACTGCACCTGGCTTGTGCGGTTGTCAGTGCGGTTGAAGGTAAGGTTGATTTTGAAGCCCTTGAACAGCTCCAGCTGGCCCTCGATGTTGAGCTCGGAGGTGTGCGAAAGCACAGCGGGGGATGTCTGGCCGTCGTCGGTGATAAGCCAACCGCGGTCCAGAGCCTTGTCGATATACGAGTCGTCGTTGAAGCCGAAGGCGAAGTCCAGGCCCGGGGCCATGGGGCCGTAGTGGTAGGTCTGGCCGAAAATATTGCCTATATTGGGCATGAACAGCGGCAGTGACATCTGCGACGTGCGGCGATAGCGCACCGAGATGTTGCGGGGCGACATCACCAGGCGCAGGGCGTATTCGCCCATGTCGCGCCATAGCGAACGCTCGTCTTTGAGCACCTCTGTGATTGTGAACTTCAGGCTCTGCGTGCCGCGGTTGAGCACCTCCAACTGGTTGGGGTCGATCACGCGCGTCTTCACGGCGAAGGGTGTGCCGTCGGAGGTGGTGGCAGTGATGTGCACCTTTTTAGATCGCAGGTTGTGGCGTATGATTATAGTGGTGTCCTCGCGGAGCTTGAATGTACGCTCGTATTTCTTCGGCTTCTTTGGCTTGGTGTTCGTCGGGCGCTTGTTAGCGAATCGCTTGTTGACGTCGCTGACGAAGGGAATCTTGTTGTAGAGGCTCTCGAAGTTGATGCGGCCGTCGAGGTTCCACGCGGCCTGGTTGGCTATAGAGTTGCCGAGCTTGAGGCCGTCGACCGTGGCGCCGCGGTCCCAGCGATAGGTGGCGTTGTAGGTGGCGCCGGCGGTGAGGAAGTCGAGCACCGGCACGCGCGAGAAGGGAACCTTGTAAGAGCCGGTGAACGTCTGGTTGTAAGCCCAGGGCGTGCCCATAGACAGGATGCTCTGCCAGACTGTGTCCTTCCACTCGCGGTATTTGTCGGGGAACAGGCGACGGTTCACGGCGCCGACGGTCTCCTCGATGCGCGCCGAGGTGTTGCTCTGGAACTGCAGGGAGAGCGACTTGGTGAGGTTCCAGGTCAGGGCCAGCTGGCGGTCCCACAGGAAGTTCTTGCTCACGGCCACGGGGAGCTGGAACATCACATCCACCTCGGAGCGCGTCTGCTGCTCGTAGTAGTAGCGCGACATGGAGGTGAGGAAGGTGATATTGTTGGGCAGCCACTGCAGCTCCCACTCTTTTACAAACTTCAGGTTCTTATTCTTCGATTTGATGAACTTGAACGGCTTCAGGCCCTTGATCATGGGCGAGTAGCTATACTGGAAGGAGCCGCGGTAGTCGTTGGTGTACTCGTACTCGGTGGTGGGGTCTTGCTTATTCTGCTTTGAGAAAGAGAAGTTGACGGTGAAGTTGGCGGGGTCCCAGGGCATGGGGCGTTTGCTCTGCACGTCGAATTTGAGGCCGGAGAGCGAGAAGTTGCTGATGGTGGTGCGCTCGATGGCGTAGTTGCTGATGGAGTCGCGCTCGGCCTTGTCGGCAGCGGCGTCGAGGGCGTCTTTGAGCTTGACGTCCTGGTCGAGCGGGTTATACTTCGGGGTGGTCTTCTCTTTGGATATGCTATAGTAGACAGGCGCGGTGAGCTTGGCCTTTTCGGGCAGGAAGCGGCCCAGGTCGGCCTGCACGGCCACGTTGTAGAGCTCGTAGTCGTCCATGCGGCGCGAGTTGAGATCTTGGTCCACGCCGCCGAAGCCGGCCGTCTCCAAGTGGGCGCCAACGTTGAGGGTGGCTATGTCGGAGAGCTCGAGGTTGAGGTTGGCCTTCGCGGCCCAGCCGCCCTCGTTGTTGAAGTCGGTGACCTTGAGCTCGTTGACCCAAATGGTGGCGTCCTTGACAGTGGACGCGTTATTGCGCACGCCGATGAGCATAACGCGCACATCGGAGAGCGACGGGTTGCCGAGCACGGTCATGCCGTTGCGCTCGTTCTCGGGGTCGCGGGCGCTGAAGGGTGTGGCGAAGCCCACGCCGGAGGCCTCGTTGCGCTTGGCGCGGTTGCGCTCCACCTTGAGGTCCACGAGGCTCTGGAGGTTGATGTCGAAGAAGTTGGATAGCGGCCACACGATCTGGCGGTCGGAGGGCGAGTCGTTGTTGTATTTGCCGTGGGGCGTGAGCTCCAGGGGAATCTCGTACTCGTAGTAGTTGGCCTTGACGTCGGAGCCCAGGCGGATGAAGAGCGAGAGCTGGGAGTTCTGTAGGTTGGTGACATCGTCGATCAGGGACTCGGCGTGGCTCCACATCTGCAGGCGCTTGTAGTTGCGCAGGTCGAGCATGGTGTTCTTGTACACGCCGCGGGCGTCGCCAGCCTGCAGGCCGGTCACCTTCAGGCTCATAGACTGCTCGTTGAGTTGGATCACCTGAGCCTGACCGGGGTCGGTGATGCGGTTCACGCCGGGGGGCAGCACGTAGTTGACGGGCTTGCGCTGGGAGTTCTCCTCGATGTTGACCACCGACATGTCGATCTGGCCCTCGGCGGGGGTGTCGCCGCGGTTGTTAAGATTGAAGTCGTACTGTCGCCACTCGCCGCGCACCAGCTCGAGGGTGGCGAAGCGCAGGTGGGTGACGGAGGTGAATCCAGTCATGAACATGCGGGCGAAACGGATGGTGGAAAAGTCGCTGATGGAGCCCACGACCTTCTCATAGTCCTTCAAAGGAATTTTGAACTGGTACCATTCCACCTCGGCGTCCTTGCCGTTGCGCAGGCGCACCAGCGAGGTCTGCTTGTCGGTGATATAGTTCTTGCCCACGACGAAGTCCTCGGGGCGGATGGAGACGCGATATTGGAAGTAGCGCTCGTATTCGTTCAGCGTGTTGTCCTGGTTGATATCCTCCACGTCGGGCACGCTGCGCGCGCTCTGATAGAGAGGGTCGGGAGCGTCCTCGGGCGATAGGGAGTTGCCCTCCACGCCGTTGTAGCGCTTGTAACGCTCGAGCACGCCCAGACGCTCGTCGTCATAGTCATAGCCGCGGTAGAAGTGGTAGTTGTCGCCCGCGGGGTCGTTGAGGGGCGAGAACTTGTCGGCCTGCATGCGCTCGAGCGTGGCTGCGGGCAGCTTGGCGCGCAGAGCGTTGAGGTAAGCCTCGTAGGATGGGGCCGTGTACTCCATCTCGTTGGGCAGACCGTCGAGGCCCACGTCCTGCACCAGGCGCGAGCCCGTGTTGTTGTCGAAGCTGTAGGTGAGGGAGGTCTGCGTGGAGGCGCGTCCCCAGACGGTGGAGGTCAGGTACTGGTCGTTGCCGTCGTATGGGATGCCGTTCTCGTAGCTCTTTAGGCCGTCCTTGAGGATGTCCTCCGACATCTCGCCGAAGTTGAAGTAGAGGTCGCCGCCTTCGTAGTTGGGGTTCTCGGGGTCGAGGAAGGGGTTCATGAGCCAGAACTGCACATACTCCACATTGCTCTGCTCGAAGTTGGTGTTATCCATCTTGCGCATTATGCCGCCCCAGCGGCGCTGGGGGTTGAGGAGGTTGCCCTGGTCGTCGATGTCGGTGGCGTCGAGGTTGTAGGGGCCGCGCTCGGTGGGGTAGAACGATAGGTTGAGGGTGTGGATGGTGGTGGCCTCGCCGTTGCTGATCTGGCGGCCGGGGAAAATCTCGCGCATGTTCACCTCGCGCACGTAGGGGTTGGAGAGCATGTCGAGGTCGCTCTTGATGTAGCCCGGAGCCAGCGAGGAATTGCGCTGGGTGAAGAGGCGGTCGATATAGTACCAGTTGATTAGGGCGCGGTTCTTGCCATAGTCCACGTTGTTAGACAGTTGCGCCTCGGGAAACAGCGCGTCTGCTCCGGGGTCGTAGGGCGTGGAGGCCAGGAACCAGGAGTAGGGCGAACGCAGGTCTATGCCCATCTGCGACTGCTCGAAGTCGTCGACGAACGATGACCCCTTGTTCGTGCCCGCCTTCTGGCTCTGCGGCACCAGGGCGGCCATCTCGGCCGTCAGGGCCACGCGCGAGGGGGCAGTGGCGTTCACCGTCGGTATCTTGTTGAGCAGGTTGGTGAGCCACATGAACTCGTTGTTGTAGCTCAGGTTGAGGCCGAACATGGAGTTGTTCACCGTCTCGTCGCCGATGTTCACCTTCTCCGTGATGGCTTTCTCGGAGAAGTGCATGATGGTGGCGCCGAGGTTGAGGTTCTTGTTGAAGCGGTACTGCAGGTCGAGGCCCAGCAGCGTCTTGCGCTGCATGGAGAAGAGCGACTGGTTCTCGAGCGTGACGCTGATGTTCTGGCCCGAGTCGATGATGGACTGGTTGGTAATGGTGACGATGCCCATGGCGTAGTCCACGGTGTAGTCGGCATTCTCCACCAGCTGGCGGCCGCCGGCGGTGACTATCACCGAGCCGCGGGGCACGTTCATGGCGTTCAGGCGGATCTGCGAGCCGGAAGAGGCCTGGTATTCGCCCGTGAGGATGAATTTGTTCTTGTCGGCGAATTGGCGCGCCACTATCAGAGTGCTGTCATACAGCTCCTGGTAGACATATTTCTCGGCCAGCGCCGGGTTGTTGATTTTGCTGGCCAGGTGGCTGCCGAAAGGCTCGGCCACGGGGAATATCACCTTGCCCTGGGCCGGGATGATGGTGTAGCCGTCGATGAAGTCGAAGAATCCGTCGGGGTTCGACTCTTCGTTGCTGTCCAGGCGGTCGAGGTTCATCACCTGCAGCAGCGACTGGTTGTTGAGGCCGGGCACGGGCAGATAGTTGATGGCCGTGCCGGTGGTGTCGCTCAGATATTTGATGTTGAGTTTGAACTTCTGCTTCTGTATCTGGTAGCCGCCCAGGTTGTAGACGTTCTTCATCATCAGCTTCCACGACGGCAGCTTGGGCGAGAGCGTGGTGGAGCGCAGCATCTTAAGGTAGAGGTTCTGGTCGGTGGCCGTGATGTCCGCCGAGAATTCACCCACCTGGTAGACCTGGCCGTTGAGCGTGTACTCAAAGGCCACGGCCAGCACCTCGTCGCTGTTGAGGGCCGACTTCAGAGAGATGTAGCCGAGGGTGGAGTTGAGCGTGTACTCGCTGGAGGTGAGCATGCGAGCGCTCTCCACCTTCTCGTAGTCGCGTCCGCCGGCGATGCCGTATGCCTCGAGGGGCTGCAGGGCTTGGGTGACGGAGGAAATGTTGCGCGCCTCGGGATAGTCGGCTTTGATGACGGAGAGCAGGTTGTTGGATGCGTTGGCAGGGTTGGGCAGAGCTGGGTTGGTGGTCCAATAGTCATTAGCCAGCACGCTGTTCTCGCCTAGGTCCATGAAAGCCACAAGGTTGCGGGCCTGCTCGAAGCGCGAGTTCTTGTTGGTCACCCACACCTCGATGCGGGTGATCTGTATGCCCGAGGCCACGTAAGGCAGGCGCGCCGCGAAGCGGTCGTAGTTCTCGCGGAAATAGTGCGAGAGGAAGTAGTGGCGGTTCTGGTCGTAATCGTCGGCGTTGATGCTGAACTGCGTGGTCTGCGCGCCGCCCTTGCTGCTCACCGAGCGCGACTCCGAGTTTTGCTGCGACACCAGGGCCGTGGCGGTCAGCTTGCCGAACTGCAGCTTCGTCTTCACGCCGAAGAGGGCCGTGCTGCCTCGTATCAGCGACGAGCCGGTGGTCATGGACACATTGCCCGCCTCGATGCTCTTGACGATGTCGTCCTCCTCGCCCTCGTAGGCGAGCTTGAGGTTTTTGGAGTCGAAGTCGAAAGTGGCATCGGTGTTGTACGTCATGTTGAATTTCAGGCGGTTGCCGACGCTGGCGTTGATGGTGGCCTGAATCTTCTGGTCGAAGTCGAAATATGTCTTGCGCCTGGACGAGAGCTGCAGCGAGGGGTTGTCAGTCTTATTGCTCTTGATGCCCATCTTCACCTGCACGGAGCCCTGCGTGCGCAGCGACACGCCGCCTGGGCCGAAGATCTTGTCCAGGGGACCCAGGGCGAAGTTCATGTCGAGGATGTCGAAGGGCTGGCGCTCCTTCTCCTGCGCGACGGCCAAGTTGCGCTCCTTGTAATATTGCTGCATTGACTGGCGCAGCTGCCAGTCGTTGTACTGGGCGGGGGAGAGCATGAAGGGCGTGGCGATGTCGAAGTCGCCCATGCGCGTGCGCACCACGTAGCAGCCCGTCTCCGGGTCGAAGACAGCCTCGGTGGTGATGTTGGAGGGCGTCTGCAGGTCATAGGCCAACTCGTTGGCAGTGAGCTGCTCGTAGGTCATGGGCACGGTCGGGCCCACGGGGAAGGGCAAGTCGATGGTGTCGCCGGCCAGTGGCGAAGGATAGGCCGCCGGCGGGGGCGGAGGCAGCGAGGGCTGGCCCGCTGATGCTGGGGCCTGCGCGCGGCTGAAAAGAGGATACGACAAAAGCGTTGCCGCCAGCGGCAGCAACCACAACAAGTGCAGTATGTTCCTATTCCTCAAATCAGCAGATGTGACAATTCCGGTTAGGCAGCAGGCACTTCAGCCCCGTGGGGCGAGGCAGGGTGGGGGCTCAGAGCATGGTCAAAGCCTTGCGGATGGCGGCGTCCACCTTGATGGCGGGGTCGGCCTCGTATATCTTGCGCAGAGCCTTCTGAGCTGCCGCGCGCTGATATCCGAGCGTCACCAAAGCCGCCAGAGCCTCCTCGCTGGTGGAGCTTTCGGCTGCCGGCTGCACATTTATTAACGTATCGTCCTGCGGTTTTATTTTATCGCGCAGCTCAACAATTATGCGCTGCGCCGTTTTCGCCCCTATGCCCTTGATGTTTTTCAGGCGGGCATGGTCGCCGTTGATGATCACGCCCTCCAGCTCCGGAGCGGGGATCGACGAGAGGATCATGCGCGCCGTGTTCGCCCCCACGCCGCTCACGGCTATGAGCTGCCGCAGCATGGCGCGCTCACGCTTGGTGGCGAAGCCGAAGAGCGTCCACGCATCCTCGCGCACCACCTCGTGCACATAAAGTCGCCCCTGCTCCTGTCCCTGCAGAGCAGTGTAGGTAGGTAAAGAAATATTCAGAAGATAAGCCACGCCCGAAGCCGTCTCGATGACAGCCTCCGCCGGATTCAGCTCCGCCACGCGGCCAGTGATATATTCAATCATATTCAGAAAATTAGAGGCGGCAGCGGGCCAAGACGCGCCCCGCCGCAAAACACCGCAAATATAAGCAAAAATCCCCACAAACAAAAACCCGATATTACAAAACACTGATTATCCGGTAAGTATATATTATAGGGCCGAACAGACAGTTCAACCGAGATAATATCAAAGACGTGGTCAAAAAATGATTTTTCTCATTTTAATATTACTCCACCTTTAGGGATAGTGGGTGGGTGCGGAGGTCGAGGATGGGGAGGACTGGGCCGTAGTGGCGCTTGATGGCGGCGCGGCGGCTGGGGTGCATGTCGGGGGCGAGCAGCAGGGTGTCGGGGCGCAGTCGCTCGAGGTCTGCGGCCAGCGACCTGTGGTAGTCCTTCCCGAGCAGCAGGTAGGTGACCCCGCCGGCGGGGCGCATGTTGTCGGGTTTGTCGTCCAGGACGTAAATCGTGGTTTGGCCAATGGCTACGGCGCGGCCTTGCACGGTCAGGGGGCGGTGGTTCAGGGCGGTTGGGCACGTGGCGAAGCTGTCTTGCCGCGTGCGCAGGCGCAGGAATTCTTCGTGAGCCGAGGGGTCTACCCGATTGCCAGACGGGAGCACCCAGGCGGAGTCGCCAGCGGCGAGCAGCAGTCCGCCGCCGTCGCGGGCGGTGAGGCTGTACACTTCTGCCTTGGGCTTGGACTCGCCAAAGCCGATGAATATCACGGCAGAGAGGGCGAGCGCCAGGGCTGAGGTGACACCAAGGCGCATGCTGCGGCGACGCACGGCAAGCCACGCTGCCGCCAGGGCTATTGCATAAAAGACAAAGACGAGGGCGGGGAAGCGGTCAACGTGCGCCACGGCCCAACCGGGCGCGGAAATCAGCTTGGCCGAGTAGTCTAACAGACTGAAAAGCAATGAACACACCCATCCGAGCGCGGTGAAGCTCCACCCGCACAGCTGACCAAGCGTAACCACGGCTCCCAAGCCGATCAGCGGGCCGGCCAACAAGCCTGTGACTATATTCGCGGGGAGGAAAAGCAAGGGGAACACGCCGAAGTGCCATGCAGATACCAGGCCTGTTCCGGCCATCGCAGCCACCGGGATGCCTACTGCCTGTACGACAAAGCGCGCCTTGGGCCTGCGCATAATGCTCTGGGGCAGCAGGGCGTTGAAGGCCACGATGCCCGCCACGGCACACACCGACAGCTGGAATCCCGCGGAATAGATCCAAAATGGTCTAGCTGCAAGTATTATGGCCACGGCGAGGAGCAGAGAGTTGAGGACGCTGTGGCCGCGTTGGGCAGTGAGCGCGGCCATCATGATGCTCACCATCACGGCAGCGCGCACCACGCTGGGCCCCATGCCAGCTATGGCCGCGTAGGCCCAGACGACAGCCACGGCGATAAGCCTGCGCGCCCACAGGCCGCCGCGCAGCAGGTTCAGCGGCATCGTCAGCAGCATTGCGAGGGCTACGATGATGCCTGCGTGCAGCCCGCTGAGGGCGAGGATATGGCTGATCCCCGCGGCTCGGAAGGCCTCTGTGGTGGTGTCGGGGAGCAGTCGGCGATCGCCAATCAGGGCTGCGAGCATAAACTCGGCGCAAGGGTCTGAGAATGGCGCTGAGACGATGGCCAAAGCCAGACGTACGCGGGCGTTAAAAATGGCTCGGCGGACGGGGCCGGCGGGTGCTGTCACGCGCACGCCGCCATTGCCGCATGTTCCGGAGGCGGTGATGCCTTCGCTCTTGCGGTAGGCGCTGAAGTCGGCGTCGCCGGGTATATGCGGCGGTATCGGCGGACGACTAAGCCTGGCGGTGAGGGTTACGCGGTCGCCGGGGATAGGGAGCTCGCCGGAGCTGAAAAGTGTGATGTCAGCAAGAAAAGACGCCACGGGAGTTTGGCCTATGCTGTCGACGCGCAGCAGCATCCTTGCGGCGTGGCTGCCTTCATTGGCCAGCTCAACGGTGCCGCATACCTCCACCTTTTTCCCTTCGGCCCATTCGGGCAGCTGCGCGGGCTGTTGCAGCGCGCGGTCGCCGACGCCTATGGCAAAGAATATGAACACAGCTGCCCACCATCCGCGCCCCGCGAAGCCCAGTGCTATAGCGGCTGCCACTGCGGCGCAGACGAGGATGACTGGATGCCACGCGCCCGCGGCCACGCCCGCGCATAAGCCCAGGGCCAAGGGCAGAGCCGGAACGGATGACAGCGGTGTGCGCATGAGGCAACGGATTCGAGTGCTATGCTTCGGCCACAATCAGCAGCTTCTCGCCGCCGACAGCGGTCACAGCCAACACGCGCGGGCTCTCGCCGGGGCGCACCTTCAGCTTGCGCGCCACCTCCGCAGCTCCTACTGAGAAGTTCCTCTCGGCCACGTCGGCCTTGGGCCACCGCGAGGCGAAGCGTTTCAGCACACCGGAGCTGTAGGGAAGAACCTCGACGATGCGTCGCGCGCGGCCGGGGAAGTCGGGACGGGGCTCGTCGCTGATGTAGACATGGGTGTTCGGCGCCAAGGCCTGCGTGGCGTAGCGCTGGCACAGCAGATTGAACGGCGCGGCCTTCATCACCGGCGGCAGCGGCTCGTAGACCCACATTCCCGCTTTGGGCATGCCATACGATGCTTGTGCCGCGGCCTCCTCAGGGAGGGTGAAGGATATGAGGTCGGCCTCGGCGGTGGCGGCGGTGATCAGCGGCACGTCGGCAGGCTCTTCAAATGGCACCACGGCCACGAGCTCCTTGCACTCTGTGGCTGTGCCCAGGGCTATCAGGCGCGATGTGCCGGGGAGCAGTGCGAGCGTGTGGTTGATGTCAAGCATGGGCGACATCTTCACTATCAGCGTCTTGCATATGCGGCGCAGCTCGGGCAGCATGCTCACCACATCGGGCTCGCAGTCGGCCAAGCTATAGACGCGGCCACCTGTGGCGCTACGGCGCGCGGGGTCGATGAACGCGATGTCGAATCTCGGCCCAGCATATTCGGCCACAAATCGGCGGCAGTCGTCGTTAATAACATGTATGCTCGGGGCGTTCATGCGCAGGGCATCTGCCACGGCCGGGTCGCGCTCCACTGCCGTCACCTCGGCCCCAGTGGCAGCGATGGCCATGGCGTCGATGCCCAGACCTGCCGTGAGGTCCACGGCCGTGCGCGCGCCCTCGGTTAGGCTGGCGTGGTAGGCTGCCAAGGCGTCGCTGGTGCACTGCTCGCCGGATAGGGCCGTGGGGAAGATGAAGTCGGGATTCCGCTCAAGTGTCGCTGACAATTTCTTGCCGTGGCGCTGACGACTTTCAATCTGGAGGATAGCCACGTCGGCGGGGAAGGGTAGGGGCTTGCCTGCCCATTTCAGGCGCAGCGCGGCGGGGTCTTCGCTGGCATGAGCGCGCACCCATGCCATCATTTCTTGTGTATTGCAGGAGCTTGGCATCTTAAGGGGCGGTGCAGATAGTGGTTGAGAAGCATGTTGGGGAAAGGGGCGAGCAGGTCCACGTCGGGGTGGGAGGTATATTGGCCACGCATCTGGCGGAAGTCGCGGTGGGCGCGCCACACGGCCCCGGCGAGCGCGAAGTGGCCCGTGAGCACAAATTTGGTCCATGCCACGCCGTCGAGAATCATGCGCTTGAGCAGATGCTTGCGTCGCGAGCTGTCAGGGAGGTTCTTGTGCATCATCAGCAGGTTGTTGCGGAAATTCAGATACGTTTTCCGCGGGTTGGAGGCAGGCAGCGATGCTCCGCCGAGATGCTCCACCACGGCCTGCGGCACGGCGTAAATCTCCCATCCAGCGAGCCACATGCGCCAGCAGAGGTCAATCTCCTCCATGTGGGCGAAAAAGCGCTCGTCGAGCCCTCCGGCCTGGAAGTAGGCCTTGGGACGCACCATCAGCGC
>CAZSHV010000064.1:0-1697 GCA_964606815.1 uncultured Bacteroides sp. | reverse complement strand
CCCAATTCGGGCGCAGTGGCGGCGAGCACCTGCGGCAGAAACTCGCGCAGCAGCCCCTCGCCGTTCCAGTTAAGTATGATTACAGCAACGCGTTGCATATCTCAAGCCTCCCTTAGATATTTCAAAGCACGCAGCACGTGGGCTCGCGAAGCGTCGATGAGTGCGGGGCGGTGGGCGTCGCTGTTGACCACCATCGGCACGCCTGCCTGGAGCAGACGCCGCCAGTGGCGCTGGGCTGGGAAGAGCTGATGGTGCTCGGCCCACGCCTTGGTGTTGATTTCCACAATTGCGCCGCTGGCTGTGATCGCATCAATAAGCTCGTCAACCTGTCGGCGGTACCACGGCTCGTCTTCGATTCCGGCCTGGAAATGCCCGGCGTTATGTTTGATTTTATCGAAATGGCCCACAATCTGGAAGCCGCCGAGCTCAACCATGCGCAGCGACTGGGCGAAGAACGTGTCTACCACGTAGCGGATGTCGCCGTGGAATTTCTCGCGCATCTTCTCCTCGAAGCGGGGGTAGGAGCCGTCGATGTCCACCATCTCGCCCTCTTGGCTGGGGATAAAATGCACAGAGCCAATGGTATAGTCAAGCGGCAGCGTGGAGAAATATGGCGAGTGCGGCCCCCAGTCGTCGCCCAGGAAGTCCACCTCCATGCCTGCGAGAAAGCGCACTTGGGGGTACTCTTGGCGCAGTCGCTCCACCTCGGAAAGGTACTCCGGCACCTGCTCGGCCAGCATGTTGCAAGGCGAGGCAATGGGCACGGGGCTGTGGGGCGTGAAGCCGTAGAGCGTGAAGCCGCGGCCGGCAGCCTCGGCGGCAAAGTCGGCCATGGGAGCGCGCCCGTCGCAGAATTGCGTATGGCTGTGCAGCGTGTACAGCGGCGAGTCGGCCACCAGACCCATCAGCTCGTCAGTAGTCATCGGCATAGGTTGAGCGTTGGTTAGTCAATCTCGTCGGGGTGGCGCAGGCCGCGCAGGCGAGGCAGTTTCCACATGAAGATAATCAGCAGGGCCACGCCGGCAGCCACGCCGGCAGCCACGGCAACAGCCCAGCTAAGACCGAAGCCTTCGGGCCGCGGGGCGCAGAGCAGGTAGCTCACGGTCACGGCTGTCATGAACATGGCGGGGAGCAGCGTCACCACATATGCCTTGCCGCGGCGGGCCAGGTAGACGGTAACGGCCCAGAGGGTGAAGACGGCCAGGCTCTGGTTGCACCACGCGAAGTAGCGCCACAGCACGTTGAAGTCGATGCACATTAGCAGGAACGTCAGTCCGAATATAGGCAGACTGATGGCCAGTCGCTTCCAAATCTTGCGCTGGTCAAAGTGCAAAATGTCGGCCACGATCAGGCGCGTGGAGCGCAGGGCAGTGTCGCCTGTGGTGATGGGGGCAGCCACCACGCCCAGCACGGAGAGGATGCCGCCGATGTCGCCCAGCCACGTCATCGATATCTCGCGCACCAGCGCACCGGCGTTGCTGCCGTGGTCGGCCATGTAGCTCTGCAGGGCATCGTAGCCGCCGGTATATGCAATAGCTGCGGCTGCCCAGATCAGGGCCACCAGGCCCTCGGCCACCATGGCGCCGTAGAAGATGGGGCGCGCCAGGCGTTCGTTGGTCAGGCAGCGTGCCATCATGGGGCTCTGTGTGGCATGGAAGCCGGAGATGGCACCGCAGGCTATGGACACGAACATCATG
>CAZSHV010000063.1:0-13930 GCA_964606815.1 uncultured Bacteroides sp. | reverse complement strand
GATAATGATTTTGATTGGTTTTGAAGAACAGCCCGCCCCGCGCGGGCTTTTTTCACGCCCATCTGTAATGAATCGTAGGGCGAAGCGGGCTGTTCGGCAGCAAATTAATTTAATGCGTATTCGCCCCACCCCCTAACCCCCTCCCCGCCCGTTGCGGGGAGGGGGAATTTAATATAAATGCCTGGTTTTCCGTGGGTTAAAAACCCACGGCTGACTTACTCCCGCCCCTCCGGGGCTTCGTTGACGTTGTCGATGACGTTTTCGGCGGCCGAAACGAACTTTCGGCCCTACAAGTGCGGGGAATTCGATATCGTTACCGCGGCCGAACCGACCGTTCGGCCCTACGATTCGCTTCTCGTCGTGGGAGTTACCGCTGGCGCATCGAACATGCGGCACATGGGATTTCGTGTTAGAACGGACGCTCGGGCAGCGTCCCTACATCCAGTTGGTCAACATTTTAAGGTGTTTTAAGGCCGAACCGACCGTTCGTCCCTACTATTCGCTTCTCATCTTTGGCGCTATTGAAGGCCGAAACTAATTTGCAGCCATAGTATTCGCTGGATGTTAGCTTGTGGGGGGGGTGGAGGGTATGTTGATAACCCTGTTGATAACTGCGCGACAAGTTTTCAAAAACTTTATTTGGCGCTTTCGCGGTTTTGTGTATACAAGCGCTTCCGCGACGTGTGCAAGCGGCGACAGGGGAAAGTTGTCGCGCAGTTTTTGCTGACTTTTTACAGGTATTTCGACAGTTTTTACAGCTAATATGGCGAGAATTTATTAACTTCGCGCTTATGAACAGTGTGTAGATAACGCGGCTATTTCGCTTTATGTCAGCGCGTGTGCATGTTGATAAAAGCGACCCGCGGCGCGATAACTCAAAAATGCAAATTTTTGCCCTAAAAGTTATTGCACTTATCTACAGCCTTTATATTCTTCTATATTTAAGTATAAATATTTTTCTTTTTAACTATTAAAATAAAATGAGCGTTGATAAAGGCACTGCTGAGTTGATGGAGCGTATCGAAAAGCTCAAGAAGGAGAAGCGCGCCGTGGTGATGGCGCATTACTATGTGCCGGCCGCCGTGCAGGAGGTGGCCGACTTCATCGGCGACTCTCTGGCGCTGGCCCAGAAGGCTGCGGAGCTGGACTGCGACATCATCGTGCTCTGCGGCGTGCACTTCATGGGCGAGACGGCTAAGATCATCTGCCCGGACAAGAAGGTGCTGATCCCTGACCTGGAGGCTGGCTGCTCGTTGGCCGACAGCTGCCCGGCCGAGGACTTCGCCGAGTTCGTCAAGAGTCACCCCGGTCACACCGTGCTGTCGTACGTCAACACCTCGGCCGAGGTGAAGGCGCTCACTGATATATTGGTGACCTCCGGCAATGCTCTGAAGATCGTAGAGTCGCTGCCCAAGGACGAGAAGATAATCTTCGGCCCGGATCGCAACCTGGGCAACTACATCAACTCCGTCACCGGTCGCAGCATGGTGCTCTGGGACGGCGCATGCCACGTGCACGAGCAGTTCTCGCTGGAGAAGCTGCTTGAGCTCAAGCGCGAGCATCCGGGCGCGAAGGTGCTGGTGCACCCCGAGTGCAAGCGCCCGCTGGCCATGGTGGCCGACAAGGTGGGCTCCACGGCCGCGCTGCTGAAGTATGCGAAGGAGTCGGACGCCACGGAGTTCATCGTCGTCACCGAGAGCGGCATCCTGCACCAGATGCGCAAGGACTGCCCGGAGAAGACCTTCATCCCGGCCCCGCCCGAAGACGCCGGCTGCGCTTGCAACGAGTGCGCCTTCATGAAACTCTGCACCCTCGAGAAGCTCGCACGCTGCTTGGAAACGGAGCAGCCCGAGATCCACGTGCCCGCCGAGGTGGCCGCCAAGGCCCGCCGAGCAGTGGAGCGCATGCTCGAGCTTTCTAAATAAATTTTGATACAATAAGCTATTATATATAATGGAATACAATCATAAGGAGATAGAGCGCCGCTGGCAGCAGTACTGGCGCGACCACCATACCTACCACACCGACATCGACCACTCGCGCCCCAAATACTACGTGCTGGATATGTTCCCCTATCCCTCCGGAGCTGGCCTGCACGTGGGCCATCCTCTGGGCTACATAGCCAGCGACATCTACGCCCGCTATAAGCGCCTCAATGGCTTCAACGTGCTCCACCCCATGGGCTATGACGCCTATGGCCTCCCCGCCGAGCAGTATGCCATCCAGACGGGTCAGCACCCCGAGAAGACTACCACGGAGAACATCGCCCGCTATCGCAGCCAGCTCGAGAAGATTGGCTTCAGCTTTGACTGGGACCGAGAGATACGCACCTGCGATCCCG
Source organism: uncultured Bacteroides sp. (assembly GCA_964606815.1). Classification (GTDB taxonomy): domain Bacteria; phylum Bacteroidota; class Bacteroidia; order Bacteroidales; family Muribaculaceae; genus CAG-873. The sequence goes on along the minus strand of CAZSHV010000063.1, from coordinate 11,589 downwards.
AGTACTATCGCTGGACGCAGTGGGCCTTCATACAGATGTTCAACCACTACTATGACCGCGCCGCCCAGCGCGCCATGCCCATCGCCGACCTCATCGGCCACTTCGAGGCTCGCGGCACCGAAGGCCTGGACGCGGCCTGCGGCAAGGAGATGAGCTTCACGGCTGAGGAGTGGCACGCCATGGACGCGGCCCAGCGCAGCGAGGTGCTGATGAACTACCGCATTGCCTACCTAGGTCAGACCATGGTGAACTGGTGCCCGCAGCTGGGCACCGTCCTGGCCAACGACGAGGTGGTGGACGGCCTCAGCGAGCGCGGCGGCTACCCCGTGGAACAGCGCCTGATGAGCCAGTGGTGCCTGCGCGTCAGCGCTTACGCCCAGCGTCTGCTCGACGGCCTCGACCGCGTGCAGTGGAGCGAGAGCCTTAAGGAGACTCAGCGCAACTGGATAGGCCGCAGCGAGGGCGCGGAGATGATATTCAAGATAGACGGCAGCGACGAGGAGCTGCTGATCTTCACCACCAGGGCCGACACCGTCTTCGGCGTCACCTTCATGGTGCTCGCCCCGGAGAGCCCGTATGTGGATAAGCTCACCACCCCCGAGCAGCGCGCCGCCGTGGAGGAATACCTCGAGGCCACAAAGCGCCGCACCGAGCGCGAGCGCATGATCGACCGCAAGCCCACGGGCGTATTCACAGGCGCTTACGCCATCAACCCCCTCAGCGGCAAGAAGATACCCGTGTGGGTGAGCGACTACGTGCTCGGCGGCTACGGCACCGGCGCCATCATGGCCGTCCCGGCCCACGATAGCCGCGACTATGCCTTCGCCCGCGCATTCTCACTGCCCATCATCCCTCTGATTGAGGGCGCCGACGTCAGCGAGCAGAGCTACGACGCCAAGGAGGGCAAGGTCATCAACTCCTGCTCCGACCTCCTCGACCTCAACGGCCTGGATGTGAAGGATGCCATTGCGAAGACCAAACGCGTGGTGCGCGAAATGGGCATAGGCCGCGTCAAGGTGAACTATCGCCTGCGCGACGCCATCTTCTCGCGTCAGCGCTACTGGGGTGAGCCATTCCCCGTGTACTATAAGGACGGCATCCCCCATATGCTCGACGAGAGCAAGCTGCCTCTGCTGCTGCCGGAAGTCGACAAATACCTGCCCACCGAGACGGGCGAGCCGCCCCTGGGCCGCGCGCAGGGCTGGACCACCGACGAGGGCTACCCCCTGGAGCTCTGCACCATGCCCGGCTTCGCTGGCTCCAGCGCCTACTATCTGCGATATATGGACCCCCGCAACGAGCACGCCCTCGTGGGCAAGGAGGCCGACGAGTACTGGCGCGACGTTGACCTCTACGTCGGCGGCTCCGAGCACGCCACAGGCCACCTCATCTACAGCCGTTTCTGGAACAAATTCCTCTACGACCTCGGCGCCGTGTGCGAGGACGAGCCCTTCCGCCGCCTCGTCAACCAGGGCATGATCCAGGGCCGCAGCAACTTCGTTTATCGCGTCGTAGGCACAAACACCTTTGTCTCCGCCGGCCTTAAGGACCAGTACGAGACCACGCCCATCCACGTCGACGTCAACATCGTCTCCAACGACCAGCTCGACATCGACGCCTTCCGCGCCTGGAAGCCGGAGTACGCCACCGCCGAGTTCATCCTTGAGGACGGCCGCTACATCTGCGGATACATGGTCGAGAAGATGTCCAAATCGAAATTCAACGTCGTCAACCCCGACGACATCGTGGAGCGCTACGGCGCCGACACGCTCCGTCTCTACGAGATGTTCCTCGGCCCCATCGACCAGAGCAAGCCTTGGGACACCAACGGCATCGATGGCGTGTCGCGTTTCCTGCGCAAGCTCTGGGGTCTTTACTTCAAGGGCGACACTATCCTCGTTGACGACTCCGAGCCCTCAGCAGAAGCCCTTAAAAGCGTCCACAAGCTCATCAAGAAGGTCACCTCCGACATCGAGCAGCTGTCTTACAACACCTCCGTGGCGGCCTTCATGGTGTGCGTCAACGAGCTACAGCAGCTCAAGGCCACCAGCCGCGCCGTGCTAGAGCCCCTGGTGGTGCTCATCGCACCCTTCGCCCCCCACATCGCCGAGGAGCTGTGGCACGCTGCCCTGGGCCACGACACCACCGTGTGCGATGCCCCCTGGCCTGCATGCAACGAGGAATATCTCAAGGAGACCGACGTCACCTACGCCGTGTCCTTTAACGGCAAAGCCCGCTACAACATCACCATGCCCGCCGACGCCGACCAGGCCGCCGTGCAGGCCGCCGCTCTGGCCCACCCCCAGGCCGAGAAGTGGATGGCTGGCAAGCAGATTCGCAAGGTAATTTTCGTGCCCAAGAAGATTATCAACATCGTTGTAGGTTAATACACTTATTACCAATATATTGACCTCTGTAATACACTTCAATATAGGTAGCAACATAGGCGACCGCGCCGCTCAGATAGAGCGCGCGGTGGCCTTGCTGCTTATAGCCCTGCGCCCACTGCGCTTTGTGCGCAGCGCAGTGGTGGAGAGCGAGCCGTGGGGCTACGCATCTCCACACGCGTTCCTCAACATGGGCCTCTCCGTGGTCGTGGAGTGCGATGTAGACCCCCTGCGAGTGCTCGACATAGCCCGCGGAGCAGAGCGAATGATAAGCTCCGGCGCCCACCGCGACAGCTCAGGAGGCTACGCCGACCGCCGCATTGACATTGACATCATCACCATAGAGACCGACGGCCGAGAGCTCCGTCTTGACACTCCCCAGCTCACCCTGCCACATCCCCGCGCCGCGGAGAGAGAGTTTGTAATGGTGCCTCTCGCCCAATGCCGCGAGGCTTTAAGAAAAGCGAGGCTCTAAGTAAATGGACACACCCACGGCCTGCATAGCCCTGCGAACGGTAAAGTATTCCGACACCACCAACATCCTCACGCTCTGGACCGAGCAGTTGGGGCGCGTATCCGTGAGCGTATCCGCCTCCACGGGCAAGGAAGCCATGCGACGGCGCGCGCTGATGATGCCCCTCGGAGTCTTCGAGGCCGTGGTGCACCACAGGCCCGGCCGCGACGTGGCCAGAATCTCCGACGTGCGCGCCCTGCCGGGCTTTGTGTCCCTCTCCATGTCGCCCGTTAGAGGCGTCGTGGCCATGTTCCTCAGCGAAGTGCTCGGAGCCTGCCTGCGCGAAGGCCTACCCGAGCCTGCCCTCAACGCCTTCCTATTTCGCAGCGTGCGCCAGCTCGGCGAGGCCGAGGGAAGAGCCCTGGCCAACTTCCACATCCTCTTCCTGCGCTCTCTGACGGCCTTCTTAGGCATAGAACCCGACGAGAGCACCTACGCCCGCGGCCGCTATTTTGACGCCCAGGAAGGCATCTACACGCCCTCGCGCCCGATGCGCGGACTCAGCCTTGACCCCGATCAGGCGCGCGTGGCACATGCACTGTCGCTCCTCACCCCCGACCGCGGAGCCCTGCTGCGCCTCGACCGCGCCACCCGCGCCGCAGCCCTCGACGGCATCCTGCAGTACTATACCCTCCACCACGCCTCCATGCGCACCCTCCAGAGCCTCCCCATCCTCCGCGACGTCATGTCCTAAACGACGATAACAGCCCCAATACACCGTAAAATGTTGACTATCTGGATGTAAGGACGCTCAGCTCGAGCGTCCGCTTTAACACCAATAAAATTATGAATTATGTCATTGCGAAGCGCTTGAGGGAGACAAGTTATCGCGCATGCGCTTGCCCTTGGCAAGAATTATGAATTGTCAAGGTTTCAACCCACGGACCTGGCGCACCCTCCCCCCACCACAGAATCGCCCAATCCTCCCCGCTCGACCCATTTTGTCTGAGATTTATTATACGTTGGTGACCTTTACAACATAGTGACCTTACCAGCGAATGATGCTATGATTTCGTGCACGGAGCTTGTCTTATCTGGTGTTGGTACAACTAGCTCCTCCGCAAGCGATGCCACCAAGGCGTTTCGCCGCTGAGCAGTCTGCCGTGAGGCACGCATCCCCTTTTCTTGTGATAGAAACAGCACTCTCCCTTGCCTTACAGGCTCTTTGAATATCTCCAGGGGGCGTGAGTACATGCTTCGAGCCAATACACACACTATCCCGCAGCGGCCGTGAAGGAGAAACTCCAGAGCCTGCCGCTCCAGGTGAGAGTGAAAACCGCTCACCACAGCCACATCCTCCCGCCTGGCTGTCTCCGCTGCCCAGTCCATGGTCGGAAGCACCGACAGAGCAGCAATCTTAGACCCTGCGAGAAAACCGATACGGCGGAGCGACAGCAATTCATAATTTCCGAGCCTCTCCATTAATCATCAGCGTTGAGCTCGTCGCCCATGCGGTACTTGATATCATAATTGATTATGAAATCAAGCTCCTCCTCCGTAAACCCGTAATGCTTCGCCAACTCACGATCAATCTCATCAATTATCGGCTTGGATAATGCAGGATTAAATGTTTCAAATACAGTTACTTTATTTTTAGACGTAATAAATTGAGTGCTTTCGGATTTATTCTTTTCAAATGACTTCATGAGCTTATCTCCAAGGCGTCTTAACTTCTTAGATACAACTTCCTCATCCGAAGTGTAAGGAAAAGAAAAAAGCATATAATCTCCCAAATTATACAAGTCAAAATAATTTGCATAATAGACCCAAAAAAGATTTGCATTTAGAACAGAAATTACTTCGCAACTATCTAATAGATAGCCCAATGTCTTTGTTTTTATGGAGGACGAATCTCCAAAAAATCTCCGATTAAGAATAATTTTCCAATATCTTCCTCCGGCTGATCTATAAGAGATAATATTATTAGGATTTGTACCCAAATAAAAAGAAATATCGCCGTTGGAGTTTACTTTTTTGAATATTTCTTTTTCTATTTGGAATTTAAACTTAGGAAACAAACCAAAATCTCCAAACATATCAGACTTATCTATCTCAACAGATACGATTGTTCGGAACAAGCATTCTCTAAAACTACTTGACACTCTGTTTATTCCACTACTAAAAATTCGCTTATTTACTTTACCATACATTTTGCATATAAAAATAGATAAAGCAATACACGCACCATCAAATAGTTGATGAGGCCTTTCAGGATATGCACCGTAAAATGTGAATGTACTTTTTTCTAAAACAAACTGCCTTAATGCTTTCATTGACACAGTTCCCAAAGCTGAGAGCTGTATAATGAGCCCATTTATACCCCTACCAATGATAAAACTCCTCTCTAATATAAAGGCGTAAAGGTTAGAAGCACTCAGTGTCTGGTAATAGTTTACTACGTATTTAACTTTTTTTCTTGAATATTCCACATACGGGGGATTTCCAACTATTACATCGAAGCCACCATTCTCATGGATGATTTGATAAAAGTCAGCGAACCAATTGAATGGTTGATGACTTTTGAGCCAACCTTCATAAGAAAGATTAGAATCTGAAGCATAGGCTGCGAAAAGTCTGTGGTTAAGCTGGTCGTTAAGGGCATCTAAACGTTTACTCAATTCAACTTTGGCCTGCTTGAATGCTGCCATATTCTCTTCTTGAGTGAGCTGTAACTTTTTAAAAGTCTCGTACGTTAACGCTACTTTATGTACCTCTTCTAAAATCTTATCTTTAAAGTCTTCGTTAGCAAGCTGTTCCCACATACTCCCATGACAATCCTCCAAGTCGCGGTCGAGCTCGGACATGTTCGCGTACCCTACGAGGGTGTTTCCGCACCGGATGTTGAAGTCAATATCCGGCAGTGGGTCAAGGCCCATATTGTCTGCACTCAGGTCAACGTCCACCACGGCCACCATCTTCAAGAATAGGCGCAGCTTGGCAATCTCCGTGGCCTCGACCATGATGTCAACGCCGTAGAGATTGCGAAGTATAATAGACTTGAAGATGAAGTACTGGATATTTGATCGGTATCTGTGTGTGATTTCGGCCAGCTCGGCAGTGAAAAGGCGCGGATTCTGCGCATTGAACTCCTGCATGCGGTCAATGCAGATTTCATACAGAGGCTCGAGGATATTCATCGCGGCGAAAAGGAACGCGCCAGAGCCGCAGGTAGGGTCAAGGATAGTAACGCGCTGCAGGGCGGCGTAGAAGCGCGCCAGAAAGCGGCTATCGGCCTTCGAGAGCAGGTCTTGGGCGAAGGAGCGGATGTCGAGGTTGTACGTTATGAAATCATTGATTGACGTGATCTCTCCGCTCTCGATTTTATGCAGTACGTCCGCGCACCGCTGCAGCCGTTCTATAGTCTCGCGCCATATCTCGCTGGGCAGGCCCCAGGGCTCCGGGGTGCGAGTGTTCCATTCCGATCGAAGCTCTGCCAGCGGCACATGGCCCTCCGGAAGCTCTGAGACTGGCAGCTCGGCATATTCGTGGCGCATGGCGGGGGTGATGATACCTTGAAGTACGCTTTGGGGTATCTTGTCAAATAAGTCGTACCCTTTCTTTACGGCGTCGAAGATATAGCGCGAGCCGCTGCTGCGCAGGGTGCTCCACACAAAGCCGTCGGGTGCGAAGTATCCGCCCTCGTCGTCAGCCGCGCGGCGCGTGGCGTCGAAGAGGAAGGGGAGAATGCAGTTGCGGCCTATGTATTCGGTGATGTCCTCCTTGGTGTAATACGCTCCCATCTGGGCGCGGTCGTTGATATACTGCTCGAAGATGTAGCCCAGCACGTCGGGGTTGATATCGCGACCAGAGGAGGTGAGGCGAGTGTCGAGATGCCAATTCCACTTATCGAAGAAGCGAAACAGGCTGTCGAAAGCCTCGTCGGAAATGTCTATGTCGGCATAGTCGCGCTCGATCTGATGCTTCTCAAACATGCCGCCGTTAAGGTAAGGGATGCGACCTTAATAGCGAATGAACTCAGCGTCATGCTTGGGGGCGTTTAGGCCGTCGTGGAAAAGATTGGCCAGGAAACCCCGATAGAAGGTGGAGAAGAATTTATCCTCTCCGCGAAGCCTGCGCACCTCCTCGAGCCTGCTGCGCAAATAGTTGTAATCATTATCAAGAAAGCCTTTCTTCTGTATGAAATAGCAGAACATCAAGCGATTAAGCATCACGGATGCATACCATTGCTTATTGCGGTTGTCGGCCGCGGGAATGTGGTCGTCGATGCCGGAGATGAATGAGGCGAAGGCTCGATGCTCTTTTTTGAATCCTGCGTAGAAGTCCTTTGTGATTTTTTCAGAATTGACAGCAAAGGCTCCTTGCACCTTCGCGCGAAGGTCAACGATATTAGTCTCCTCGCCCATTTCAAAGCACAGCCCGTCGAGTTTGGAGTACAGGTGCTCGGCCTTGGCATCGACGTATTCCACCATTACCAGGTCGCGCTTTTCGTTGACGCGCATAGGCACCATCCAGAGATCGTGGGCAGCTCCGCGCTTGCGGAAGATGCAGATATAGTCCAGAGCCACAGGGCGCAGGCGAGCATCGATTTTCTTTGCAACACTCTGGGTGGGGATTTCCTCCACCTCACACATAAGCACCTGAAAACCACTGCGTTCGGCTATCGTGGAGATAGCATATTGCTTGTTGTCGACGCTTATGCAGGGTATAGTAGCCTTGCCGCGGTAGTGATTCCAGCCAAGCTCTGTGATGAATAGTTCGCGAAAGTCGCCGCGACGTATCAGGTCAAGGAATTGCTTCTTATTCATCATAACTCAGCATGCGTTGACGGGTTAGGATTCATACCCAGTGAGCATATAATCTGTGGGTCGCGGTTTGAGGCTTCCTCGGCGGGAAGGCGGCACAGCCCGCCGGCGCGGCGTAGCTGGAGCACTTGGCTTGCAATGTCCGATGGATCTTGGCGGCGGCGTATCATCTGGCCCAGCGAAAGCTTGGCCGAGTCGAGCAAAGGATAATTGTAGATGTCGTCTATAGCAAGTTTCACCTCTTCCTTATCATCGTCTGTGAGGAAAAGCGAAGAATCCCAGGTGGAGATATTTTCGAGTAACGTCACAAGGCGATAACGCGTGGAGAAATGGTTACCCAGGCTTCCGGCGGACGAAGGGTCGGCAGAATTTTCAGCCACCTGCCTTACGGCCTTCCCTACCAGGTCGAGGTGATTCTCAAGCGGGGCCACCGCCGGTGTATCAATCTGGCATGCCATAGCCTGGAGGATGCGCTTTTGCGAGTGGCTCTTGACGGTGCCATCAGGGGCAAGCCATGTGAGCACGTCGAAATCGTTGAATGTACGGGCGTAGGTGATCACGCCTGCCGCATCCAGCCCATCGACAGCTTTGGTGGAATACACCATGTTTTGCAATGCCGGGATGATGTCGCGCAGAGCCGGATTGGCGTCAGTGGCGTTTTTCCAAATCTGGAAAGCTTGGGATGAGAGGTCCACATCGCCGTCATCGTCGTCGTCGAGCGCCCCAGCTTTCTCGTTGAACATATCGCGGAGGTTCTGCTCGTTGCCTTCGAAGAACACTTCGTCAGAACCTATGATGCTGGCGTTCTCGTTGATGCGGCGGTTCAGGCGGCCGCGAAGAGATATGATATCCTCCACGCCGTCGGCTGGGAAGAATGAGTAGCAGAAAATATCGCTTGCCTTCTGCCCTATTCTGTCCACACGGCCAGCTCGCTGTATAAGGCGGATAATGGCCCACGGAAGGTCGAAGTTCACCACTATATGGCTGTCTTGCAGGTTCTGACCCTCTGAGAGCACGTCGGTGGCGATCATCACGCGGTATTGTTCATCCGCGGGTATGTCGCTGCTATCGTTGCTCACGGGCGAGAAACGTTCCACCATACCTGTAGGGTTGTCCGTATCGCCAGTTACGACGGCGACGTTCTTCATCCCCCGTGCGCGGAGCTGTCGCCCTATATAGCGGGCCGTGTCGGAGTATTGGGTGAAGACCACCACTTTCTCGTCGCGGTGGTCGGTGGTGAGCATCCGGTGCAGCAAGTTGAGCTTTGGATCGGAAGCGGGATCCCACTCTCCGCAAAGCTTTATCATATCGATGAGCTTTTCGCAGTCGCTTTTCAATTCCTTCTTCAGCTCAGGGAGAAAATAGGCTGAGTCGATAAAGTCTACGTTGCTTTGCGTGGCGATAAATTCATAGTACTGCGCGGCCTTATCCATGTATTCACCCAGGTCTGTAGAAATTTTAGGCAGCTCGCCAGGCGCGAGGGCTGATGTAAGCTCCATATCCTTGCCGAGGATATCGCGGTTTACGTCATCATCGTCAATGAAGTCATCGGGAAGCTGGTTTTCATCGCCGATGGGCAGTCGGAGCTTATTATCCAGCGCATATAGGAACACCATATTCCTTAGTATGTGGCGAGACAGGGTAAGCAGGAAAGAGAAACCGCAGCTGTCCACGCGCTTGAAGAAGGTTGCCTTGCAGAATCCCATCTGCTGGCGCCCCGCGCGGGAGAGGTTTTCTATGATACCTTTCTCTAACTTGCTGGCCTTTTTGGCTTTCTCCGGGTCTATATATCCAGTTAGGCCGTAGCGTGGCAGCTCCAGCGACTCCATCAGGTCAATCATCTCTGAGGAGTATAAACGCGAGTACTGGTCGCCAGGAGCGGTATCGAACTTCAGTGCCCGAGGTATGCGGGTGGGGAAATATGAACGCGTCCCGTCTGGAAACTCCAAGTAGTGGCGCCCATTGGCAGGGTCGAGTTTGGCATAATTATCCTTTATGAACGTGCGTGTGCGACGCACCAGGAATAGCTTCATCAACTCGTTCCAGTCCTCCACATAGCTGCTTTTCTCGAAAGCAGAAAGCGAGCGGATGAATGTGTCGCTGTACTTTCGCATGAACTCTCGCTCTCCACCCATCTCCCTAATTAATGCCTCGGGCCGCATGCCCAGGTCTTGGTCTTCGTCAATGAAGAGGCGCAGCTGGTTGGCCAAGTCAGAGAAATGTTTGTTATATGGTGTGGCCGAAAGCAGCAGCACGTTGCAGTCTTGGTGGTCGATGAGCTCTTTGATGTTTCGGTATCGCTTTCCACTGGCGCCATTGCGCAAGTTATGGCTCTCGTCAATGATTATTAGGCGATAGTAACGAGCCTGGTCCACGTCTATGCGTTTAGCCATGGACATAATGTCGGCCTTAAGATCGTATTTCCGCGCATATTTTTGCCACATCGCCTGCAGATTGGCGGGGCAGATGATAAGTGTGCTGCTGGCGTATGTTGTCTCGTAAATCTTGGCGATAGCGCAGGCTGTGATAGTTTTGCCCAAGCCCACCACATCGCCTATCATGGCGCCCCCTCGCTTTTCGTTGCGAAGATGACGCGCCGCTATTTTAACAGCGGTCTGCTGGAAGTCGAACAGCTCGCGCCTGAATTCAGGCGTAAGCTCATACTCTTTCACACCGCTGCGTGCCTCCTCGCTGAGGTGATAGGCCGTTTTGAGATATATATAATAGGGAGGTATGTTTTCCATGCCTGCCCACGATGAGTCGATGGCCTTGATAAGCTCCTCGGTAATGTCGACGCAGAATCGGTCGTTCCACCGCGCCTCGAACCAGTCGGCCAACTTGTTGGCCTGGTCGCGGTCGCCGAACTCGGCGTTTAACTCACCGTTACCCTGCAGCCCAGAGAATGTAAGGTTGCTGCTGCCCATCAGAGCGAGGATGGGGTTGAAGTTATCCTGGCGATACGCCAGATACAGCTTAGCATGGAGAGGATGGCGGAGATAGAGTTTCACACACACCTTCCCATCCTTAAGTTGTTGCGAAAGGCGGCGCAGGGTGAGCTCGTCTTTGCGCGTAGGCAGTCCGAGTTGCAACTGCTTGCGGAATTCGCGTGCTATTTTCAACTTCTGGTTGCGCACATATTCACTGTCGGGAGCCGGAGTGTCATCGCTATAGAGCCAACGCGTCAGCTCATGAGGCGGCTGGTGCATTCCCACCAATAGCCGGCATATGCGCAGAGGGCGAGAGCGAAAATTGTTTTCGTCTACCCATTCGCCAGGGAGCCGGTCAATCTGGTCTATAATCAAATCCCAACCGCGAAGGTTGAAATAGCCAACACAAAAGTCCACGCGCTTTACCTCGTTGGCCGAGATTATGCTTTGTAAGCCGTCGGTAAATCTATTCTCGCCGATATTGTCGTAAATCCGTGCCATAAGCTCTCATAGCCATGGGCTCCTGGATGGCAATAGATTTTATTGAGGGATGAAACGAAAAGCGGGAGCCACTTGCCAGCTCATTCCGCCTTCAAGGTCGTAGGATACCATTGTTACTGTGGAACGAGCAATGGTAAATGACCCCGCGAAGTATGAATATGTAAACTTTCCATCCCGCCTGTGAGCGAAATGGTAAGCGTGCACATAAACGTACCCATGGGGCATTCACTATTGCTTCATCCTTGACAGCTGTTCAAAATTTCCTACGTTCTGAAGGCCAAGAAATAAAGCGTAGTAAACGCCTTTCGTATGTAAAAACGAACCGCCCCAAGCCCGACGTTTATCCTCCTCCGAGGGCGTCACGCTTCGCGGGGTTCGCCTGCAAAGATAACCATTTAATTTAAATTAGGCAATTTCCTAATTCGCTTTAACCTGCACAAAATGAAAAAAGCCCGCGCGGGGCGGGCTGTTCTTCAAAACCAATCAAAATCATTATC
>CAZSHV010000062.1:0-13982 GCA_964606815.1 uncultured Bacteroides sp. | reverse complement strand
GACCCTCTGATTAACAGTCAGATGCTCTAACCGACTGAGCTATTGAAGCAGTTTCGCAGCCCCTCTGGGCTTTGCGGTGCAAAATTACGGCCATTTTTTGAATCTTGCAAATTTTTCGGCAACTTTTTTGCGTTCATGCGCGCCAAAGGGTCGCAGAGGGGCGAAATGGGCGGAAACAGCGTGGAGTCATACGCAAACAGCCCGGGTGCCCATCGCAAGTTGCAACAAGGGGTAGACATGACAACACTGCGTTCACCAGTAGATTGCATGGCCGAACGGTCGGATCGGCCGCGAATGAGCTCGTAACGCTCGCCAGTAAGTTCGCCACCTGTGGCGACTACCATCGTGCACAACTATCTAAAATACAGATAATTGTAGGGCCGCAAGTTCGTTGCAGCCGCTGAAAATATAATTCAACTGTGGAGAATTGCCCCTCCGCGGGGAGGAGGGTTAGGGGGTGGGGGGAATTCAATGCAAAGGATTTTGTGTGTGTTTCCCCCATTGGAGGTCGCCACAGGTGGCGACCCTACTGGCTAAATGACTGGCGATGTGGATGTTATCGGGGGTGCACCATGGCACAGCCCTGCGTGAGGGCGTTATCCATTGATGGCGTTATCGCGGACGCTCAGACCGAGCGTCCCAACATCCAGATAGTGCTGACAGTCAACTATTTTCAAGATAACACAGGTTAAACGAACGTCCCCGCACCCAATGCGTTGGATGCGGGGACGTTAAGGGGTTGCTCCGTAATGGCTCAGGCGCAGAGGTAGGAGCGCAGGAGCTTGTTGCCGGAGTTCTTGAGCTGCTTGATGGCGCGCTCTTTGATCTGGCGCACGCGCTCGCGGGAGAGGTCGAACTTCTCGCCGATCTCGTCGAGGCTCATCTCGCGGCAGCCGATGCCGAAGAACATCTTGATGACGTCGCGCTCGCGCTGCTGGAGCTGCGAGAGTGCGCGCTCGATCTCGCGGGAGAGGGACTCTTTGTTGAGCGAGGCGTCGGTGTCGGTTGAGGAGTCGCCGGAGGTGAGGACGTCGAGCATGCAGTTGTCGTCGTCGTCAGAGAAGGGCGCGTCGACGGAGATCTGTCGTCCGCTTGAGCCGAGTGAGTCGGCGATTTTGTCGACGGGGATGTCGAGGAGCTCGGCGATTTCTTCGGTGGAGGGACGGCGCTGGTGGGCCTGCTCGAACTCGGAGATTACCTTGGAGATTTTGTTCTGGTTGCCCACCTGGTTGAGGGGGAGGCGCACGATGCGCGACTTTTCGGCCAGGGCCAGGAGTATGCTCTGGCGTATCCACCACACGGCGAAGCTGATGAACTTGAATCCGCGAGTCTCGTCGAAGCGCTTAGCGGCTTTGATGAGGCCGAGGTTGCCCTCGTTGATGAGGTCGATCAGAGGCACGCCCATGTTCTGGTACTGCTTTGCCACGGAGACGACGAAGCGCAGGTTGGCGCTGACGAGCTTGTCGAGGGCGCGCTGGTCGTTGTCCAGGCGAATGCGCTGGGCGAGCTCGACCTCCTGCTCGACGGAGAGCAGGGGCTCGCGGCTGATGTCCTGGAGGTATTTCTCCAGGGCGGGATTGCGCTGAGTGATGGCCTGTTGGATTTTGATTTGTCGCATGTTGATGTGTGTTATAGTTCCTTAGAAATCTAATGCTTTGCTTTTCTCTGGGGCGGCCTGGGGGCCGCGGGGGCTCTAGCGAGCAGGGCGGGGTCAGGAGCCGAGGTAGGGCTTGAGCAGTATGCTCTTCTGGCCCTTGAGGCGGCGTATGGCCTTCTCCTTGATTTGGCGCACGCGCTCGCGGGTGAGGTCAAACTTGGCGCCAATCTCCTCGAGTGTCATCTCCTGGCAGCCTATGCCGAAGAACATCTTGAGGATGTCGCGCTCGCGCTCGCCGAGCTGCCGCAGGGCGCGCTCCACTTCGCGGGATAGGGACTCCTGGTTGAGCGAGGCGTCGGCCATGGGCGAGTCTTCGTTGGCGATGACGTCGATGAGGCTGTTGTCCTCACCTTCGACAAACGGCGCGTCCATGGAAATATGGCGGCCGGATACCTTCATGGCGTCGGCTATTTTCTCGACGGGGGTGTCGAGCTCTTCGGCCAGCTCCTCGGCCGAGGGGCGGCGCAGGTTCTCCTGCTCGAACTTTGATATGGCCTTGCCAATCTTGTTGAGCTGGCCCACCTGGTTGAGGGGCAGGCGCACGATCCTCGACTGCTCGGCCAGGGCCTGGAGTATGCTCTGGCGTATCCACCACACGGCGTAGCTGATAAACTTGAAGCCGCGGGTCTCGTCGAATTTCTGCGCGGCCTTGATCAAGCCCATATTGCCCTCGTTGATGAGGTCGGGCAGCGAAAGGCCTTGGTTCTGATACTGCTTGGCCACGGAGACGACGAAGCGCAGGTTGGCGCGCGTGAGCCTGTCGAGGGCCTTTTCGTCGCCTTGGCGTATGCGCTGCGCGAGCTCCACTTCCTGCTCAACCGTAAGCAGCGCTTCGCGGCCTATTTCCTGCAGGTATTTGTCGAGCGACGCGCTTTCGCGGTTGGTGATTGATTTGTTGATTTTAAGCTGTCTCATGGGCTAAGGGTTTCAGAACAGGGCATAGCACGCCCAAAGTGCGCAAAATTACCCCTTTTCCTCGAGACAGACAAACAAAAACTGAAAATTTAACTCTTTTTAACTATAAAACAACCCCAAAACCTTTGCTCAGGGCTTTTTGCGGATGATGCTGAGGCCGTCGCGCAGGGGCAGGATGACCACCTCCACGGCGGGGTCCGCGGCCACAAGGTCGTTAAACTCGGCCACGCCGCGGCTTTGCGGGTCGCGCTCGAGCTCGCGGCTGTCGCAGAGCTTGCCGCCCCAGAGGGTGTTGTCGGCAAGAATCAGTCCGCCGGGGCGCACGCGCGGCAGCAACGCGCGGTAATAGTCGGGGTACTGGCGCTTGTTGGCGTCGATCAGCACCAAGTCCCACTCCCCGCCCAGGGCAGGGATTACGCTCAGGGCGTCGCCGATGTGCAGGTGTATGTCGCGGCCGCGGGGGTTGGCGGCGTACGCGGCGCGCAGCAGGGCCTCCTTCTCGTCGTCCACCTCTATGGTATGCAGCTCGGCGCCTTCGGGCATTGCCTCGGCGAGGGCCAGAGTGGCGTAGCCCGTGAAAGCTCCCACCTCCAGGATGCGTCGAGGGCGAGCGATGGCCACGAGCATGGCGAGCAGGCGCCCCTGCAGGTGTCCGCAGCACATGCGGGGATAGGGACGGTGCAACTGCGTGTCGCGGTAGATGGCGGCAAGTTGAGGGGGTTCGGGGCTGATGTGCTCCAGAATGTAATCTTCCATGCGGGGCAGCGCGTCAGCTGATGAGGCGGTCGACATAAGCCAGGGCGCCGTAGAAGATGCCGAAGACCAGCAGAAGCACTCCGGCGGCGATGATGGCCGTGATGCACATGTCGCGCAGCAGCCCGGAGCTGCGCCTCAGGCCCAGGATGCTAAGGGCCAGGGAGGCCACACAGCAGATGATCGAGGGCACGGGCGCCCACATCATCAAGGCCCAGGCGGCCAGGGCGGCCAAGGCTCCGGCCCATGCGCACGCCTTCAGACCCGGGCTCTGGGCCGGGCGTTCGGCGGCTGCTTCGGCTTGGGGCTGCGAGGCGGCGGCGGTGGTGCCTATGTCGGTGTGGAGTGCCATTTCGACTGCAAATTTACACAAAATTTCAATATTAATAACATTTCTAACGATTTTTTTACGGAAAAACCTCCCCCTTCGGCCAATTTCTACCCCCCAAGGCGTAAAAAAGCGGCCTGAGCGTTGGCGCGCCGCAAGATATTTCTTAACTTTACGCATTAAATTTCCCTACTTCCCTCCCTTTTCCAAATCTTCACATATTACATTATTATATATGGAGCAATCGAAGCATCGCTATTGCGTGATAATGTGCGGCGGCATAGGCAGCCGCTTCTGGCCCTACAGCCGCGAGAGCAAGCCTAAACAGTTCATCGACTTCTTCGGCACGGGCCGCTCGCTGCTGCAGATGAGCGTTGACCGCGTGCTGCCGCTGGTGCCCAAGGAGAACATCGTGATCGTGACCAACGCGGCCTACGAAGGCATCGTGCGCGAGCAGCTGCCCGACCTCGACGCCACGCAGGTGCTCTGCGAGCCCGCGCGCCGCAACACGGCCCCCTGCATAGCCTGGGCCGCCTACCATATCTACGCCCGCGACCCCGAGGCCTCGATCATCGTGGCCCCCAGCGACCACCTGATCACCCGCGAGCGCGAGTTCGAGCGCAGCATCGTCAAGGGCTTCGAATTCGTGGAGAGCCGCCCCGCCCTGCTCACCCTGGGCATACGCCCCTCGCGCCCCGAGACGGGCTACGGATACATCCAGGTGGGCCCAGAGGCCGAGCCCGGAATCAACAAGGTCAAGACCTTCACCGAGAAGCCCAACCTGGAGCTGGCCAAGGTGTTCGTGGCCTCCGGCGAGTTCTTCTGGAATTCCGGCATCTTCCTCTGGAAGGCCTCCACCATCATCAGCCAGCTGCAGGCCCTCGCCCCGGAGCTCGCCCAAACCTTCGAGGAGGGCATGGATAAATACAACACCCCCGCCGAGACGCCTTTCATCGCCGAGCGATTCCCCGCCTGCGTCAACATCTCCATCGACTACGCCGTGATGGAAAAGAGCCAGGACGTCTACGTGGAGTGCGTGGACTTCGGCTGGAGCGACCTGGGCACCTGGAGCGCCCTCTACGACATCTCCCCCAAGAACCGCGACGGAAACGTGGCCCAGCGCTGCAGCGTGCTGTCGTACGACTCCACGGGCAACATCATCGCCGTGCGCGACGAGAAGGTGGTAGTGATCGACTCCCTGCGCGACTACATCGTGGCCGACACCGGCGACGTGCTCCTCATCTGCCCCAAGGCCAACGAACAGACTATCAAACAAAAAGTCAACGATGTACGCGCTGCGCTGGGCGATAAATACCTTTAAGCTCCTGCTGCTCTGCGTCATGGCCATCCCCGGGCTGGCCGCCGCGCAGGCCGACTACGAGCAGATGCAGGTCAAGGCCGACCGGCTCTTCAGCTACGACGACTGGATTCCGGCCGGCGCCCTCTACAACTACATGCTCGCCGAGCGTCCGACCGTGGCCGACACCTACGGCCGGGCCATCGTGTGCGCCAGCGCCGCGGGCGACTCCCTGCGCTCCATGCAGCTGCTGGCCCAGGCCCAGGAGCACCACGTGCCCCTGGAGAGCGTGCTGCGCAACCTCGAGAGCTATGCCTTCGCCAAGTCGCGCGCCGGCATCTACGAGGCCTTCCTCCACCAGGCCTCAAGCCATTTCCCGTGGCTGGAACGCCCCCTGCAGCCCTACCTGCTCGACTATTACACCTTCCGCCGCAACGGCCCCGAGATGGTGCGCTACGCCCGCATCATGCTCGCCGGCATGCCCACGTCGCCCCGCTACCTCCAGGCCCTCGCCCAGGGCCAGATGCTCATGGGCCACACCCAAGAGGCCATCGAAGCCTGGCGCCAGATCCTGGCCCAGCATCCCGCGGACTTCGACGCCCTGGTCAACCTAGCCGCGTGCCTCGCCCTCACCGGCAAGCCCGACGAAGCCCTGGCCACCTACCGCCAGGCCTACGCCGTGCGCCCCACCCCATACGTGGCACAGCGCATCGCACAGCTGCAGGAATAGCTCTTGCAAGGTTGCAAAACGCGCCATCTTAAACTTTTACGCGCTAACTTTGTCTCAAATTCATACCTCACACAGCTAACTCATATCATTATATATAATATGGACAACAATTACAAGAACTCCTGGGGCTACCAGCCTCAGACCAGCGACCCCTACACCGGAGGCCGCGGCATCCCCGCCACTTCCAGCATGAGCAGCATCATGCGCTCCGTATATCTGAAGATGACCCTCGGCCTGCTCGTCACTGCCTTCGTCAGCCTCTGGGGCGCCACCGGCTCGTTCCTCTACTTCTTCGCCACACACTCCTGGCTCATGTGGGTGCTCATCGCAGCCGAGCTCGGCATCGTATTCTACGTCAACGCCAAGATCCAGACCATGAGCGCCACCACGGCCACCCTGCTCTTCTACCTCTTCTCCGCCATCAACGGCCTGATGCTCTCCCCCATCTTCGTCGTGTACACCGGAGCATCCATCGCTAAGACGTTCTTCATCACCGCCGGCACCTTCGGAGCCATGAGCGCCTACGGCTATTTCACCAACCAGGACCTCTCCAAGATGGGCTCCATCCTCTTCATGGCCCTCATCGGTCTGATCATAGCCTCCGTCGTCAACATCTTCATGCACAGCGACACCCTGGGCTGGATCATATCCTTCGCCGGCGTCATCATCTTCGTTGGCCTCACCGCTTGGGACACGCAGCAGATCAAGACCATCGCGCAGCAGACCCCTGCCACCATGGCCAGCCGCGTGGCCACCATCGGCGCCCTGTCGCTCTACCTCGACTTCATCAACCTCTTCCTCTATCTGCTCCGCTTCTTCGGCTCATCCCGCGACTAAACTAACCACACCTAAAAAAATCCCCCGAGCATCTGCTGCCCGGGGGATTTTTATTAGGCTCTAATGGATGCTATCAAAGACTGACGTGGCCCGTGGCGGCGAGCACGATGCCCACCACGCCCAGGGCGATGAGCACGCCCAGGATCCATTTCTCATACGTGGCGAAGACGGGCTGGCCGGGGAAGTACTGGCGGCGAGCCTTGATGTAGAAGAACACGCCCGGCAGATAGAAGAGCACCGTGAGGATCAGCAGCGCGATGTCGCTCGAGCATACGATGTACGAGCAGAACACCGTGGCGCCTATGCCGATGAACAGGAAGAAGTTCTTCTGCCTCTTCGACGCCATCTTCAGCATGGGCGGCTGACGCTTGGTGTTGATGGCGCACTTCCACAGGAACATACCGCTGAACAGGTAGGCCGGGAGCACCATCAGGCTCGTAAGGTCAAGAGCCGCGGTGTAGACAGAGTTGGACGTCACCACCAGGCACATGAAGATCTGCATCACCACCGTCGACACCAGCAGGCCGAAGGCGGGCATGCCCTTCTTGTTGAGCTGCAGGAACTTCTTGGGGAAAATCTTCACCTTGGCGGCCTCGAAGGGCACCTGCGCGCACACCAGCGTCCAGGCTATCCATCCGCCCAGGATGGAGAAGACGATGGCAGCTATCACGAAGTAGTAAGCCCAAGCGCCGCACGTGGCTTTGAGCACGTAGGCGACCGACGGGTCGGGCAGCTTGGCCAGCTCGGGCTGGTGCATGATGCCGAACGACAGGACAGACACCAGAGAGTAGAGCAGCCAGGCGCATATGAAGCCCATGATGCCGGCCTTGCCCACATCGCTGGCCTTCTTGGCCCGCGACGACATCATCACGGCGCCCTCGATGCCGGTGAAGCACCACAGCGTCACGAGCATCGTCGTGCGCACCTGCTCGCCCACGTTGCCAAGGTCGGTCAGACGACCCCAGAAGTCGTAGGTGAACATGTCCATCTTGAAGAATATCACCAGGATAGCCACGATCAGAGCCAGCGAGGCCATTTGTATGACCGTGATCACCACGTTGAGGAACGAAGCCGTCTTAAGGCCTCCCACCACCACGAAGTACATCAGCCATATCAGAGCCGAGCCAAAGACGATGGTCTGCCAGCCATGGTGCAGAAGCACAGGCCAGAAGGCCGCGCATGAGTCGTTGAGCATCACGGCATAGGCCACGTTGCCCGTGGCTGTGCACAGCCAGTAGCCCCACGCCACGTTGAAGCCCACGAAGTTGCCGTAGCCCTCCTGGGCATACTGATAGATGCCCGCGTTCAGGTCCGGACGCTTGTCGCTGAGGATCTTGAACGTGTACACCAGAAAGATCATGCCCACGGCCGTCACCAGCCAGGATATGATCACTGCGCCCAGGCCGGCGTGCGCCGCCATGTTCTGGGCTATGTTATAAATGCCACCTCCCACTATTGAGCTGAACACGATGGCAGTAAGGCCCAAAAGGCCAAGTTTATGAGTTGAATTGTCGGCCATAGTAAGTTCTGGGTTAAAATTAAGGGGGCAGAAGGACCAGAGTCCTCCCGCCCCCCGTGTTTATCGTGTCTGCGTATTGCTATTAGTGAGCCAGCGGAGCGTAACCGAAGTTAAGGAAACCGATGCAGGTCAGGCAATAGCCGAAAGGCTTGTCGGGCGGGATGTTCAGGAAGTTGTGGTAGAGGTCGATCTCGCCATCCTGCTCCAGGCCGCGGATTGTGAGCTCGTGCTTCAGAGACTTGTGCAGCCACATGGAAGCCTCGGCCTTAGCGATCTCGTCGTCGATCCGAGAGTCGTAGTACTGCACGTACTCTGCGGCGTATCCGCCGATGAATTTGCCGTCGCGCTTGGCCCAGATGATGCCGATACCAGTGGCGATAGCCTTATGCTCGCTGTAGTTAGCGCCGTTGCCGGCGATGATCACCTCGAGCACGGCGCCGTGCTTGAACTGGCTGGGCAGGTCGGGGCGATAGGGATGGTTGGGGTACTTGTTGGCCATCTCCTCGGTGATGGTCACCAGATTGCCGCGGCATTCCGGAGGAAGCACAGAGGTATAGGGGATCACGTTGAAGTCCTCGATGCGGGCCATGCGCAGAGCAGAGTCATACGCGAAAGTTTCATACGGCTGAGGGGGAATGCCGTCGTCGAATGCGCCGGTGCCACCGGTGATGAATCCGAAGGTCGGATAGCGGGTGCCTCTCATTTCATCCATGATCGTAGGGTGTTAGGGGGGGGTGTTGGGTAAAAGGGTTGATTAATAAAGTAGAAGAAGATGCATTTATGACATCAGAACACACCAACGATTAAAAAAGTTTTAGAAAAGTAGGAAAAAATTACACAAAATTCATAAAATTTTCTTCTAACCCTCGCAGTAACACCGACAACCAATTGATAATCAAACATATAAAAATATTCTTTTCAGCTGCTACCGATGAGCAACTTGCAGGCCCGAACGACCATTTCGGCCGCGGGAATCCCATAAATGGATAACGCCCTCACGCAGGGCAGCAACATGGCGCAGCCCGTTAACACCCTCATTGGCAATATGATGTGCTGAAATAATTGACTATCAAAACCCCATGGATGTAGGGACGCTCATTTTGAGCGTCCGCGTCAACACCCACGATAATGCCATTGTTGAAATCAAATTGTAGGGGTGCGCGGTCGAAGTGGCCGGTGATAACATCATATATGTCAATGCGTTAGCTGTAGGGTCGCAACCTCTGGCGACCGCCGCGATGCCAAACCATGGGATCTCCCTTTCCACACGTTACGGGGAGGGGGTTAGTGGACGGGATAAAACACTGATAAGAAAAGTTTCGCAAGCATTAGTCCAAAGGAATCTACTTGCGAAACTTTTTTAGCAGGCCTTCTTTTTGAAGAGTACTATCTTAATGTAAGGTTGGTCTCATTTCAAGAATCTGTGTGCTCAATCTAAAAAGGAGATGAGTGAACATTGAGGAATATATTTCCTATATACGCGAATTCGCATTATATATCATCAAAAATATATTAACTTTGTACAAAATTTTCCACAAATGAAGAAAGCATTAACTATAGATGAGCAAATAGCTAAACTCAAATCTCGAGGAATGGTGTTTGACGATGAAGAAAAAGCCAAGGAAATTCTACTTGACGTTGGTTATTATCGTTTGGGCTTCTACTCCTTTCCATATGAGAAAAAGTATCCGTCGCTAAACAATAGAGACCATGCGCTTCTTCCGGGTACTACTTTCAAGAGTGTATATGATCTATATGAGTTTGATACACGATTAAGACGGCTTCTGCTGAATGCGCTTAACCGTATAGAAGTTAATATTCGCACGACGATTGTTTACAACATTTCACTTCTTTACAGAGAAGACCCATGTTGGTTTGTCAACCGTAAGTATATGAAAACAAAATTCGTTAATGAATTTGAGGATCAAGTATATGCCGTAATTCGAAAGAATCCCGTCATACAGCATCATCACGCCAACCATTCGGGGTTATTTGCGCCAGCCTGGAAAACAATTGAATTTATGACAATCGGGAATTTGAGCAACTTATACGACTCTCTGAAAGAGCCTAACGCTAAAGATATGGTAGCTTCAAGATATGGATGCTCTCGTGGCGTGTTCTACAATTATCTTGAGACCATACGTGTCCTTAGAAACAAATGCGCCCATGGAAGTTGCATTTACAGTATGAATTTCCCACAAGGTATAAAACTGATACCAGCACGCATTTCCGAAGATAGTCGACACAACATAAACGGGGGCATAAACGTTATCAGATATATTCTTGGTTGCATCTCGACGACGCGCAAAACAGAATTGGAGAACGACATACTTAATCTCATTAATTCCATCGAAGAGCCTGAGGCCAAGAGTATTATTGAGCGCTGCTCGAAGATTTCTTTCAGTTAATATTCGTTAAAAATCAAACTAAAATCAAATATACTCATAAACATTTCAAATATAATGCTTACCTTTGCATAGCCCAAAGTGCCCGTGCGAGCTTAGTCGTCGCATCTGCACTATAAAAAGGAAGTATGGAAGCCTCGGCCTTTGGTCGGGGCTTCTTGTTGTATATACGAAAACGTTAAAGCTCAACAAATGAGAGGACATTAAAGGATAGGAGTTTTAACACCTTTTATGCGGGCGGGGGCGGGGAGTTGGGGATTTTTCTGTAACTTTGCAAGTTAAGTGGCTTCCCTGCCCCGCGCCAGGGGCCACCGATTGCCTTATTCACTTTGTTACATCAATAGTTATGTCTATTTCCTATATCTTCAGGCGTTGGTGCCGCATGGGCGGCGCGCTGTTGGCGGTGGCCGCCGTGGCTTGCGCGGCTTCCGGCGCTTCCGCTCAGGCTCGCAGCAACAAAAGCGACATCGCGGCCAGCCTCAACGTGTTTAATTCGCTCTATAAGGAGCTGCAAACCAACTATGTGGACTCGATCGACGCAAAGAAAACCATCCGCGATGCCATCGACTACATGCTCTCTCAAATCGACCCTTACACCGAGTATTACCCCCGCGAGGAGCAGGACCAGTTCCGCTCCATCGCCACGGGCGAATACGGCGGCATAGGCTGCACCATCATACAGCGCGACGGCCAGGTGGTGCTATACAGTCCGCTCTGGGGCTCGCCTTCGCGCCAGGCCGGCGTGATGCACGGCGACGTGCTCTTGGCCATCGACGGCGACACGCTGCCCAAGGACTACGCCACCTCCCTCGCCTCGGAGCGCCTGCGCGGCACCCCCGGCACGAAGCTCACGCTCACGGTGCGCCGCCCCTGGACGGAGGACACCCTGGACATCGCCGTCACCCGCGGCAAGGTGCGCACCGAGCCTGTGCCCTACTACGGCGTGCTCCCCTCCGGCGTGGGCTATATAAGCCTGACCACCTTCAACGAGAAGAGCGCCCAGCAGGTGAAGCAGGCCCTGCTCGAGCTTAAGAAGGACCCGGCGCTGAAGGGCCTGATCCTCGACCTGCGCGGCAACGGCGGCGGCCTGCTGGAGAGCGCCGTGCAGATCGCCGGCCTCTTCGTGCCCAAGGGCACGGAGATCGTGCGCACGCGCTACCGCGACAAAGACCAGGAGAAGGTGTACCGCACCACCCAGAGCCCCGTGGACACGGAGCTGCCCCTGGCCGTGATGGTGAACCGCGGCACGGCCTCGTCGAGCGAGATCGTGGCCGGCGCCCTGCAGGACCTCGACCGCGCCGTCATCGTCGGCGAGCGCTCCTACGGCAAGGGCCTGGTGCAGACCTCGCGCCCCCTGCCCTACGACGGCCTGCTGAAGGTCACCGTGGCCCGCTACTACATCCCCTCCGGCCGACTGATCCAGGCCATCGACTACAGCCACCGCAACGAGGACGGCTCGCCGGCCCGCATTCCCGACTCGCTCACAACCGTCTACCACACCGCCGCTGGCCGCGAGGTGCGCGACGGCGGAGGCATCACGCCCGACATAGCCATCGCCGCGCCCCCGGCCAACCGACTGCTCTACAACATCGCGGCCGACTTCTGGGCCCACGACTACGCCAACCGCTTCCGCCAGCGCCAGGGCGCGAGCATAGGCCCGGCCAGCGACTTCGTCGTCTCCGACTCCATATTCGCCGACTTCAAGGCCTTCATCGACCCCGCGCGGTTCAAATATGACCGCGTGTGCGAGACAGGCGTGAGCCGCCTGCGCGAGGTTGCCAAAACCGAGGGGTACATGACCGACTCCGTGGCAGCCGTCTTCGACCAGCTCGAGAGCCTGCTGCGCCATGACCTGGACCGCGACCTCGACCACAACAAGGATCAGCTCACCAAGATGCTCGACACGGAGATCTCGGCCCGCTATTTCAGCGACGCCGACTGCACGCGCCGCTCGGTGATGGCCGACCCCGACGTGCGCCAGGCCGCCGAGGCCCTGACCGACGCCGAGCGTTCCCGCGCTATCCTGCGCAAGCCCTAACCGCCACACAGCCATGAGCGAACCCACACTCACGCTCGCCGCCGCGGCGAGCCTATTCCTCACCCCCGCGCGCGCCCAAGCTCTGAGCGCGCTGCTGCGCCATAAGCGTTCGCGGGCATGCTCCCTGGCGGGGTCGTCGGCTGCCATGCTCCTCACCGGGCTGCCCAAGCGCAAGAGTCCGGTGCTGGTGGTGGCCGACGACCCCGACGCAGCCGGCTACCTCTACCACGACCTGGAGCTGCTATGCGGCGCCGATGCCGTGGCCTTCTTCCCCTCCGGCTATAAGCGCGACATCAAATACGGCCAGGTGGACCCGCCCAACCGCATACTCCGCACCGAGGCCCTGGCGCGATGGACGGCCCCCGACGCGCCGCGCTTCGTGGTCACCTGCCCCGAGGCGCTGGCCGAGCGCGTGGCCCCCGCCGAGAAGATAGAGACGAACACTCTGCAGCTGCGCGCCGGCGAGGCCGCGGACATGAGCGCCATACAGCAATGGCTGCGCGAGCAGGGGTTCGCCGAGCAGGACTATGTCTACGAGCCCGGCCAGTTTGCCGCCCGCGGTTCTATCCTCGACATCTTCGGCTACGGCAGCGAGCTGCCGCTGCGCGTCGACTTCTTCGGCGACGACATTGACTCCATCCGCACCTTCAACGTGGAGACGCAGCTCTCCGAGCAGAAGCTCACCGCCGCCTCCATCACGGCCGACATCCCCTCCACAGCCTCCGCCGCCGGCGTGTCGCTGTTGGAGTTCATACCCGCTGACACGCTCATAGCCTGCACCGCTGAAGATTTCACGCTCTCGCGCATCGACGCCATCGCTGGCGAGGAGTTCTCATCCAGCGCCATGCTGGCCGACGAGGGCGATGCCCAGGCCATGGACAATGTGGTCGACGCCGCGGACTTCCGCTCGCGCTGGGCGGCCTTCAAACGACTCTCGCTCACAGCCGCGGCCCCGTCGCCGCAGAGCTCCGAGGCGCAGCTCGACTGCCAGTGCTCGCCCCAGGGCGTCTACCATAAGAATTTCGACCTCATTTCCGAGTCCTTCCGCGACTACATAGCCAAGGGCTACCGCCTGTGCATACTCAGCGACGCCCCCAAGCAGTTCGACCGACTGCGCGCCATCTTCGCCGACCGAGGCGACGACATAGCCTTCACGGCCGTCGACGGCACCCTGCACGAGGGCTTCGTGGACCACGCGAGCCGCGTCTGCTTCTTCACCGACCACCAGATCTTCGACCGCTTCCATAAATACTCCCTGCGCAGCGACCGCGCCCGCAGCGGCAAGCTGGCTCTCTCGATCAAGGAGCTGTCGAGCATCGAGGTGGGCGACTACATCGTGCACATCGACCACGGCATAGGCCGCTTCGGCGGGCTGCTGCGCACCGACGTGGGCGGCCGCGCGCAGGAGATGGTGAAGCTCATCTACCAGAACGACGACCTGGTGTTCGTGCCCATCCACGCCCTGCACAAGCTCTCGAAGTACCGCGGCAAGGAGGGCGTGCC
>CAZSHV010000061.1:10677-13995 GCA_964606815.1 uncultured Bacteroides sp. | reverse complement strand
AGCATAGCAAGGGAGAATTCATAATTCTCAATTCATAATTCATAATTCATAATTCTTGGCTTCGCCAAGCGCTTCGCGATGACATAATTCTTGCCAAAGGCAAGCGCTTGCGCGATAACTTGGCTTCGCCAAGGGCTTCGCTATGACATAATTCTTGCCAAAGGCAAGCGCTTACGCGTTGACATAATTTTTGGCTTTGCCAAGCGCTTGTTATCATCCCCCCCTTCCCGCTAATTGCGAGAAGGGGATTTTTTGAGATTAGCCGCTTTGGCTATCGTAGCTATTTTAGTTATTTTAGCTATTTTAGCTATCAATCATTAAAGAAAAAAAGCCAAATTTAACAATAGTTATTGCCCCGATTGGCGTTATTATCAGTAACTTCGCGCTGCAGCCCGCCCGCATTGGGCCATCAACGGCTGCGAGCATTCACTGACAATAAAAACACCCTCTGATACCCCCCCCGCAACATGAGCGAAAACGTCAACATCCGCGACCTCAACGCGAAGGTGGCCGAAAAGGCCCAGTTCATATCCCTCATCACCCACGGCATGGACCAGACCATCGTGGGCCAGAAGCACCTGGTGGAGTCTCTGCTCATCTCGCTGCTCGCCAACGGCCACGTGCTGCTCGAAGGCGTGCCCGGTCTGGCTAAGACCCTCGCCATCAAGACCCTCGCCCAGCTCATCGACGCCAAATACAGCCGCGTGCAGTTCACCCCCGACCTGCTGCCCGCCGACGTGGTCGGCACCATGGTCTACAGCGTGCGCAACGAGACCTTCCAGGTCAAGAAAGGCCCGGTGTTCGCCAACTTCGTGCTTGCCGACGAGATTAACCGCGCCCCCGCCAAGGTGCAGAGCGCGCTGCTCGAGGCCATGCAGGAGCGCCAGGTGACCATAGGCGACGAGACCTTCCCCCTGCCCAGCCCCTTCCTGGTGATGGCCACGCAGAACCCCATCGAGCAGGAAGGCACCTACCCCCTGCCCGAAGCGCAGATGGACCGCTTCTTGATGAAAGTCGTCATCGGATACCCCACCAAGGACGAAGAGCGCCGCATCGTGCGCCAGAACATCAGCGGTGAGGTCACCAAGGTCACCCCCCTGGTGCGCCCCGAGGAGGTGGTGGAAGCCCAGGCCATCGTCGACCAGATCTACGTGGACGAGAAAATCGAACGCTACATCGTAGACATCGTCTTCGCCACCCGCGAGCCCGCCGCCACCGGCCTTGACGACCTCAAGGGCATCATCGCCTACGGCTGCTCGCCCCGCGCCTCCATCTCCCTGGCCCGCGCCGCCAAGGCATACGCCTTCCTCCACGGCCGCGGATACGTGGTGCCGGAGGACGTCATCGCCGTGGCCCACGACGTGATGCGCCACCGCATAGGCCTTACCTACGAGGCCGAGGCCAACAACATCACCACCGACGAGATCATCACCGAGATCCTCGACAAGGTGCAGGTGCCCTAACCCCACATCCACTGATAAACTCCTAAACTCCTCCACTTGGACGCAAACGAGCTACTGAAACGCGTGCGCAGGATCGAGATCCAGTCTCGAGCCCTGTCGCAGAACATCTTCGCCGGTGAATATCACAGCGCCTTTAAAGGCCGCGGCATGACATTCGCCGAGGTGAGGGAATACCAGTACGGCGACGACATCCGCGACATCGACTGGAACGTCACCGCGCGCCATAACCACCCCTACGTGAAGGTCTACGAAGAGGAGCGCGAGCTGACGGTGGTGCTACTGGTCGACGTCTCTGGCAGCCGCGACTTCGGTGCCGCCGGCGAGGCCAAGCGCGACATGATAGCCCAGATTGCCGCCACCATAGCATTCTCCGCCTCGCAGAACAACGACAAGATCGGAGCCATATTCTTCAGCGACCGCATCGAGAAGTTCATACCCCCCAAGAAGGGCCTGAAGCACATCCTGCTCATCATCCGCGAGCTGCTGGACTTCACCCCCGCCTGCCGAGGCACAGACATAGCGCAGGCCGTGGAATACTTCACCGACGCCATCAAGCGCCGCTGCACGGCTTTCCTCATCTCCGACTTCATCTGCCCCGGTGACTACCGCCAAGCCCTCACCGTGGCCTGCAACCGCCACGAGGTGATGGCCCTGCAGGTCTACGACCGCCGCGACGCCGAGCTGCCCGACGTGGGCCTGATGCGCCTGCGCGACCTCGAGACCGGAGAGCTGGCTTGGGTGGACACCTCCCGCCGAGCCGCCCGCCAGGCCTACAGCCGCCTGTGGTACGACCGCCAGCAGGCCATGGCCGAATCCCTGCGCCGTGCCCGCGTGGAGTTCGCCTCCATATCAACCTCCGAGGACTACGTCGCAGCCCTGCTCAGCCTCTTCAAAACCCGCCGCACACGATGAGACACCTTATTTTATATATAACAACCCTGCTCCTGCTGCTGCCCGCCGCCGCGCAGGCCAAGAGCCCCCTGAAAGCGCGCGCCGAGGCCGACACGGCCACACTCACCATGGGCGACCGCACACGCGTGCGCGTCGAGGTCACCACCCCCGAGCTGGGTGGTCAGCTGCTGGACCTGCCCAAGCCCGAGACCGACTTCCACGGCCTGGAGTTCAGCTCCGTCGCCGTCGACACCGCCGCCACCGGCAGCGGCCAGCACCGCCTGACGTTCACCATCACCCTGCAGGGCTTCACCCCCGGGCCTGTCACCCTCCCCGGCTTCCGCTATGCCCAGGGAGGAGACACCGTCACCACGGCCCCCCTGGCCTTCAAGGTGCTCCCCGTGGAGCTGTCCCCCGAGCTGGGCGACCCCGAGCAGCCCGAGACCCTCACAGTCCACCCCGAGGAGCCCGTGCAGGTCATACCCCTGCGCTGGCACGACTACATCCCCGCCTGGACCATCTGGGTAGTCCTCGCCCTCGCCGTCGCGGCCCTCGCCTTCGTCCTTTATAAGATGTATAAGAAGAACGGTCCCGCCATCTTCACCCCCCGCAAGGTAGTGAGCCCCTGGGAGCGCGCCATGCAGCGCCTCGACGCCCTCAAGAGCTCCGGCATGGCCACCAAGGGCCAGCCCAAGGTGTTCTTCACCGAGCTTACCGACATCCTGCGCCAATACCTCGACGGCCGCTTCGGCATCAACGCCCTGGAGATGACCTCCACCGAGATCCTGCGCCGCCTGCGCGAGAACCCCCAGACGCGCCTCACCACCGACCAGGTGCGCCAGGTGCTCGAGCTGGCCGACTTCGTGAAGTTCGCAGCTGCCACCCCTCCGCAGGAAGACGCTCTGCGCGAGCTACGCACCGTGCAGGATTTCATCCAGAGCACCAAGCCCGAGGAGAAGCCCGA
>CAZSHV010000061.1:0-10577 GCA_964606815.1 uncultured Bacteroides sp. | reverse complement strand
AAGCCCGAGGAGAAGCCCGAAGACAAACCTGCAGACGCCCCCGCGGCCCAGGCCCAGAAACACTAAACACGTATAGAACCTATGCAATTCGCACACCCGCAATACCTCTGGCTCCTGCTGCTGCTCGTGCCCCTGGCCGCCTGGCACATCGTCAAGCGCCGCCGCGCGCAGCCCTCGCTGGGAGTCAGCACCCTCGGCCCCCTGGCCAAAGCCGGACGCTCGTGGAGGGTCTACGCCCTGCACCTGCTGCCCCTGCTGCGCCTGGCCGCCATAGCGTGCCTGATCCTCATCCTCGCCCGACCGCAGGTGAAGGACCACTGGCGCACCACCAGCACCGAGGGCACGGACATCATGCTCGCCATCGACGTCAGCTCCAGCATGCTCGCCAAAGACTTCAAGCCCGACCGCCTGGAGGCCGCCAAGCGCGTGGCCGGACAGTTCGTGAGCCGCCGCGAGGACGACAACATCGGCGTCGTCATCTTCGCCGGAGAGAGCCTTACGGGCCTGCCCATGACCGTGGACCGCTCCATGCTCCTCAACTACATCAACAGCATCAAGATGGACATCCTGCCCGACGGCACAGCCATAGGCGACGGCATTGCCACCTCCCTGCTCCGCCTCAAAGAGGGCAAAGCCAAGAGCAAAAGCATAATCCTGCTCACCGACGGCAGCAACAACACCGGTGTGGTGGCCCCCCTCAGCGCGGCCGCCGTGGCCAAGGAGCTGGGCGTGCGCATCTACACCATAGGCGTGGGCACCAACGGCACAGCCCCCTCGCCCGTCATGGGCCCCTTCGGCCTGGAGTTCCAGCCCCAGAAGGTAGTCATCGACGAGGCCACCCTCCAGCAAATCGCCGACGAGACAGGAGGCCAGTACTTCCGCGCCACCGGAGACCGCGTGCTCGAGGACGTCTTCGCCCAAATCGACCAGCTTGAGAAATCACGCATGGACGTAAAGCACTTCTCGCACACCGAAGACGACTACATGCCCCTTGCCTGGGCCGCCTTCGCCCTGGTGTGCCTTGAGCTGCTGCTGCGCTACACCGTGCTCCGCCGTATCCCGTAACCCTCACCCTCCACCCCCGCAATGTTCGACTTCGCATACCCCTCGCTCCTATATCTCTTCTCAGCCGTGGTGCTCTTCGGCCTGCTCTTCGCATGGCAGCGCCACAGCCGCGCGCGCATGCTCAAGCGCTTCGGCCGCATCGACAGCCTCAGCCCTCTCATGCCCGACGCCTCGCCCTACAAGCCCAAGGTGAAGATAGCCCTGCAGCTGCTGGCCATAGCCGCCCTGGTGATGGTGCTGGCCCGTCCCCGCTACGGTGAGAAGGAGGCTTCGACCTCCCGCATCGCCGGCATTGAGGTGATGATAGCGTTCGACGTCTCCAACTCCATGCTCGCCTCCAGCAACGACGACCCGCAGGGCATATCCCGCCTCGACCGCGCGCGCCTGCTGCTTGAGAAGCTCCTCGACAAGCTCGACGGTGACAAGGTGGGCCTCGTGGTCTTTGCCGGTGAAGCCAAGACGCAGATGCCGCTGACCACCGACTTCTACACGGCCAAGATCTACCTCCACGACCTCTCGCCCTCGATGGTGCAGATGCAAGGCACATCCATCACCGACGCCATCAACCTCAGCCTCCGCGGCTTCAGCGCCGACGATAAGACCCACAAAGCCATCATCCTCATCACCGACGCCGAGAACCATGAAGGTGACGCCGTGGAAGCAGCCGCCGAGGCCGCCCGCCGAGGTGTGCAGGTCGATGTCATAGGTGTGGGTTCCGCCAAGGGAGCGCCCATCCCAGTGGGCGGCGGCGACTACCTCCGCGACCAGGAGGGGCAGGTGGTCATCACCACATTCGACGCCTCCGCGGCCCAGGCCATAGCCAAAGCGGGTGGGGGAGCATACGTCAACGGTGCCAGCCCCAAAGCCCTGGCCACCCTCACTGCTGCTCTCGACACGCTCGATAAGTCAGAGTTCAAGAAAGTGGAGTACAAGGCCAGCGCCGAGCAGTTCCCCACCTTCGCCCTGCTTGCCCTGCTGCTGCTCGTCATCGACTTCATCCTGCTCGACCGCAAGAGCGGCTGGCTCGAGAAAATCAACTTCTTCACCAAAGACAAATGAAACCACGCCTCCTCATAGCCCTCACCACCGCGGCCCTGCTGCTCGCTGCCCTGGCCGCGCCTCATGCGGCCCAGGCGCAAGAGTCCACCCGCACCGAGCGTCTGCTCATCCGCGACGGCAACGACGCCTTCCGCAAAGGCAACTACGTCTCGGCCCAGCGCCTCTACGACGAAGCCCTCGCCATTGCCCCCGCCAGCGACGTGGCCCGCTTCAACAAAGCCTCCGTGCTCGTCAAGCTCTCCAACCCCAACGACTCCTCCAACACCAACCTGCAGCAAGCCGCCAAGCTCTACGAGGACGTGGCCCGCACCGCCGCCGACGCGTCGCTGCGCGAGAAGGCGTGCTACAACCTCGGCAACCTCGCTTTCCACCAAGAGAAGTATAATGAGAGCATCGAGTACTACAAACGCGCCCTGCGTCTTAACCCCGCCAACACCCGCGCCCGCGAGAACCTGCTCGTGGCCCAGCTCAAGCTCCCGCCCGAGGATGAGAACCAGGACCAGAACCAAGACCAGCAAGACCAACAACAACAACAGCAACAACAGCAGCAACAGCAACAACAACAGCAGCAACAACAGCAGATGAGCCAAAGCGCAGAGCAGATACTGCAGACCATGCAGAACCGCGAGAACCAAACCCGCGAGAACGCCCGCCGCGAAGAGCGCCCCGCTGGTGTCCGCTCTACAGACAAGCCTTGGTAATCCTACTAACCCCCCTAACTGAAATCCCCCACACAGTGGCAAAGACACGTTTCCTCATATTATTTATCACCCTGCTCTCTGCCCTCGGCCTATGCGCACAGTCCCTCGTGCTCAAAGCCCCGGGGCAGGTGGTGGAGGGCCGCAAGTTCACCATCACCTTCACCCTCACCGACGGCCAGGCCTCGGCCCCGCAGCCCCCGCAGCTCGAGGGGTGCACATTCGTCTACGGCCCTTCGACGTCGTCGATGTCTAGCGTGCAGTTCATCAATGGCCGCCAGACCTCCACGAGCACCATCAGCTACACCTACACCTACCGCGCCGACAAGGCCGGCACAGCGCATGTGCCATCGGTGTCCGTCACCTGCGAGGGTAAGAAGCTAAGCACCCGCGCGGCCTCTATCACCATCCTCCCGCCCGACCGCACAGCCCCCGCCCAAGGCGGCAGCGGAGTGGACGTCACCGACATCTCCACCCAGAGCGCCGACCGCAAGGTGAACCCCGACGACATGTTCGTTCGCGTGAGCCTGAGCAAGAGCAGCGCCTACGAGCAGGAGGCCGTCATCGCCACCGTCAAGGTTTACACCAAATACAACATCTCATCGTTCCGCATCCTCCAGCAGCCCACCTTCGAGGGCTTCCTCTCCGAGGAGCTCGAAGTGCCCCAGGGCGTGCAGCAGGAGCATTACAACGGCCAGAACTACACCACGGCTGTGCTCAAACGCTGCATCATCTTCCCCCAGAAGGCGGGCAAGCTGCAGATAGCATCGGGCAAGTACGAGGTCACCGTGGTGCAGTACGAGCTCGTCAGCAACGGCTTCTTCCAGACGCGCCGCCCCGTGGAGCAGAAGGTCAACACGCAGAGCAACAGCGCCAGCCTCGACGTGCGCGCCCTCCCGGCCGGTGCCCCCGCAGGCTTCAACGGTGCCGTGGGCAGCTACACGGCCCAGTGCACGCTCCGCCCCGAGCAGCTCAAGACCAACGAGGCCGCGACCTACACCATCGCCGTCTCTGGCTCGGGCAACATCAAATATCTCAAGGCCCCGGAGCTCGACCTCCCCGCCGGTATCGACGTTTACACTCCCAAGACCGACATCGACGCCAGATTCAACGGCACCACCATCGCCGGCACTTACAGCGTGGCCTACACGCTCGTGCCTCAGGAGCCGGGCCAGTATGAGATTCCCGCGCGAGAGTTCGCCTACTTCAATCCCGCCGACGGGGAGTACCACACCGTCTCGCTCCCTGCTGCCCACATGGCCGTGACCCCGGGAGCGGCCACCAGCGCAGTCACAGAGCAGACGGCCATTGCCAAGGGTATGGACGACATCCTCCACATCCGTCCCACCTCGGCCTCCCGCCAGAGCTTCACCCACCAGGCCGCTTTCCGCTCGTGGTACTACATAGCCCTCTATCTGCTCGCTGCCATCAGCTTCGTCATCGTGCTCTTCGTCTACCGCCGCCAGATGCGCCTGCAAGCCGACATCACAGGCCGCCTGCGAGCCCGCGCCAACAAGCAGGCCACACGCCGCCTGCGCCAGGCCCGCAAGGAGATGGAGCGCGGCAATTCCGACGCCTTCCACCAGGCCCTCGGTGCCGCCCTCTGGGGCTATATGAGCCATAAGCTCGGTATCCCCGCCTCAGGCCTCATCCGCGACAATATCAGCGACCAGCTGCAGCAGTACGGTGCATCGCCAGAGACCATCGCGTCGGTGATCTCCATCCTCGACGATTGCGAGATGGCCCGGTTCACCCCCGACCAGTCAGCCTCGCAGATGCAGACGCTCTACGACCAGGCTGCTGCTGCCATCAAGAGCATCGAAGACACCCCCCGCAAGCAGTAACTCGCTAAACATCCTCTTACACCCACCAGCACATGAAGCGCATCATCACCATACTCCTGGCCCTGACTGCCATACTTGCCCCCTCTGCTGCTGCCGCGCAAGCGCCCGCCCCGGAGGCCCTGGCCCAGCAGGCCGACTCTGCATACAACGCCCGCCAGTACGCCGAAGCCCTCAAGCTCTACACCCAGCTTCAGGCCGCCACTGGCACGTCCGCCGAGCTGTACTACAACTTGGGTAACACCTACTACCGCCTCGGCAAGCTCGGCCGCGCGGTCATCGCATACGAGCGTGCTCTGGCCCTTGACCCCTCCATGCAGGCCGCCCGCGACAACCTTCGCTTCGTCAACACCAAGATTCAGGACAAGCCCGAGGATGACTCCTCGTTCCTCGACAATCTCCACAGCTCCGTAGTGGCCTCCCTCAGCCCCGACGCATGGGCCTGGACAGCCTTCGCCGTGTTCATCCTCACCCTCGGCTTCGCTGCCCTGTATATCTTCACCGACTCCGTGCCGCTGCGCAAGACGGGCTTCTTCGGCTGCATCATCCTCTTCTGCCTCTGGCTCTACCTGCTGCTCTGCGCCTATTCAGCCTCCAGAGGAATAGTCAACCACGACGCCGCCGTTGTCGTCGTGCCTTCGGCCAACCTCACCACCAGCCCCGGTGCCCCCGGCAAGGGCGACAAGGTGGTGCCCATCCACGAAGGCACCCGCGTGCAGGTTATCGACTCCATCGACATCCCCTCTGCTGCTGGCACCGCCCTCTGGTACGACGTCAAAGTCAACAACTCCACCCGCGCCTGGCTGCCTGCTGCTGCCGTCGAGAAAATTTGACGGGGTGGGGGACTTGCCCGCAATCTTCAGCCTGTCAAAGCGTTACAGCCCATTGGGGCAAAACATGTTA
Source organism: uncultured Bacteroides sp. (assembly GCA_964606815.1). Lineage (GTDB taxonomy): Bacteria > Bacteroidota > Bacteroidia > Bacteroidales > Muribaculaceae > CAG-873. Next base: position 5,011 of record CAZSHV010000061.1, on the reverse strand, counting down.
TAAAACATATTCAAAAATCATCCGAAATATTTGGCCAATCCAAAATCACGCTGTAACTTTATATGCGAAAACAATACTAACTCCTAACCATCATACCCTGATAAACCCCCATAAACATACCGCTATGACGAAAACCATCACCTTCAACGACCTTCGCCGTCTCAAGGATCGTCTCCCCGACGGATCGATGCACCGCATCGCCGATAAGCTCAATATCACCGTCCAGACCGTGCGCAACTACTTCGGCGGCAGCAACTACGACTTCGGCAAAAACTGCGGCGTGCACATCGAGCCCGGTCCCGACGGAGGCATCGTCGTGCTCGACGACTCCACCATCTACGACATGGCTATCGAAATCCTCGAGGAGGCCAATAAAGACGAAGAGTCAAAGTAAGCGTCTCTCTCTCCACCCGCCACCCCAACACCAGCCTCCGCCGCCGCCCCAAAAGCGAGCCGGAGGCTGTAGTTAATATTAATTCTATACATATATGAAGAAATCTATCATCCTCGCTCTCTTGAGCATCTTCGCCCTCGCCTTCACCGCCTGCGACAGCGAACAAGGCAAGTCAATCGCTACCCTCAAGCTCGCAGCCGACGAAATCAACAAAGACCTCCCCCGCGAGATGAACGGGGTAATCTGGCAGAACGTCGAGGTCACCGACACCGACTGGCAGTACAACTACGAAGTCGTGGAAAGCGACGATCCCGAGTTCATGGACCAGCTCGACAGCATGAAAGACCAGTTCAAGAACATGCTCAGCAATAACCTCAAGGACGAGTACGCCGACGACGAAGACTCCAAGAAATTCCTCCAGAGCCTCCGCCACTCCGGCCTCGGTGTGGTCTATCACTACAAAGGACAGGACTCCGACAAGGTGGTCGACATAGCTTTCACCGCTGAGGAGATCGCTGCCCTCGCCCCTGCTGCTGAATCCAAGTAAACACCCACTATCGCTGCTCGTCATGGCCTCGCCCTAGCCCAGGGCAGCGCCATGGCGCAGCTTCGATTACTCACTCTATATTTCAAGCTTCTCATGAAAAAATCTCTGCTTCTTCTCCTCCTCTCCATCTTCGTCGTCTGCCTCCCCGCTTGCAAAAACGAGAAAGAGCAGGCCGTCGACGAGCTCAAGACCGTCTGCGCGCAAGTCAACGCTGAGTGCCCCATGCAGGTTGACGAGTACACCATCTGGACCAGCACCGAGCTCACCGATACCGACTTCGTCTACAACTACACAGCCCTCGACCCCGAAGGCTACGACATCATCGAGGTGATCACCAGCGTCCAGGACGAATTCCGCTCCGAACTCGCCAAGAACATTAAGAGAAACAAGGACTTCAAGCATCTGCAGGAGCTGCTTGTAAAGGCCGGCTACGGTGTGAAGTACCTCTACACCAGCCAGAGCACAGGCGAACAGTTCGCCATCACCTTCTCCCCCGAAGAGATCGCTAACATGCAATAACTACCTGATAATCAAACAATGGACAGTTTTGAGTAGTTAACATACTGAACCATTGGTGTTTAGCGCCTGTCCATTGTCCACTGCTCACCCCACCCACCATCTAACCTCTCATCCCCAAACTCCCAGCCCATGCGCTTCATCACCGTTGCCATTCACACCTATGAGAAAGCCCTCGCCCTGCGCTCCCTGCTCGAGAGCGAGGGGATAGAGGTGGAGTTCCGCAACGTCAACATCGAGCACCCCGTCATCTCCTCCGGCGTGCGCGTGCGCATCCACGAGAAGGACCTCCCCTTGGCCCTGCGCATCATAGAAAACCGAGAGATTTTCGCCGAGCCGATAGCCCCTGCTCGCCAGAGCGACAACAGCCACCCCATCCTCGTGCCCGTCGACTTCTCCCGCCGCTCCATGCTGGCAGCCATGACGGCCTTCCACATCGCCCATCGCCACGGCTGCCCAATCATGCTGCTGCACACCTACATCGACCCCTATGTCTCCGGGGCCCTGCAGCTCACGCCGTCGCTCACCTACGAGCTGCCCGACTCCGAGGCCCGCGTCAACATCGCCGAGGCTGCCCGCACGCAGATGAAGCTCTTCACGCAGAAGATCAAGGACGCCATCAAGAGCGGTGACATCCCCGCCGTGCATTTCGACACCTGTGTGCTCGAGGGTGTGCCGGAAGATGCCATCAACGACTACGCCAAGGCCGAGACGCCATTCATGATCGTGATGGGCACCCGCGGCCGCGAGCAGAAGGCCGCCGAGCTTATCGGCAGCGTCACCAGCGAGGTGCTGGACAAGTGCCGCCACACGGTGCTCGCTATCCCGGAACATGCTCTCGAGGCTAACTTCAAAGCGGCCTTCGCTCCGCAGCCCCGCAGCATACTATTCCTCGGCAATGCCGACCAGGAGGACATCCTCGCCATGGACACTCTGCACCGCATCTTCGGAAGTGCGTCGCCCACAGTCACCATCGCCCGCATCCCCGGTGCGCGCCGCCACATCATCGGCGACCCGCAGAAGACCCTCGAAGCCCTGCGCGACTATTGCGCAGCCCATTTCAGCCAGGCCTCGTTCACCACGGCCCAGATATCTATGGAGAAAATCATCGAGGACTTCGCTTCGCTTGACGATAGCCGACATTTCGACCTCATCGTCATCCCCAACAAGAAGAAAAACATCCTCTCGCGCCTGTTCAACCCCACCGTCGCCCACCAGATTCTCTTCGCCGTCGACGCTCCGCTGCTCGTAATTCCCACGTAGCCAAAGGGTAGGGGAGTAGCGCATACGGTTCGCAACTCGTAACTCACTGTCAGTCACACAAAATGGAAAATTTTGCGTGGCTGATAATTTTTTATCTCGTTGATTGATAGGTGTTTGGCTTTAAGTTTTGGAAATTTTGTGAAATTTTATGTTTTGAAAGTTGCGCAAAAGTTCGTACCTTTGTGGTCGCCGACGGCCCTAAAACCTTGCCCCGGCACACCCTGATTTTGCTAACTTACTCCTCATCAAAGATATCATGATCCAAACTGTAGTGAAACGCGACGGCCGTGTGGTCGGTTACAACGAAGAGAAAATCAAAGCAGCCATTCGCAAGGCCATGCTTCACACCGAAAAGGGCGAAGACGAGTCCCTGATTCAACGCATCGCCGACCGCATCGGTGCCACGGGCCCTGAGCAGATGACCGTCGAGGCCATCCAAGACCGCGTGGAATTCGAGCTTATGAAGTCGCCCCGCAAGGAGGTGGCAAAGAAGTACATCGCATATCGCGACCAGCGCAGCATTGCCCGCGGAGCCAAGACCCGCGACATCTTCCTTGAAATCATCGAGGCCAAGAACAACGACGTCACCCGCGAGAACGCCAACATGAACACCGACTCCCCGGCCGGCATGATGATGAAGTTCGCCAGCGAGACAACAAAGCCTTTCGTTGACGACTACCTGCTCTCGCCCGAGGTCAAGGCCGCCATGCGCGCCCACTACATCCATATTCACGACAAGGACTACTACCCCACCAAGTCGCTCACCTGCGTGCAGCACCCCCTGGAGACCATTCTCACCCATGGCCTCGTGGCAGGCCACAGCGAAAGCCGCCCCGCCAAGCGCATTGAGACGGCCAGCGTCATGGCTTGCATATCTCTGGAGACTGCCCAGAACGAGATGCACGGCGGCCAGGCCATCCCCGCCTTCGATTTCTACCTCGCTCCCTTTGTGCGCTCCACGTTCATCGAGGAAGTCAAGAACATCGAGCAGCTCACCGGTGAGGACCTCAGCGATCTCTACGACGCCCCCGTCGCGGAGTTCGAAATCAAGCCCCTCGACGGCCTCAAGGGCCGCGAGCGTCAGCTGCAGCACGCCATCAACCGCGCCACGGCTCGCGTGCATCAGGCCATGGAGGCTTTCATCCACAACATGAACACCATCCACAGCCGCGGTGGCAACCAGGTGGTCTTCTCCTCCATCAACTACGGAACTGACACCTCTGCCGAAGGCCGCTGCGTGATCCGCGAACTGCTGCGCTCCACCCTCGAGGGCGTTGGCAACGGTAGCACCGCCATCTTCCCCATTCAGATTTGGAAGAAGAAGCGCGGTGTCAACTACCTGCCCTCCGACCCCAACTACGACCTCTACCTCGAGGCCTGCCGCGTCTCCGCGAAGCGTTTCTTCCCCAACTTCCTCAACCTCGACGCATCTTTCAACCAGAGCGCCGAGTGGCGAGCCGACGACCCCAAGCGCTACCTCCACGAGGTGGCCACCATGGGTTGCCGCACACGCGTGTTCGAGAACATCAACGGCCCCGTTACGTCTATAGGCCGCGGCAACCTGTCGTTCACCACCGTCAACATCGTGCGCATCGCCCTTGAGGTGATGCCCATCACCGCCCCCCGGGAGCGCGTTGCCGCCTTCTTCGAGAAGCTTGACCAGGTGCTTGACCTCACCGCCCAGCAGCTCGACGAGCGTTTCCAGTTCCAGAAGACAGCCCTCGCCAAGCAGTTCCCCCTGGTCATGAGTCGCCTGTGGGTGGGAGCCGACGCTCTGCAGGCCAACGACACCATCGAGCCCGTCATCAACCAGGGCACCCTCGGCATAGGCTTCATCGGCCTGGCAGAGTGCCTCATAGCCCTCACTGGCAAGCACCACGGCGAGAGCCCCGAAGCCCAGGAGCTGGGCCTGCGCATCGTCACCCACATGCGCGACCGTGCCCGCGAATACTCCAAGAGCTACGGCCACAACTACTCAGTGCTCGCCACCCCCGCCGAGGGCCTGTCGGGCAAGTTCACCAAGGTAGACCGCCGCGACTTCGGCAGCGTGCCCGGTGTCACGGACAAGGACTATTACACCAACTCCAACCACGTGCCCGTCTACTACCACTGCAGCCCCCGCCACAAGGCCAAGATCGAAGCCCCGTACCACGACCTCACCCGCGGTGGTCACATCTTCTACGTAGAGCTTGACGGTGACGCCACGCACAACCCCGAGGCCATCATGCAGATAGTCGACCTTATGGACAAGTACGACATGGGCTACGGCTCCGTCAACCACAACCGCAACC
>CAZSHV010000060.1:4343-14043 GCA_964606815.1 uncultured Bacteroides sp. | reverse complement strand
ACGGCGGCGTGGGGGGCATCAAGACCGTCAACATCCGCTCGATGGGCACCAACCACACGGGCGTGGTCTACGACGGCGTGGCTCTGGGCAACGCCCAGAACGGACAGATAGACCTGGGGCAGTTCTCGCTCGACAACCTCGAGGCCCTGTCGCTGCACAACGGCCAGAAGAGCGCCCTTCTGCAGCCCGCACGCGACTTCGGCAACGCCGGCACCGTCTACCTACGCACCCGCGCGCCCCGATTCGAGGAAGGCGAGACCTACCACGCCCGCGCGGCCCTGCGCGTAGGTTCCTTCGATCTTCTCAACCCCAGCGCACTGGTAGAGCTGCGCCTCAGCAGCCACATCAACGCCTCACTCTCGGCCGAATGGCTAAGCTCCAGCGGCAAGTACCGATTCCGCTACCGCCGCGTCAACCCCGCCGGAGAGCTCGCTTACGACACCACGGCCACCCGCCAGAACGGCGACATCAACGCCACCCGCATGGAGGCCAACCTCCACGGCACTATGGCCCAGGGCAGCTGGCATGTCAAGGCATACAACTACAACTCCGAGCGCGGCGTGCCCGGTGCTATAGTAAATAATGTGTGGAGGCGAGGCGAGCGCATCTGGGACACCAACTCCTTCGCCCAAGGCTCCACCACCCTCTCCCTGGGCCGTTGGACCACCCTCAACCATCTCAAATACGCCTTCTACCGCACCCACTACGTCAACAACGACGACAAGCAGGTGAAGATAGACAACCTCTATCGCCAGCGCGAGCTCTACCTATCCACGGCCCACATGCTCGACCTCGCCCCCTGCTGGCGAGTCTCGGCGAGCTACGACTTCATCTACAACACCCTGCAGGCCGACATGTACGGCTTCGCCAAGCCCGACCGCTGCACCAACCTGCTCTCCGCTGCCACGGCCCTGGAGTTGCCTCGTGTGTCGCTCACGGCCAGCGGACTGCTGACCCTCGTGCACGACCGTCTGCAAGGCCAGCAGGCGCCAGACGACAAGAGCGTCTTCACCCCCGCGGTATATCTCACGCTGTATCCGCTGCGGGCAAAAGCCCTGTCGGCGAGGCTGTTCTATAAGAAATCCTTCCGCATGCCCACGTTCAACGACCTCTATTACGCCGACATGGGCAATTCTAAGCTCTCGCCCGAGCGAGTGGCGCAATACAACGCCGGCCTGCTCTTTGACAAAACCTTCCGTGGCCTGCTCCGGCAGGCGCGCCTGAGCGTGGACACATATTATAATAAGGTGCGCGACAAGATAGTGGCCTATCCCAAAGGGCAGCAGTTCCGATGGACCATGCTCAACCTCGGCGTGGTGGACATCCGCGGCGTAGACGTCTCCGGCCTGATCACCGTAAGCCCGGCACGCGACCTCGACATCACCTTGCGAGCACAGTACACCTTCCAGCGAGCCATCGACGTGACCAATCCCGCCGACAACTACTACCGCCACCAGATACCCTACATACCCCGCCACAGCGGCTCTGCGGTGATCAACGCCACCTGGCGCGGCTTCGGCCTTAACTACAGCTATATATACGTGGGCTCGCGCTACAACCAGCAAGAGAACATCCGCTACAACTACACCCAGCCCTGGTACACCTCCGACGTCTCACTCGCCTACGACTTCCGCATGGGTCGGGCCCGCAGCCGCGTGCTGCTAGAGGTCAACAACCTGCTCAGCCAGGACTACGACGTGATCCTCAACTACCCCATGCCCAAGCGCAACTACAAGATATCGCTAACCGTGGAAATATGAAGCAATTTTTCTTTACTTATATACTTTTTTATCTGTTTTATCTGCCGCTCCTGTTGTGCGCCACAGGCTGTCGTGAGGACGAGCTTGTGGTGCCGACGGAGTATGACATCATCGGCGACGAGCGTCCCGGCAGCAGCATCCGAGGCCTCTACCTGGTGAACGAAGGCAACATGGGCTCCAACAAATGCACCATCGATTATTACGACTATATGACAGGCCTGTACTCCCGCAACATCTACGCCGAGAAGAACCCCAACGTGGTGAAAGAGCTGGGCGACGTGGGCAATGACATCGGCATCTACGGATCCAAGCTCTATGTGGTGGTGAACTGCAGCCACAAGGTGGAGGTGCTCGACGCCCGCTCCGGGGTGAGGCTGGGGCAGGTGGACATCCCCAACTGCCGCTATGTGCGCTTTCACCGCGGCCGCGCCTACGTGAGCTCCTACGTCGGGCCAGTGCTCATCGACCCCTCCGCGCCAAAGGGCGCTGTCTACGAGGTCGACACCCTTACCCTCGCTGTCACCCGCAAGGTCACCGTGGGCTACCAGCCCGAAGAGATGGAGGTGGTGGACGACTATATGTACGTGGCCAACTCCGGCGGATACCGAGCCCCCGACTACGACAACACCGTCTCTGTGATACAGATGATCGACTTCAAGCAGGTGCAGCAGATTCCAGTGGGCATCAATCTCCACCGCCTCAAAAAAGACCGCTACGGCAAGCTGTGGGTGACATCCCGCGGCGACTACCAGAGCCGACCCTCGCGCCTGTATGTGATGCAGAAGAAGCCCGGATACAACCAGATGGTGGTCACTGACACCCTCCCCGTGGCCTGCAGCAACATGGCCTTCCGCGGCGACAGCATGTACTATTACGCCACAGAGTGGAACAACTACACCCAGGCCAACACCATCAGCTACGGCATCATCAACGTAAAGACCAAGGAGGTGGTGTCCACCAACTTCATCACCGACGGCACCGAATGCGACATACAGATTCCCTACGGCATAGCCGTCCACCCAGAGACCGGCGACATCTTCGTCACCGATGCCAAGAACTACGTCAGCTCCGGCACCCTCTACTGCTTCACCCCCGACGGCCGCAAGAAGTGGAGCGTCCGAGCCGGCGACATCCCAGCCCACATCACATTCCTGAGCAAATGAAAAAGACTCTCCTATTTATCCTCGCTGCAGCTGCCCTGCAAGCCTGCGACGACGCTCCGCCCATGGTGAGCCTCGGCATCGACGACGTCTACTACATAGCCCGCATGCAGAAGCTCGCCTTGCACCCGGCCTTCAGCGGCAGCCAGTATCAATGGCTGGTAGATGGCACCTTGGTAAGCACGGACCGAGACTTCATCTTCCTGGCCCAGAGCGAAGGCACGTACAACGTGGAGCTGCGCATCATCGACGACGCCACGCCCTACGATTTCCTGTTCACCGTCAACGTGGTGCACGAAGAGGTGGAGTACAGCCCATATATCGCCTGCGTCTACGAATACTGCCCCGCGCCCGGGCAGTTCATCAACGAGATGCCTCGCTATGAAGAGGGCGACACCTACCAGGCCATGCTGCAGAAGGCCGAGGAGAGCATCTCCGGCACTAACGACATCATGATATCCCTCGGCGGCTACGGCGGGTATGTGACCTTCGGATTCGACCACACCGTGATCAACGTCCCCGGCGAGAAAGACTTCCAGATCTGGGGCAACGCCTTCTACGAACTCACCAACCCCGACGCCAAGGGCGGCTCGGCCGAGCCCGGAATAGTGATGGTGAGCTATGACGCAAACTGCAACGGCCTTCCCGATGACCCCTTCTACGAGCTTGCAGGAAGCGAATACTACGCTCCCGGCACCCTGCACGGCTACACCATCACCTACGGCCGTCCCGACCCCCTGCACGAGGCAGAAGAGGACGACACGGGCTTCCTCGACGACATCTACTACATCCACTGGCGCGACTCTGAAGGCCAGTGCGGATACGTGGCCAAGAACACCTTCCACGCCCAGAGCTACTATCCCCTCTGGGAGACCGCCGACGAGCTAACGTTCACCGGCTCGCGCCTGGCCCCGAACGGTGTGGACCTCAGCGGCACGGGCCGATACTTCGTGCTGTATGCCCTCGATTGGGGCTATGTAGACAACCATCCCAATGACTTCGCCGACCTCAACTCCTTCGACATAGGTTGGGCCGTCGACGACTGCGGCATGCCTGTGCACCTGCCTGGCGCGGACTTTGTGAGGGTGTATACAGGTCTCAACCAATATTGCGGCTGGCTGGGCGAGACCTCCACCGAGCTCTCCAAGGCCCGCGACCTGCACATCGCCCTCCCCGGCACCCCGATTCCCGACATCTAACTTAAAATTTCTAATTTATGTTGAAACGTTTTCTACTTCCCTGCCTCTTCGCGGCGGGCATGGCAATGCACAGCTCGGCCGTTGAGTACCACCAATGGGTGGACTGGGAGAGCATCGAGCATTGGGCCGGAGACCCCGACGGCGACAATCGCTGCGCTCTGGTCATCGACTTCCAAGACGGCCATACGGGCCAGAGCCTGGTGTGGGGCTACCGCTGGAGCGGCACCAAGACCGGCGAAGACCTCATCCGCGCCGTGGCCTCGCAGAGCAGCATCCTCACAGCTATGGTGCAGTACACAGGCACCATGGGCTCCACCCTCAACGCTCTGGGCGTGAGCCAAGCCCGCGAAGAGCTCGACTATCTGCACTATGACTTCGACCGTGCCGCCATAGGAGGCGAGGTGTCCTTCGGCTATTTCCAGCCCAACGTGAGTATGGGCCAGGAGGAAGCCCCCGGCTACGAAGCCGAGCAGATGTGCGTCGACGCCATCGAGCGAGCCAAGACCACAGGCATCATCGAGCACCCCCTCAACGCCTTCCTCTACGGCTATCCGGCCTATGACTACGACTACTGGCAGCTTGAGGACGGCTATGCCGACAGCTACGAATACCGCTGGCGGTCAGGCTGGTACGACGGCTATTGGTCGTATTGGCACGGCCCCAACGACTACGACTACATGGGCTATTCCGGTCTGGGCATGTCGAGCACCATGCTTACCGACGGCAGCGTGCAGGCCTGGAAATACATCGTCTTCAACGGCGGTGGTGGCTTCGGATACTCCGGCGGCGAGCTGGCCGAAGACCTTGACTATTCCATGGCCGACTGGGCCGAGCAGATGCACGAGGCTACTGAGCAAGAGCAGCTTGTGGACCATGCCAACGTCGACTTCTGGGTGGGCACAGGCGAGAAGGCTGCCACGGTTGTCTTCCAGTTCAACGACAGCAAAGGCCCGGAGAACCTCGTCTACGGCTACCGTTGGAGCGGCGGCTGGGATGACGACCTGCACACTGTGCTGTCGGCCATTGCCAAGGCAGACCCCCGCATGACATACACCGCGGCAGGCAGCTCGGCCACTGTCACCTACGACTCCGACCACGACGGCGCACTCTCGTCCACTTCTGACCATACGGCCACCGACGGCACCTGGCGATGCTACGTGAAGCGCATGGTTGACGATGATTTCCACCGTGTGCCCTCCAGCCGCTGGCTAAACCCCAACGCTGTGCTTGTGTTCTCGCGCCAGAGCGACGAAGAGGCCTCCGTGCAGCTGCCTTACCAGCTATTCCGTCCTGCTCTCGACAGCGACCAGCTTATCACCGTGCCCGCTGTGATTGATTATGCCCTGGCTGACGAAGCACTCGCACTCCCGCTCTTCATTCAGGTGCCGGAGGGCGGCAAGCTCAGCACGGCGTACTCCTGGACCAAAGATGCCGACATGACCGCCGTGATTTCCTCCGCCACGGTCACCAACCTCATGGGCAAGATCACGGCCTACAAGAACTTCAAGCCCACGCAAGGCACCGTGCAGATTCGCGGCTCGTACACCGCCCCAGGCACCACAAAGGCCGAATACGTCTACTCTAACTCCTCGGCTATAACTCTGCGCAACCCCCTGCGACCCATCACGGCCATGGCATATGAGCAGACAGACGTCACCGCTCGACTCAACCACAAGGTAGACAACGAGCTCACTTACCAGCCTGCTGACGCCACCTACACCAAGCTCACCTTCAAGAGTTCCAACACGAAGGTAGCCTCCGCATCTGCCTCCGGCGTGACCACTACCAAGACCCCAGGCCAGAGCACCATAACGGCTACCTACGACTTCAACCCCTCCGTCACCGCTGCCTTCGATCTTACCTCCGAGCTGATGCAGCCCGTGCAGGACATAACCTTCGATTGCGCGGACGCTGACGGCGTTATCACCCTCATGCCCAAAGAGATGGCAGGCCTGTTTCCTGTGCTCACGCCTGCCGACCCCGACATCCCCGACGTGACGCTCACCCTCACCGGCAACGGCTCAGGCCGCGACAGCTACATTGCCACCATGTACAAGGTGAATCTGTGGGATGAAAACAACGTGCGCTCCACACCCTACGAACTCTCGGGCCACCGCCTGGGAGAGTGCACGCTCACAGCCGCTTCAACCGACGGGTCGGGATTTGAAAAGACCTTCACCGTGCGCGTCGTCGACCCCGAGCGCGAGCCAGCCATTGACTATAACACCGGCACCATCATGCTCAACGAAGAGTGGTTCGGTCACACCAACGGCGGCCTCAACTGGTTCTCGCCCCAGGGCGACATTGTCTATCAGGCCTATGAGCGCGAGAACCCCGGCATGTCGTTTGGCTGCACGTCGCAGTTTGGCATCATATACGACGGCAAGCTGATTGTGGGCTCCAAGCAGGCTGCCGACGGCGGAGACCCGCTGCCCGGCGGCGGACGACTTGTGGTGGCCGATGCCTCCACGCTCAAGCGGATTGGAAGCCTTGACGATATCAAGACCCCCGAGGAGACCAAGAGCGCGGATGGCCGCGGCATGTGTGGCGCAGGCCCCGGCCGCATGTACTTTGGCACGAGCAACGGCATCTACATAATCGACACAGACACCCCGCAGGTGCTGGGCAAGATTGCCGTGATGGGCGAGAGCAGCGACAACCTCTACAGCGGCCAGATCGGCGACATGGTGCTGGCAGGACGCCACGCCTTCGCTATCAAGCAGTCGACCGGCGTGATTGTCATCGCCATCGACACCGACCAGGTGGTGAAGGAAATCGAGGATAAGAACGTGCAGGGTATTGCCCAGAGCGCCGACGGCAGCGTGTGGTATGCCACCACGGAGGGCAGACATAGCGTGTTTGTGGCCCTTGACCATAGCACCCTCGACGAGACCGAGCGCGTGGACGTGCCTGCCGAGTGCGGCGTGGTGACGTGCAGCTGGGGCTCATGGAGGCCTACGCAGTTCACGGGCGCGCACAGCGTCAACTCTCTCTTCTTCTCCGGCGGCAGCTCCATAGCCAACGGCGGCGACGGCAAATACTATCGCTACGACATCGACACCCGCGAGTTCCGCCACATAGCCGACGTGACCGGCCTCCCGGCCCACACCCCCGGCCTGAAACAGAGCGCCTACGGCACTATCCGCTACGACGACCGCACGGGAGAGATAATCGCTGGCGCCACCGAGTACAAAGCCTCGGGCCACTATCGCTACAACTGGACGCACTTCATCGACGCGGAGACAGGCGAGACCATGCGCACAGTGGAACTTAAGCCTTACTACTGGTTCCAGGCCGTGCCAATCTTCCCTGACGCCTACGGCCCTGAGATGGAGGATGTGGACCCCGTCACCATTGACATCAACGACAAGCCTGTGGAGCTGCAGCTTCGTGCCACTGACCGCGACAACAACGACGCCAACATCCACTTCTCCCTCGCCTCTGCCCCTGCCACTCGCGCAGGCGATGCAGACCCGGCAGCAGTGGCCAGCCTCGATGGCGATGTGCTCACCATCACACCTGTAAAGACCGGAACAGCAACTATAGGCGTGAATGTGGAGTCGAACGGCAAAACCGCGCGCCACGCCATCGCTGTCACCGTAAGCGACAACACCACAGCCGTTTCCGACGTGGTTAGCTCCCCCAAAGTCTACACCCAGGGTCGAGAGCTGATAGCCATAGGCTGCGCCGGCACTGGCTTCACGATCATAAACATGGCAGGCGAGGCCGTGGATACCTTCACCGCTGCCTCCGACAGATTCACCCGCGCGCTCACGCTTCCCGCTGGCGTCTACGTGGTGCTTTCTGACGCAGGCCTGGCCAAGAAAATCATAGTGAAATGATGCGCCACGTTCTCCTCTCCCTGTCAGTAGCCTTGCTCGCCGCCACCGCGGCGGGCAGGGATATTGACTATACCCAGGGAGTGATATTCATCAACGAGGACTGGTACGGACACCAGAACTCCACCGTCAACTATCTCCTCCCCGACGACCCCGACGGCGAATATTGGCATTATCGCGTGATCCAAACCGAGAACCCCGGCGTGGAGCTCGGTTGCACCAACCAGTACGGCGCGCTGTGGGACGGCCGCCTCTACCTCATAGCCAAGCAGGACAAGGACCCCGGAGCCACTATCACCGGCGGCAGAATCACCGTGGCAGAGGCCTCAACAATGAAGGTGGTGAAGCAGCTGCGACTCATCGACCCCAGCGGCGCGCAGTGCGACGGCCGCGCCTTCTGCGGCGTTTCAGCCACGAAAGGCTACGTGTCGTCGAGCAACGGCATCTGGGTGCTGAATCTCGAGACGCTGGAGATAGAAGGCCAAGTGTCAGGCTCGGCAAATCCCAACGCTGGCGGCGACGGCGACAAGCCGAACACCGACCCAACCAGTTCGCTCTACTATGGCCAGACTGGTACCATGGTGCTCGCCGAGGGCAGAGTCTTTGCCGTGCATCAGCAGTACGGCGTGCTTGTGGTTGACCCCGAAACGGACGCTGTGGTGGAGGTGCTCGATATGGAAATAGTGGACGATGCCATAGAGGCTGACACAGGCACGCGCCCTCGCCGACCGTCGGGCGTAGGCTCCACTCTGGTGCGTGCTAAGGACGGCAGCTTGTGGTACTCCGCGGCAAAGAACGTGCAGGGCACAGGCGCCACTGTGCCATACATTATTCGCCTTGACCCCGCAACGCTTGAGCGGGAGGTCATAAGGATAGATGGCGACGACAACTACCCGCCTTCCAACTCGTGGTATGCCTGGACACCGGACCCCTTCTGCGCATCTGCCGTGACAAATCGCCTGTACTGGTGCGGTGGGCCGAACAGCTGGTTCACAAACAGCATGGTGTTCCGGTTCGATATCGACACGCGGCGCGTTGAGAAGATTCTTGATTTCTCGCAGCAGGAGGGCGACTGGCACGTCTACGGCTGCTCGCTGGGCATACATCCCGTCACCGATGAGCTATACGCGTCGATGTTCCATAAATTCGTGGACCCGACCTATGTGACCCGCAGATTCGATGCCGACGGCCATCTGCTGCAGGAGTACCCGATGATTTCCAACTATTGGTTTCCATCGTTGCCCGTGTTCCCGCAGGCAGGACACCAGTCGGTAGTGGTCGACGTGGCAGCCGAGGATAGCCTTGTGGGGCAGCTGTACAATCTCCAGGGCGTGGCCGTGACCGGGCCTGTGGAGTATGGCATGTGGCCCGAGCTCCAGCCCGGCGTCTACATATGGCGCACCCCTACATGCTGCAGCAAAGTGCTGTTGCGTTGATGATAATAATCCAATGGTAACCAATAAATTGTAGGGCCGAACGGTCGGTTCGGCCGCAAATACAAACCTGTTGGTATTTCCCCTCCCCCTTGCCCCCTCCCCGATTTTTTCGGGGAGGGGGAATATTTTGTAAGACATTGAAACCCACGGGCTTTCGCACGCGGCCGCCCTGCGGCCGCCCTCTCCGTGGGCTCCCATGATTCTCGTCTCTGTTTAGCGGCCGCTCGAGCCGAGCGGCCCTACTCCCTGATGGGATTCTAAACTATTCTCCGATCATGCTCAGGAACTCCTGCTCGTTGATGATGG
>CAZSHV010000060.1:0-4243 GCA_964606815.1 uncultured Bacteroides sp. | reverse complement strand
GGGATTCTAAACTATTCTCCGATCATGCTCAGGAACTCCTGCTCGTTGATGATGGGGATGCCCAGGGCGCGGGCTTTCTCGAGCTTGGCGGGGCCCATGTTCTCGCCGGCCAGCACATAGTCGGTTTTCCTGGATATGGAGCCGACGTTCTTGCCGCCGTGGGCCTCGATCATGTGCTTGTATTCGTCGCGGCTGTGGAGGGCGAAGACGCCCGATATCACGAATGACTTGCCGGCGAGGGTGTCGCTTGTGGGCTCGTCGGTCTGTGCCACGGCCATCTGCACTCCCGCTTGGCGCAGGCGCTCGATGATAGCTTGGTTCTGCGGGGCGGCGAAGTATTCCACGATGTTCTGGGCTATGATTTCGCCCACGTCCTCGATGGCTGTGAGCTCAAGGGCGCTGAGGCTCATGAGCGTATCGATATCCTTTGCCGCGCGGGCCACTTTCTTTGCCGTGGTCTCGCCTACCATGGGGATGGATAGAGCGAAGAGCACCCGCTCGAAGGGCACCTGTTTGCTGGCCTCGATGCCGGCAATGAGTCTCTCGGCCGACTTGCGGGCGAATCCCTCCAAGCCTTCGAGCTGGTCGACGCGCAGGTCGTAGAGGTCGGCGATGTTCTCCACCAGGCCTGTCTCGAAGAGGGTCTTTGACACCTCCTCGCCAATGCCGTCGATGTTCATCATGCGTCGGCCCACGAAGTGCTCCACGCGACCTGTGATCTGTGGCGGGCAGCCGTACTTGTTGGGGCATATCCACGCGGCTTCGCCGGGGTTGCGTTGCAGCAGAGTGCCGCAGGCAGGGCAATGAGTGACGAAGCGCACAGGCTGTGCGCCGGGGGCGCGGCGACCGAGGTCAACGGCTGTGATCTTGGGTATAATCTCGCCGCCTTTCTCCACGTAGACCATGTCGTGGTCGTGGATGCCGAGCTGGCGTATGATGTCCTCGTTGTGGAGCGAGGCGCGCTTGACGACGGTGCCGCTCAGCAGCACAGGCTCAAGGTTGGCCACGGGGGTGATGACACCAGTTCGGCCCACATCGAAGCTCACGCTCAGCAGCTCGGTGAGGGCGCGCTCGGCCTGGAATTTGTATGCTATGGCCCAGCGGGGCGACTTGGCGGTGTAGCCCAGGTTAAGCTGTTGGCGCAGGGAGTTAACCTTGAAGACCAGACCGTCGGTGGCCACAGGCAGCTCCTTGCGGTGGGTGTCCCAGTATGCGATGTAAGCGTCCACCGCGGCCATGTCGTGGAGCAGGGTCATGGCGGGGGATACTTTGAAGCCCCACTCTCGGGCGCGCTGCATGTTGTCGAAATGGTTGTCGCAAGGCAGGTTCTCGCCCAGCAGATAGTAGAAATAGGCGTCGAGGCCGCGGCGGGCCACTTCGGCCGAGTTCTGTAGCTTAAGGGTTCCGGAGGCGGCGTTGCGCGGGTTGGCGAAGAGAGGCTCTTCGTTGTAGGCTCGCTCTTGGTTGAGGGCGTCGAAGGCCTTCCAAGGGAGCAGGATCTCGCCGCGGATCTCGAAGAAGTCGGGCCAACCCTCTCCGCGGAGCACCAGGGGGATGCTCTTGATGGTCTTGACGTTGTCGGTGACCACGTCGCCCTTCTCGCCGTCGCCGCGGGTCACGGCGCGCACCAGGCGTCCATGCTCATATATTAGGGAGATGCTGGTGCCGTCGAATTTCAGCTCGCCCACAATGGCGCTCTCCTGGCCCGCGAGGGCGCGCTCGGTGCGATCCACCCATTGGTCCACCTCCTGGGGCGAGTAAGTGTTGGCCAGGGAGAGCATAGGAAAGACGTGGGCGTGCTGCTGGAAGCCCTTTGCGAGGTCGCTGCCCACGCGGTGGGTGGGCGAGAGGGGGTCGTCATATTTAGGGTGCTCGCGCTCCAGGGCTTCAAGCTCCTTGAGCAGCTGGTCAAAGTCGTAGTCGCTGATCTGGGGGGCGTTGAGCACGTAGTAGTTGTGGTTATGGCGGTTGATTTCGTCGCGCAGGGCGGCGATGCGGGCTTCAATGTCGTTCATGGCAGGGAGGTGGGATGGAGTAGGGGGGATTACTTTGTCTCGAGGCGGATGGCCTGGTTGGCAATGCGGCGCATGTTGTCGCGCAGGGCCGGGATGCGGCGCTCAAGGCTTAGGATTTCCTTCTCGTCGGCGCGGGAACCTTTGGCGTAAGCCTGACGCAGGGCCGCGAGCTGGGCTTCGAGGCGTTGCAACTCCTTGTTGCGGTCGAGCCACTGCTCCATGGCCTGGCGGGCCTGACGGTTGCGGAATTGGGATAGGCTGGTGTATACCTGGCCGTTGCCCATGGCTATCTCGAAGGCATTACTGTTGGTTTCATCGGCTTGAATATCAGCAGCTTCAGCGCGAGCCGCGGCGAGCTTCGAGGCATAGTCCACGCCCGGGGTCTGGGTGGGCGCGATGGCGCTGACGCGGGCTCGGTCGGCAATGTCGGGGTCGTCGGGCTGATAGTTGACGCGGGTGTCGGAGGGGATGAAGGTGTAGATGGTGACCATGCCCGCGGGGGCGTTGCGGTCAGTGGCCCACCAGCCCAGGCCGGCGGCCTCGTCGATGGCCAGCATGTAGTCGTTGGCGGGGGAATTGTAGGGCATGCCCATGTTTTGGGGCTGCAGCAGAGAGCCGTCCGCGTCGCGGCGGGTGAAGAAGATGTCGTAGCCACCGAGCGAGCCGGGGCCGTCGTTGGCGAAGTAGAGGGTGACACCGTCGGGCATCAGGAAGGGGAAGTTGGCGTTTCCGCCCTCGCCGGGGTCGCCGGGCATCACGCGCGGCTGCTCCATGGTGCCGTCGTCGAGTATGCCGGCGCTGTAGAGGGTCATCATGCCAGTGCTGTCGGGGGCAGACCATATAAGCTCAGTGCTCAGCTCCGGGCGATACGCCACAGATGCACCGGCTTGCAGCTGCGGGGGCAGGGCAGAGCCCGGGAGCAGACGTCCGGCAGCGGCAGATAGGGGATAGTGCTCGAAGAAGCGGGCAGAGTCAACGGTGACGGAGTCGATGATGGCGATTTTCTCGACGCGTTCGAGCATGTTTTTCATCTGCACGGCGCGCGTCTGCATCTTTGCCAGGGCAGCGGGGGCCGACTTCTTGGCTTTGGTCAGAATATCGCTCCATGCGTCGATGTGGTCAGCGGCGTCGTCAGCGCGGTACTCGTCGAGCGCTATCTCTGCCAGCAGGCGTGCGGCGTCGGCGTTGCCTCGGTCTTCGGCTTTTTCCAAAGCATCGAGGGCCTCCTTTTCCCGGCCCAGCTCGAGCAGGGAAAGGCCCAGGTAGTATTGGGCGGCAGCGTCGCGAGGCGTTTTCTTCACCACCTGCTGCAGGGCAGCGGTAGCAGCCTCATAGTTGCCGGCGGCGTAGAGAGCTTTAGCCTCGTCCAAGGGCTTGGCCGCATGGGCAGTGAGGGCAGCGGCTATAAATATGGTAAAAAGTATGTGCTTGAACATAATCGTGGGTGTGGATTGTCTATCAGAGAAATCAAAGGTACAAACATTTCGCCAATCCCGCAAACTCGTCAACAGAAATCGGGCAGCATGTGGCGCATTTCAGGGAATTTTTATAAATTTGTCGAAAATTCTGAATTATGATTGACGAAATACTGCGCCATAACCGCGAGTTCGTGGCATCGGGCGCCTACAGCAAGTTTGCCACTGATAAATACCCCGACAAGAAGATTGCCATCGTCACCTGCATGGACACCCGCCTCGTAGAGCTGCTGCCGGCTGCCCTGGGCTTCCGCAACGGCGACGTGAAAATCATAAAGAACGCCGGAGCCACCATCACCAACCCCTTCGACTCTACCATGCGCAGCCTGCTGATCGCGGTCTACGAGCTTGGCGTGACTGAAATCATGGTAATAGGCCATACAGGTTGCGGTGTGCAGGGCATGGACGCCGAGGAGATGCTGCACGCCATGCGTGAGCGCGGCATACCCCAGGAGCACATCACGCTGATGGAGCACTGCGGCATCAACCTGCGCGAGTGGCTGCACGGCTTTGAGGACACCGACGCGGCCATAGCCGAGACCGTTGACCTGATCGGTCGCCATCCGCTGATGCCCGAAGGCATCTCCGTGGCAGGCTATGTGATGGACTCGCTCACCGGCGAGCTCAGAGCTATTACGCCTTCTCTTTAGAGCCTGCCCCATAAAATATGTTAACGCTGAGGTCGCATATCTTGGAGTGATTTTGGAGGCGACGGGAGGGAGCAATGCCGTCGCATTGTGACCGAGCGGCGGC